>CAYUSW010000001.1:0-9382 GCA_964447445.1 uncultured Thermotogae bacterium
GTACAGCGCGGCGATGGCGGCGCCCCGACGCGCGAGCACCTCGCGCCGCCGCAGCTTGAGGTTCGCAGTCAGCTCTCCCGTCTCGATGGACAGGTCGTACGGCAGCAGGATCCAGGCTTTGGCGCGTTCGGGGTGAGACAGGTTCGCGTTCTGCGCCTCGACCGCGCGGTCGATTGCGTCGACGCTCTCTCTATCGAGATCCGGGCTCTGCAGCCAAAGGAGCGCTGCGCAGTAGGCCTCTCCGTCCCCCACGAGCATCGCCTCGCGCACGCCGGGCACGCAGCGCAGGAGCGCCTCAACCTTCTCCGGGCTCACGTTCTTCCCGTAGGCGGTCACGATGAGTTCCTTCTTGCGTCCCGAGATCACGAGGTGCCCGGCCTCGTCAAGGCAACCTAGATCCCCCGTGCTGAGCCAGCCGTTCCGGACGCCAAGATCCGCGCCGCCGTGCAGGCGCTCCGGCGTGACTTGAGGGCCGCGGACCAGGATCTCGCCGTCTGGCGCGACGCGGATCTCGGTCCGCGGCAGGGTTTCGCCGACGGTTCCTGCTCGATGTCGGCCCAGCCGGCTCATCGTCACGAGCGGCGCCTCGGTGAGACCGTAGGCGTTGTAGACATCGATCCCGAGGCGCGCAAGTCCGTCGAGAACGTCGCGCCGCGCAGGCGCCGAGCCGACGAGAAGCTGAGCGCAGCGATCGAGCCCGGCCCGACGCAGCACGACGGAACCCGCAGCACGGCGCAGAAGGCCCCCGGCGAGGCCCCCGGCGCCGCACGCGATCCTCTTCAGGATCGGCGTTCCAAGGATTTGACTCCAGACCCGGTCGTAGAACCGCGGCACGGAGAAGAAGAACGTCGGGCGGACGCTTGGCAGCACGCGCGCCAGCGCACGGAAGTCGTCGAGGAAGTGGAGGTCGAGCGCCGCCGGCGCGAAGTACGGCGAGTAGGTTGTGAGGATCCCCTCCACCACGTGATTCATCGGCAGGAACGACAACATGGTGATCCGCCGCGTCCGGGCCCGCCACGGCACAAGCGACACGAGGGACTCGGCCATGAAGCGGAGGTTCCCATGGTGAAACGGGATCCCCTTCGGTCGTCCCGTGGTCCCCGACGTGTAGCGCAGCGTCGCGAGATCGTCGAACCCCACCGGAGCCTCGAGCGCGATGGCTGCCGTCCCGCCGCGCTTCAGGAAATCCTCCCAGGCGATGGTGTCCCGACGGACCGTCGGCGGCGGCGCCGGCGCCGGCGCGCCGTGCCAGAACGAGACGATCGGCACCTGCGACGCAAGCTCATCCAGTCGCGCAAGCACGTCGGGGGCGCCGACGAATAGCAGCTTCGCCTTGGAGTCCTCGAGGATTCCGTCGATCTCCGACGGCGGGCTCGTGTAGTAGACAGGCACACTCACCGCGCCGAGAAGGCCGATCGCGACGTCGAGGGCCAGCACGCGCGTGCTGTTGCGGCCTACCCACGCCACGCGATCGCCCTTCTCGATGCCCATCGCGCGCAAGGCGGCCGCGGCCTGCAGCATCTCCGCGCGGACCTCGGCCGCCGAACGCACGCGCGTCCCCGTCTCGGCGACATCGTGATACAGCACGGGGCGACTGCGTCCGGCGAGTCGGAACAAAACCTGCTCGTGGACCGTTCTCTCCGACCGATGGAGGAACCCGTTGGCCGTGGCGTATTCGAGCAGGCGCGGCAGGAACTCGCGCCAATCGAGGTCGTACCGGCCGAGGAGGCGATCCACGTTCGCGCGATCGAAGCGCCGGCAATCGTCAAGATACGGCGCAAGCGTCCCAAGGAGTGCCAGTGCACTCCGCCCGAGCGCGCCGCGGCTGGTCCCTCCCCGCGCGCTTCGGGGCAGGGGGACGGGCAAGAAGACAAGACGCGGCAGCTTGACCCCGAGCGACTCCTTCGCCCACGCCCGCACGGCCTTTGTGAGTTCGGCGTACGTAGGGAGAGAGTCCCAGGGCGCCGTGAGATGAAACGTCAGGCCGCGCGCGCGTTCGTCGAGGAGCAGCCGGACGGCGGCGTCCGCGACGTAGTCCACGGGGACGAAGTTGACTCGCACGCCGGGAGCGGCTGGAACGACGCGGAGGCGACCCGAGAGGTACATGCGAAGCGGTGCATAGACGGTGTTGAACGTCTTGATCTCGCCCGTTGCGGAGTCCCCGACGACCATTCCCGGCCGCAGAATCGTGATGGGAAGGGAGTCCATCTGCTGCCGCACGAGAAGCTCGCCTTCGCGCTTCGAGATCTCGTACGCCGGGGCATCGCGCGTCGGCGGACCCAGGTCGTCTTCGCCGCACGCCTCGCTCGCACGGCTCGCGGCGTACGCGGTCGACACGTGGGCAAACCGGCACAAGCCATGGTCGTCGTGCGCGGCACGAGCGAACGCCAGGACCTCTCGCACGCCGTCGACGTTCGCGCGTCGCAGCTCGTCGAGCGGCCCCTGCAGGCGCAGGTCCGCCGCCGCGTGGACGACGTGCGTCACGCGCCCGACCAGCGCATCGTACGCAGCGGGATCGAGTCCCAGTCGAGGCCGCGTGACGTCACCGCGCACGATCGCGACTCGCCCTCCCACCGCCGCGGCCAGTTCCGACCAGTCCCACCACGCTCGGCCCGCCCGCCGCACGGCGGCCTCGTCGCTCTCGGCGCGAACGAGCACGGCAAGCGAGAGCCCGGTATCGCGAAGGAGTCGGCGCGCTATCTGAGTCCCGAGAAACCCCGTGGCGCCCGTGATCAGGATGGTTCCCGTCACGACGCCCACCCGCGGCGGGAGAAGAACGCTCGAAGGTGCTCGCGGTTCTGCCTCGCCCTGGCCGCGAACTCCCCGTAGCCTCGCCGCAGCGCCGCTCTTGTCGGCTCCGGGTCGGAGAGGAGGTTGCGGATGTGCCCCTTCAGGGTCTCGACGAGTCCCGGTGCGCTTGGATCCACGAAGGCCTCCGACATGCCGAGCTCATCGTAGAGGCTCCGCAAGCGGAAGTCGTGGCCGACGGCAATCTGCGGAACCGCGGCCGCCAGGGACAGCACGCCGGCGTGGTATCGCGAGGTCACGAGAAGTTCGAGGCTCCTCAGGAGGCCCGTCATCTGCGACGCATTGAGATCACGAGCCGAGAAGATCCGCGCCCGGTCCCCATGCCTCATCTGCTCCCGAACGCACGCGGCAAACGGGCCGTCGAGCTCCTCCATGCAGATGAGGGCCACCGGCCGCTTCTGCTCCGCTACGATCCAGTCCGCAACATCGGCGTACGCCGCGGCGAGCGCGGTCGCCGCGCTACGTCTCTCCCGCGAGCGCGAGAACGCGTACGGCCACCGGTAGAGATCGGTCTTCCGCGCGAGCGGTCTCAGGCGGACCGGGAAGAGATGGAAGTTGACCACGGCCAAGCCGACGAGCCCGCCTCCCGCTTCAGGCCATGAGCTTCTCGCAATGGATGTCTGTGCCGGATCTGGAGTGAAGGTGAGAGCGTTGTCCGCTGTGGCCTCGATCGGCGCTGTCACGCCGCAGGCACGCAGCCGGCCCGCCGCGGCGCGAGACCGCACGACGATCAGGTCCATCCGACTCGCGATTCTTCGCGTGAGGGATCGATTGCGCGCACAGAGCTCGCCAGCATCGACCGCGTAAGCCAGGCATGGTTTGCCCTGCCTGCGCGCGCACCACGCCGCCCAGAGGAAGTACCACAGGAGGGCGGAGCCCCACGAGTCCATGAATGTACTCCCCTCGACGAGGACAAGCGCATCATGCCGCTTCATCAGTCGCCAGACCGTGGCGAAGAACACGGACGGGATGCGGAGGATCCTGAGCCCCGGCCGCTCCGGCAGGTATCGACGCAGCTTCTCGACATCGAGCGACGGCACCGTGAACGAGGCACGCGGCCCGAGAACCGCGCGCAGGTCCTCCATGTCGGCGAGAAGAAGCGCCTCGGCGCCTGTGTTGTTGGCCCCGCTGTAGCCGATGACAAGGACGCGAGGACGTCCCTCAGAACAGACCGGCTCAGACATTGTTCCTCCGGATCGCAGTGTAGCGAGAGCCTAGGTCTCCGGCCATTACGCCTCGCGGGCGATTCTGCAGCCAGCTCAGGCGGTTGGCGGGCGGCGGCACCACGTTTTCCCAGTCACGCGCTGGCACTGGGCGAGGTGAACCTGCGCCCGTCTGCCCGACAGACTTCGCGAATGACCTTCCGGCCGGACAGCGCGTTGAGGAAGAGCGCGCCGCCCGACGTCGCCCATGATCCAACGAGATGGAAGTTGGCAAGTCCGGGAAGTCGACTGTCGATCTTCCCGAGGACAAGGCTCCCGATGAAGTCCATCTGCTTTGTCGGCATGTTGACGAAACCACGATCGCCGCCCATGAATCGCTTCCACGTGATCAGAGTCGGGACGTCGACGACCTCGATGTCGTTCCGCAGGCCCGGCCAGCGCTTCTCGAGCAGGTCGATCACCGTCTCGGCGGCCTTCTCCTTCTCCTCTCTGTAGCGCTTCGGATCCTTCGACAGCTCCTCCCAAAGCTTCCACCGCGAGACCAGCTCCACTTTGATCACGCCCTTGCCCGGAGGCGCCATCGTCGCATCCATCCCGTACGTCTGCAGTTCGAGGCTGTTGCACGTGTGCCCGGCGATCTCGACCGGCCGATCGAGGAGCATGACGAGCGCCGACGGTTCCCGCGAGAGGTCGCGCTTCACGCCGAGGAACACGTGGACGGCCCAGTTCGTCTCGTCCATCGCGGGACTGTGAGCGCAGTAGCCGCGAATCCGATCGTCGACGAACTTGCCGCCAAGCAGGTCCATGATCGTCGCACGCCCGTCGGCGTTGGAGATCACGACGTTGGCTTCGACCGCCGTGCCGTCGGCCAGGCGGATCCCGACGGCCTTGCCGTCGCGCGTGAGGATCTCGATCACGCGCTGCCCGAGGTGGAGTTCGCCGCCGAGCGCCGCGTACCGGTCGGCCATCGAGCGGGCGAGCGCGGCCGCTCCCCCCACCGGCCAGGCAATGTCGCCTGTCATCCCGTAGGCATGTTTGACGAGGTGCAGGAATGCTGGATTCGACGGCATGGAGTACTCGGCAAGCGCCAACCCGTCGCGCAACAGCGGGTCGCGGAATCGCGCCCCGAGATCGGCCATGGTCGGCTTGAACCACTTCCGCAGTCCGACAAGGGTCGGGGCCATGCCCACAATCCTGGCCTTGCGGCCGAAGATCATCTCACCAAAGAAGTCGTGGCGAGCGAACTGTCGGATGGCTCGCACGTACTCGTCGGCCGCCGCCGAGTCACGCGGCGCGATCTCGTGCAGATGCTCGTGCAGCCGATCGAGGTCGTAGTAGTCGGCGAACAGCCGCCCGTCCGCACCCATGACGGCGACACACTCGCGCGTCGGCACAAGATCGCGCGGCATCGCCCCGAGCTCGCGCCACAGCTCGTAGAGCAGAGATCCCGGCCGGCACCCGAACAGATGGTGAATGCAGCCATCAAATGAGTACCCCTGGCGCTTCCACGTCGCAGCCTGGCCTCCGGGAGTGACGTGCGACTCGTAGATTCTCGTCCGGTATCCGTTGGCCTGCCCGTGGATCCCGGCCGCGAGGCCTCCCATCCCTGCGCCGATGATGACGATCGATCGTTCTCGCATCTCCCTATCCCTCCGAGCCGTGTCGTCGACGCTTTGAGGACTCACCTCGAAGCGCCGGATGCTGTGCGGCGAGGATAGCGCAGCCCGGCACTCCGTGGGAAGCTACCGTCGCTCGCGCGCTCTTCCGCGCCAGAAACCGCGCGACCGGCTATCGTCTCCGCGAAGGTTCTCACGCCATGACGCGACGCAAGATCATCCGAATCGACGAGTCTCTGTGTGCGGGCCGCGGCGCGTGCGAGACCGGTTGCGCCGAGGGCGCGCTCAAGGTCGTGGACGGCAAGGCGAAACTGGTGAAGGAGCAGTTCTGCGACGGCTTCGGCGACTGCATCGGTACCTGCCCGACCGGCGCGCTCCAGATCGAAGAGCGCGACTGCGACGAGTTCGATCTCGCGGCCACGAGCCGACACCTGCGGAAGACGCAGGGCGAGGCCGCTGTCTGCAGGATGGAGGAGGCGAACCGCCGCCACGCGCACGCTGGCCAGGAGCCTGCCGTGATGCCATGCGGCTGCCCGGGCACTTTGGCGCGCACTCTGAAGCCGAGCGGCGCGCCTCCGGTGCCGACCGGCGGCGCGGCATTGCCTCCGCGCGTCAACGCGTCCGAGCTTTCCCAGTGGCCCGTCCAGCTCCATCTCGTTCAACCTGGAGCGCCGTTCTTCGAAGGCCACGAGCTCGCCGTCCTCAGCACCTGCTCGCCCATCGCCTCGGCCGACGCCCACTGGCGGTTCCTCCGCGAGCGCGCGGTCGTTGTCGCATGTCCCAGACTCAATCGGACCGAGGGCTACGCCGACAAGTTGGCCCAGATCCTCGCGCAGGCTGGCACGCCTCGGGTGATCGTCGTCCGGATGGAAGTCCCCTGCTGCGGCGGACTCACGGCTATCGTCGAGCGCGCCGCCGAATTGTCAGGACGAACGGACCTCGCCGTCGACGAAGTCACCGTCGGCCTTAACGGCGACGTCGTGCGCGAGGCCGCGATGCGGGAGCCATGAGCTCTGCGGCCGTAGCATGCGCGCCGTCAGCGCAGCCGCTTCGCTCCCCTGCGACAGCCAACAGGCGCGCACCGGCCTATCTGCCTACGGGGCGAAGCTCGACGCAGTCGATTCCGAATAGCTCCCCTCGCGACGCGCTGTTCGTGCCAACCATGGTGAACGTCAGGCTGTGAGAACCCTTCGCGAGCTGCACGCTCGGGCAAACCTCTACAGGACCCGTGGGGCGGACATCAGGAGCGTAGCCATCGATGGGCGTTCCAACCGTCTTGCCGTCAATCTGCATCCCGACGATGCCGTAGTCTGGAGCCAGAGTGGCGTACAGGACCGCGGTGTACAGGCCGGCGTGAGGCACGTAGAGGTCATAGAGCGTGACCGACTTGCCAATCGCGCCACACCACAAGAGCTGATCATCCCCGTTCCAGTGAGGCGAGAACGGGTACGGGGTGAACCATGACATGTCCTGCTGACCCGGCGCTGCGCCCGTGCTGCTGCGCGGCAGGTCTTCGGCCTCGAACCGCAGCGTCCCGGCAGGCGCGTCCACCGCGGCCACATTCCACGGGTACTTGCAGTGGTGCTGCACCAGAAGCTTGGCAAGCACTCTCGCGGCGGCGCCCTGCATGGGAGTGAGAGTGCTCCCCGTGTAGTAGGACATGAGGTTGTCGCGTGGCAGCTCGAAGCGGACGCCGTCGAGCGTGATCTCGGTCGTCGCCGACTCGCAGTTGAGGGAGTAGACGTCGGGATCTGGCGGAGTGTCAGAGAACCCGTCTCCGTCGAACACCGACGGATCGCGACCGTTGTCCTTGAAGTGCTGCTCGGCCTCCGCGACGCTCGTGAATTCCCGCGCCAGCGTGTGCCCGAGGCCGAAGTAGTGTCCCAGTTCATGCGGCAGCGCCCGCAACGCTAGGACGCCGCAGCTGATCCAGCCTTCGAGTCCCGGCAAGATGATGAAGCCGTGCGCCGGGTCTCCCGAGCCTCCATACACCGAGATCGGCCCTGGCCCGTGTCGAACGACGACCAGGATCTTGTCCGGGTACTGCGCAGCGATCTCGTTTCCCAGAGTCCCCTGTGCTCGCCAATCCGGGAACGTGTCATTGGGGTCAGCGATGTTGTTCAAGAGCGTGTTGCGCACGTCGGCAAAGTCGGTCGCGGGGTCATAGGTGAACACGATGCCCGTAGGCGCAAAGCAGGTGTTGGCAAAGGACACCCACTCCCCAAACAGCTCCGCGTCGATAGCAGCCGGGCGACCCCCGTCATCATCGGCGACCCGTATCGCCTGGAGGCGGACGGTGATGACTTCGTCTGAGGCCGCTCCTGCCGCAACGGCCATCCCAGCTGTGCATACTGCTAGCGTCAAGGCGAGGAGAAGCTCAACTCCTCGATTGCACCCATGCATACCTCGCATAGACTCTCCTTTGGGCCCGCGGGTCTTCGCCAGCGCAGAGCGCCGCCAGGAGTTCCTTCGATTCGGCTCCCGCGCCGGACGCCCCCCGGGCCTACGGCGTCACCTCAGCTTCTCGCTCCCGCAGTACACTTCCTCGACGGCGAGAACGACCGCGGCGTGGCCGGGTAGCTCTGGATCGAGCCACCTCTTCATCCCTTCGTAGTACGGCCCCCCCGTGTGCCGCTGCAAGAGACCCTTGACTTGGAACGCCTCGCCGCCCTGTGTGAGGAACAAGAGCGCGCCACGGCTGCCTCTCTCGATGTTCGCCCGGGTCTTGCCAAAGTAGTTATCGGCAACGAGCAGGTGCTCAGCGTCCGGCTGACTGACGCACGTGGCATAGATGGCGTTTGGCTCGCCCCGCGCGTCGACCGTCGCCAGCACGACGGGCCCCTCACGCTTCTGCCACGCGATGCTTGCTCTCTCCGGCAGTGTTGCCACAAAGATCGCCTCCCAGATCGAGAGTGCCCGCAGCCTGGCGGTCGAGGCAAATCCCCGAGCCGCGCCGGCCGCGTGGTCCCGTCCCCTGTCGAGATGCGACGTCAAGAGCCGCCGGCCAGCACGTCCGCTCTCTTGGGCTACACTGTGACGTCGGCGGCCGTTGGAGAAACGCAGGGGATCGCCAGCCAGAGGCTGCCGGAGGGGGGAGAGCATGGTCTTCGCGAAGCTCTGGCTGCTCGGACTGCTTGCCGCGGTGCTGTTCGTGGCGGCGACGCCTCCGTTGTCGTCGCCGATCATTGTGAACACTCCCGAACAGGGGCAACCGGCGTCCACGCCTGTCGTGCAGCCCTGCCCGGACACGGCGACACCGCAGATCGCCGCCGCCGAGGAGAGATTGAATAGCCTGCGGGAGCGCGATCGACAGGAACTGAAGGCGGAGATCGCCCAGGCGACCACGCCGATGGCTGAGACCGACCAACGGCTGGCGCAGCTCGAGGAGCGGCTCAGGCTCGCTGAAGACCAGGCAGCCGCGCGGAAGGCAGATGTGGAAAACCTTCGCGGTACCATGGTCGCGCCGCTCGTGATGACCTGGGTGCTGACAGGGCTCGCGGCCATCGTCTTGGCAGGAGCCGCGTACAACGCCATCCAAGCGCGCCGCCGCGCGAGAGAGCTAAGCCAGAACGCTCCCACGCCGTAGTCTCGGCTTTATGCCGTATGCTCGCGAGCCGCAAGGTGGACGTGCGGCGCCTTCCCGAGCAGGTTTGCCGCCGGGAACGAGCTCTACATGCGCGAGACAAGACAGAGCCAGGGCGAATGCGCGGAGTGAAGCCTTCGGACAACCGCAGGATGAGAGCCGCCGTGGGGGACGGCGTGTTCCCCATGAGGGCGAACTAAGGAGCTCGCCCC
>CAYUSW010000002.1:0-20238 GCA_964447445.1 uncultured Thermotogae bacterium
TCAAGTCATCATGTCCCTTATGCCTGGGGCAACACACATGCTACAATGGGGGGTACAAAGGGTCGCAATACCGTAAGGTGGAGCCAATCCATAAAAGCCCCTCCCAGTTCGGATTGAGGTCTGCAACTCGACCTCATGAAGTCGGAATCGCTAGTAATCGCGGGTCAGCCACACCGCGGTGAATATGTACTCGGGGATTGTACACACCGCCCGTCACACCAACCGAGTGGGGGGTACCTGAAGTCGCCCTTCTAAGGGCGCCTAGGGTAACTTCCGCAAGAGGGGTGAAGTCGTAACAAGGTAGCCGTACGAGAACGTGCGGCTGGATCACCTCCTTTCTAGGGAGTATCGGGACCAACCGTTTCGTGATCAGGACCACGCTGTCCCTTTTCTCTTCTTCCCTCGCATCGTGACGTTGTCCACATTACCCTGGGACGCTTGTACCTTTTCCGAAGCGTAAACCTTCCCCCGCACCACCATCGGTTTCCTCTTGCTCCGTCTGGCGACGCTGTAGCCTCTGATCGGTGAAAGGGAGGACGGATGCTATCCACGGCCAGTGACAGAGTGAGCTTCGCCCGGCTGCTGACGAACCTCGGCGATCTGACGCATGTCGACCGCGGCGAAACGGTCTACCATCCCGGCTCGCCAAGTACGTCCGTGTACGTGGTCGAGAAAGGACGAGTCAAGCTGGCCTACCTCGACGAAAGCGGTAAGAAGCTGACGTTGTCGATTCTCGATCAAGGGGAGATCTTCGGCGAGATGTGCCTTGTCGGGGAGAAGTTCCGGCGCCACCTCGCGTCCGCCATCGACGACACAATCCTGCGCTGTGTCTCGCGGAAGGAGTTCGCGGACGCAGTCGGCGCCGACCTCGATGGGCTGCAGCAGCTCGTGCGGCACTTCGCGCAACGCATGCGTGAGTACGAGGAAACGCTCGAAGACCTCGCGTTCCGGGACATCCAAGCGCGGTTGTCACGCCAGCTCCTGAAACTGTCAGACGAGTACGGCGTGGCGACGAAAGAGGGGATCCTGATTGGTTTCCCCGTGACGCACAAGGAGCTCGCGGACATGATTGGATCGGCACGCGAGAATACGACGCTCGCGCTCAACCGTTTCGAACGCGAGGGAATCTTGAACAAGAGTCGTTACAGAATCGTCATCAAGAACGAAGCAGGGCTGCGGCAGAAGATCCAGGTTCAGGAATAGAAAGGCCATCCCGGCTCGGGCGGTGGCCGCGCGGCGCGGAGGGACTCTTCTGCGCCGCGTTTCCGTTTCTCGCGCCGGATCGGCCCTTCCCGCCTCCGTTGCTGAGCGGTCCGGCGCCCCGTAGACTCCGCCTGCGCGAGCGGCGGCGCGCAGGGAGGAAGGTCCATGAGGTCACGTCGAGTCCTGGGGTTGGTTCTCGTGATGGGTCTTGTGCTGGGAGCGTTCGCGCACGCGTCTGAGTGGTCGCTGGAGGCGGTTTCCCTCGAGAACGCGGGACGAGTCATGCTTATCGAAACGCTCGTCGTCCCCGACTTCGCAAAGGGCTCAATCAGCCAGTGCAGTGTTGCCTTCAGCCCCGATGGCCGCCGGCTCGTCGCGGCGTGTGGGATCAGCCGCGTGCCCGTCTGGGATGTGCAGACCGGCTCGGTGGAGCGACTCCTCTACGACGTGCCGGAGCACATCGTTGCATGCGCTTTCAGCCCGGATGGTCGCTGGCTTGCGTGCGGCGGCTTCGACCAAGCGATCACGCTGTGGGATCTACCATCGGGGGAGAAATGGATCATTCCCAACGCCCACACGGGTCCTGTGTGGGAGATTGCATTCAGCCTGGACGGCACGAGACTCGTCTCGTGCAGCCTCTCTGCCGACGTGCGGCTCTGGGACGTGGCATCGCGCAGCCTCCTCTGGAGCTACAGCGGGCGCCATGCGTACCTCAGCGTCACGTTCGCTCCGTCCGGAGCCGCAGTTGCCTGCGGCGGCCGCTGGGACGGGGTCGGCATTCTCGACGCGACGTCGGGGCAGGCACTCGCCAAACCGAACGGACCTACTGTGGCCGTCGGCGACGTGACGTACAGCCCCTCCGGTGCTCTTCTCGCAGCAGGGGCCGACGACCGCGCGATCTACCTCTGGGATGCGGCGACGGGCGCGCCCATCGGCGTGGTGAAGGCCCAGGCGGGCTACGTGAACGGAGTCGCCTTCAGCCCCGATGGGACGCTTCTTGCCTCGGGCAGCCACGACAAGACAATCGGGATCTGGGATGTCTCCGGCCGAACTCTGCTCAAGACGCTCGAGGGGCACACGGCACAGGTCCTGCGCGTCGCCTGGAGCCCCGACGGTACGCTCCTCGCCTCCACGAGCTGGGACGGGACAGTCCGCCTGTGGGGAGTCCGCCGGGAGTAGGCAATTCCCCCCTCGAGGATCGGTGAGGCTCGGGCTACGGCGCACGCCCGCATCCGAGGCCGCTCGACGACGTATCGCGGAGCAGGCGAAGGCCGCGAGACGCCGAAGAGACGGTGAATAGAGCATTCTGGGCTCAGCGCGAGCTCCTGACGTCTCGGGAGCCGAGCACAGCAGGAGGGCCGATACCATGGACGGAGCAACCACCGCGGTCTATGTCTGTGAGACGCGAGAACAGCGCGCGGAGAGCGAAGTGCACCTCGCCGCCGTGTACCGCGGGCTGAGCGAGAACATACTGAAGAACTGCGGGCCGATCGGACTCGGGAAGGCCATCCGGATCTTTCTTCAAGATCCCGAGGGCGCCGTGGTGGGCGGCATCGACGGCCTCGCCTTCGGCGGCTGGGTCTACGTCAAGCTCCTGTGGGTAGATGCCGCGCTGCGCGGCCACGGACACGGGACGACGCTCCTTCGCCGAATGGAGGAAGAGGCGGCCCGCCTCGGCTGCCGGAATGCCCATCTCGACACGTACAGTTTCGAGGCGCGGCCGTTCTACGAGAGGAATGGCTACGAGGTCTTCGCGACGCTCGACGACTTCCCTCCCGGGCACAAGAAGCACTTCCTGCGGAAGCAGCTTGCCTGACCGCTGCTGTCCGGCCGGCGCGTGGCCTCAGCCCGCGGCGTCCGGTTGCGCTTGATCGGTGGAGCCCGCTCTGTAGCATGTCACTTGCGCGTGGCGATGGTCTCGTGTCGCCGCCGGCAGGAGTGCATCCATGGGGAAGAAGATCCGGCAGGTCGGCATCATCACGAGCGGCGGTGACTGCGGCGGCTTGAACGCCGTCATCAAGGGCGCGGCCCTCGCGGCGCATCGACAGGGCATCCGCGCGTTCGTCATTCCCAACGGCTATGCGGGGCTCTACAACCTCATAGACTTCGACCGTTTGGTCGAGCTCACTCCGGAGCGGCTTGCCGGAGTCGAAGCCTCTGCCGCGGGGTCGGAGAGCGGGCACTCACGCGTCCAACTCAAGAGAGTGGCTGATCCACACAAGTACGAGCGGATCCGCGAAGGCCTAACGAAGTTCGAGCTCGACGCCCTCGTCATCAGCGGCGGGGATGACACGGGAAATGTCATGCTCGACCTCGCAAACCACGGCATCCGTTGCGTCCACGTCCCGAAGACGATGGACCTGGATCTCCAGACCTACTCTGTCGGCGCGGACTCGACGATCGGCCGCATCGCCGAGTACGGCCGGGATCTCAAGACGACCGGCCGAACGCACAACCGCGTCATTGTTCTCGAAGTCTTCGGCCGCTACGCCGGGCACACGGCGTTCCGCGGCGGCGTGGCCGCAGAGGCTGACGCAATCCTGATTCCCGAGATTCCCGTCGACTTCGACGTCGTCTACGCGCACATGATGGAGCGCTACTGGACGCGCATCCGCGCGAGCGACGTTCTCGCGGGCACCTACCTGATCGTCGTTGCGGAGGGCCTGCGCGACGCCGCAGGTTGCGAGATCGTCGACGAGACGGCCGGCTGCGACGCGTTCGGCCACAAGAAGCTGGCCGGCGCCGGGAAGTACGTCTGCAGCGAGCTGACGAAGCGACTCAAGGCCGACGAGGAGACGCGCGCCCGGATGCAGTCGACGGGGATGTACGTCGAGGGTCTGTATGAGGTTCCTGAGGTTCGCTCCGTGCTTCCCGGGCACTTGGTTCGCTGTGGCCGGACCTCGGCGTACGACGTGAACTTCGGCATCGAAGCGGGCGCGGCCGCCGTCGCTCTGCTCCTGCGCGGCATCGACGGGGTAACGGTTTCCGGCGTGCGGGGCAAGGAGATCCGCTACATGCGGACGGCGATTGCGATCAAACAGCGCCACGTGGATCTCTCTCAGGTCGCGCTTCACGAAAGCCTGGGAACGTGCTTCGGCCGGCCGATGGCGCGCCTTGACTTCGAGTTCGTCGAGCTCTCCTCCCCGCCCGAGCGGCACCTGTAGAGAACGGCGGCCGCTGCTCGGCCCGGGAGGGAGGCCCGTCCTCCAGTTCATCGTGCCCGGCACTACCCAACGCTGGCGGGAAGACGGATGACGAAAGAGGGGACTTCGTCTCCCGAGAGGACGGTCTGGACCATCTCTACACTGACCGAGCGCCCGAGGATCTCCTCGAGGTTCTTGTTGTAGAATCCAGCGCCGCAGTGGCAGTACGTCGTCGATGGGTGCTTCCCATCCTTCAGAACGTCCCGCACGCGCCTTGGTCGTCCCGAGCAGCTTGACCGGAGGGCGCGGCAGTCGGGCCGAAGGCGGCTCATCGGGACAAGCCTTCTGTGTGTCTCCGAGCGCTCCTCCACCTCGACCGCGAGCTGTGCTTGGAGGGTTGCCCTGCGAGGCAGCGGCCACCCTGCAGGCTGGCGAGAGAGAAGGGGCGCCGCGAGCGCCCCTTCTCTTGCATAGCGTCTCGCTCAGCTCGGCTGCTCGGCGCTCTGCTTCGAGCAGCTAGAGAGAAGAGAGCGGCCAAGCCGCCCTCTTCTCTACACGCATTCCGCTCCAGCTAGGCAGAAGGAGCCTAGGCTCCTTCTGCTAGGCGCTTGTAGATCTCCCACCGTTCCTTGACGTCTAGAGCGAGCTGGGCATGCAATCGCTTCGCTTCCTCCGGGAACGACTGGACGAGGCTCGCGTAGCGCACCTCACCCATAAGGAAGTCCTGCAGGTTGCCGGTCGGCTCTTTGGAGTCGAGCTGGAACGGGTTCTTTCCTTCGGCTGCGAGTCGTGGGTCATAGCGGTAGAGGGGCCAGTAACCGCACTCGACTGCGAGCTTCTCTTCCTCCTGGCTCTTGCCCATGCCCTTCTTTAAGCCTTGGTTGATGCATGGTGAGTAGGCGATGACGATGCTCGGGCCGGGATAACTCTCGGCTTCTGCAATGGCCTTCAAGCACTGCTGCTTGTTCGCGCCCATCGCCACGGCGGCAACGTAGACGTACCCGTACGTCATGAGCATGCGCCCGAGATCCTTCTTCTTCGTCTTCTTGCCCGACTCGGCGAACTTCGCCACCGAGCCGGTCGGCGTCGCCTTCGATGATTGGCCTCCGGTGTTCGAGTAGACCTCGGTATCGAGAACAAGCACATTGACGTCCTCATTCATCGCTGCAACGTGGTCGAGGCCACCGTATCCGATGTCGTAGGCCCAGCCGTCGCCGCCGATGACCCACACCGACTTCTTCGTGAAGAGGTCGCGCATTGCGAGGATCTCTTCGAGCGCCGGCTTGCCCTTCGCTTCCTTCGCGAGGAGCGAGGCCATCGCGTCGCCCGTGGCGCGCGACGCTGCAGCGTCATCCTTGGCGGCTACCCAAGCAAGCATCGCCTCTTGGAGCGACGGCGAGACGGCACCTGCGGCGGCCTCCGTCGCCAGCCGCGCCAGGCGATTCCGCCGTGCCTTCATCGCGAGCATCATCCCAAAGCCGTACTCAGCGTTGTCCTCGAACAGCGAATTCGCCCACGCTGGGCCGTGGCCGTCGGCGTTGAGGCAGAACGGCACCGAGGGCGCCGAGCCTCCGTAGATCGACGAGCAGCCGGTGGCATTCGCGATCATCATTCGGTCGCCGAAGAGCTGCGTGACGAGCTTGACGTACGGCGTCTCGCCGCAACCGGCGCAGGCGCCCGAGTACTCGAATAGGGGCTTGCGGAACTGGCTGCCCTTGACGGTGTCGACCGGCATCAGCGTGTCGCGGACCGGTAGCGTGACGGCGTAGTCGTAGCGCGGCTGCCCTACAAGCTGCGTCTCGAGCGGTTTCATCACGAGGGCCTTCTCGCCCTTCTTTCCCGGGCAGATGTCGGCGCAGTTGCCGCACCCCTGGCAGTCGAGCGGGTCGATCTGGATGGTGAAGCGGTACGATTCGAAGCCCTTCCCGATGGCCTGAATGGTCTCGAACCCGGCGGGCGCCGCAGACACTTCGGCGCCCGCGAGGAGGAACGGCCGGATGGTTGCATGCGGGCAGACGAACGCACACTGGTTGCACTGGATGCAGTTCGCCGGCACCCACTCCGGAACATCAATCGCGACGCCGCGCTTCTCGTACTGGGTTGTCGCCATCGGGAAGCTGCCATCCGGCCCAGTCCAGGCGTACTTGCCGTCGAGCTCGGCCGAGAAGGCGCTCACCGGGAGCTTGTCGCCATCCTGAAGGACCATCGGACGCATGACCTCGAGTACCCACTCCGGCTGGTCGAGCTTCTCGGCCGCGCTCTTTGCGTTGCGCCACGCGGCCGGGACCTTGGCTTCGATCAGGTTCCCGAGCGCGGCGTCGACGCCGGCGTAGTTCATCTGCACGACCTTCTCGCCCTTCTTGCCGTACTCCTTCTGAATCGCCTTCTTGAGCTGCGCGATGGCCTCGTCGACCGGCAGCACGCCGGCGAGCTTGAAGAAGACGGTCTGCATGATCATGTTGATGCGGCCGCCGAGGCCGGCCTCGCCGGCGATCTTGACGGCGTCGATCGTGTAGAACTTGAGATCCTTCTCGGCGATCGTGCGCTTGAGCGATGCCGGGAGATGCCGCTCGAGCTCTTCCTGCGACCATGCGCAGTTGAGGACGAACGTGCCGCCCTTCTTGATTCCGGCCAGAAGGTCGTACTTGTCGACGTAGGCTGGGTTGTGGCAGGCGATGTAGTCGGCGCTCTGCACCAAGTACGAGGACTGTATCGGGCTCTTGCCGAAGCGCAGGTGCGACACCGTGATGCCGCCCGACTTCTTCGCGTCGTAGGCGAAGTACGCCTGTGCGTAGAGGTCGGTATTGTCGCCGATGATCTTGATCGCGCTCTTGTTCGCTCCGACGGTGCCGTCGGAGCCGAGGCCCCAGAACTTGCACTGGATCGTCCCCGCGGGCGAGGCGTCAACCTCCGACGGGACGGGAAGAGACGTGTTCGTGACGTCATCCGTGATTCCGACCGTGAACCCGTTCTTGGGTTCCTTGGCCTTGAGGTTGTCGACGACGGCCTTTGCCATGCCAGGCGTGAAATCCTTCGATCCGAGGCCGTAGCGGCCGCCGATGACGAGCGTCTTGATCCCACGCTGCTGGAACGTCGTGCAGACGTCGAGGTACAACGGCTCGCCCTGGCTGCCGGGTTCTTTGGTCCGGTCGAGTACGCCGATCCTCTTCACCGTCTTCGGGAGCGCGGCGACGAAGTGGCCGCCCGCCCACGGGCGGTAGAGGCGGACCTTGAGGAGTCCCGTCTTCTCGCCGTTGGCGTTCAGGTGGTTGAGCGTCTCCTCGATGACGTCGCACGCCGATCCCATAGCCACGATGACGTTCTCGGCGTCGGCCGGGCCGACGTAGTCAAACAGGTTGTACGAGCGCCCGGTCAGCTTCGAGATCTCCTTCATGACCTCGGCGACAATGCCGGGCACCGCCTCGTAGTAGCGATTCGCTGCTTCACGGCTTTGGAAGTAAATGTCGGGGCTTTGCGAGGTGCCGCGAAGGTGCGGGTGCTCCGGATTCATCGCCCGGCGGCGGAAAGCTGCGATCTCATCGTGGGGCGCGATCTTCGCCAGCATCTCGTAGGGGATGACCTCGACCTTCTGCACTTCGTGTGAGGTGCGGAAGCCATCGAAGAAGTGGAGGAATGGGATCTTGCTCTTCAGAGTTGCAAGGTGCGCCACGGTCCCGAGATCGATGATCTCTTGGACGGACGCGGCAGCGAGGAGGGCGAACCCGGTCTGGCGCGTGGCCATCACGTCGGAGTGGTCTCCGTAGATGGACAGTGCGTGCGCAGCGAGAGCACGCGCCGAGACGTGGAACACCGTCGGCAAGAGCTCACCGGAAATCTTGTACATATTAGGAATCATTAGGAGAAGGCCCTGCGATGCAGTAAACGTCGTCGTAAGAGCTCCTGCGACAAGCGACCCGTGAACGGCTCCGGCTGCGCCGGCCTCCGACTGCATCTCGCTGATCTGCAAGGCCTGGCCAAAGACGTTCTTCCGGCCGTGCGCTGCCCAGGCGTCGGCCACTTCTCCCATTGTCGAGCTCGGCGTAATTGGGTAGATCGCGGCCACATCGCTGAACGCGTACGCGACATAGGCCGCGGCAGTGTTTCCATCAATCGACATCATCTGTCGCTCTCGATCTGGCATGAGACGTCCTCCTCGAGTGCGCGGGCAGGGTCTGCGTTAGGTCTGAGCCCCCGCGGACGCGCAGGGATTGTAACGACGGGGTATGTCCTCCACAACGAATCGGTGTCCGAGGGCTGAGGGATCGGGACGCGTGTCCGTCGAGACAGGCGGACATGAAGAGGCTCCCTTGCGTCCGCAAACCGTCTACGACACCGCCGGGGGAGGTATAACTATGGCCGTCAGTATCTCCTCGGCACTGCCGAGCCTCTGGAGGGTGTCCTATGATGAAGCGTTTGGGAATTGTCGGAGTGATTGTCGCGCTCCTCGTTGCTGTAGCGATGAGCGCCTTTGCCGACCCGATCCACGTCGGCGGCGGTCCGCGGAGCAACAGTGACCCGATTCACGTCGGCGGGGGTCCGCGGGCGCAGTAGTCGAATCAGTCGGCCCGCAACGGGTCGCAGGCGAGAAGGCGGCGAGAAAGCTCGCCGCCTTCTCGCTTTGGGGCGAGCGGCCGGCGGCACGACGAGGATCAAGTGACAAGGGATCGGTTTGGGGGCAGAATGACCTCGCCTGGAGATGCTCGCGCGCCAAGGCGCGGGATGCGTCGAGGAGCCCAGTGGGCCACGGACTGACGTTTGGGGAAGCGAGGGCGAATGAAGAGCGGGCGGCGAAGCAGTCGTCCGCCGAGCTCCTTGTACAGCACCGCGCTCTTGAAGTGACGCGCCACCGGATCGCCGCCGGAAAGCACTTCTACCTCGACGAAGCGACGGAGTGGTCCGGGTTCGAGTTCATTTACGTCCTCCGCGGCACCGTCACGCTGTCCAGCGGCGACGACAGGAAGCCGTTGGGGCCGGGGGACTACATCTATCACCGCGGGCTTCCGGAACGCGCCTACTTTCGCGTTGACGAAGACATCGAAGTGCTCATGGTGTCTTCTCCGCCAAGCTACCATCTGATCAGGGAAGAGATGCAGGGGATCATGGAGCTTGCCCGGTCGGTCGAAGAAAAGGATGAAGCCACGGAAGGTCACTGCCACCGCCTCGAGCGTCTGGCGATCCGCACGGGAGAGCGACTGGGCTTGCCGGGTCAGCGGCTGATTGATCTCTCGTACGGCGCGTACCTGCACGATGTGGGCAAAGTCAGGGTGCCTGACCGTATCCTGGGCAAGGCGGGTCCTCTCACCGACGAGGAATGGGCCGAGATGCGCCGCCATCCGGAGTACGGCGCCGCCATGCTGCGCGAGAAGGGCTTCCTGAGGGCGGCAGCAGACATCGTGATCAGCCACCACGAGAACTACGACGGGAGCGGATACCCGCGCGGCCTGCAGGGAGAGGAGATCCCGATTGAGGCGCGCGTGATCGCCGTTGCGGATGCGTACGATGCGATCACGTCGCAGCGGCCCTACCAGGTCGCCGCGGCGAAGTCCGAGGCCATCGAGGAGCTGCGACTCCATGCGGAGAGGCAGTTCGATCCCCGCGTCGTGCGAGCGTTCCTGTCCGTCATCGGAGAGGATCACGTTGCGTAGCCTGCAGCAACTCGGCCGGTGGAAGCACCTTGTGACGCTCCCGCCCCTCGGGCTTGCCGTCGGAGCCGTCGCCGGGCTGATCTGGGACGACTTCCCGTTTGGACTTGCTGCGGGGGCCGGCTTCGCTGTCTTCTTCGGTCTGATTCTTGCGCTTCGCAACGTGCGCTGAGAGAAGGCGAGGAGGAGGGGACAGCTCTGCTGTCCCCTCCTCCTCGCGCTCTCTATGTCCCTCTCTCTGAGAGGTCTTCCTTGCCTCCGAGTGTTCCGCTAGAGCTTCGGCATCAAGGTCGCGAACGCCCGCTCGAGGTTCGGCTGTCCGATCTCCTGCAGCTCGTAGCGGACCCGCGTGGCCGGGACTTTGAACTTCAGGAGTCGTCCGAGATCGATCGGGGTTCCGATGACGATCGCATCGCAGTCCACGAGGTCGACGGTCTTCTGGAGGTCGCGGATCTGCTTCTCGCCGTACCCCATCGCGGGAAGCAGCCTGCCGATGTCGGGGTACTTGCGGAACGTCGCGCTGATCGAGTCGACCGTAAAGGGACGCGGGTCGACCAATTCTTCAGCGCCGAACCGCTCAGCGGCAATCACGCCGGCGCCGTACTCCATCCCGCCGTGCGTGAGCGTCGGGCCGTCCTCAATGACGAGAACGCGCTTGCCCCGGATGATGCTGGGATCGTCTACCTGAATCGGCGACGCCGCCTCGATGACAATCGCCCTGGGGTTCATGCCGTGGATGTTCTCGCGCACGAAATGGATGTCCTCAAGCGAGGCCGTGTCGACCTTGTTGATGATGATGATGTCGGCCATCCGAACGTTCACGCCGCTCGGGTAGTAGAGCAGCTCGTGGCCGGCCCGGTGCGGATCGACAACGACGATGGACAGGTCAGGCTTGTAGAACGAGAAGTCGTTGTTCCCGCCATCCCAAATGATGACATCTGCTTCCTTCTCCGCCGCGCGCAGGATCTTCTCGTAGTCAACGCCGGCATAGACAATCGTGCCGTTGTCGATGTGGGGTTCGTACTCCTCCCGTTCCTCGATCGTGCAGTGATGCTTGTCGAGGTCGGCGTAGGTCTCGAAGCGCTGTACCTCTTGCGCGACGAGGTTCCCGTAGGGCATTGGGTGGCGTATGACGGCAAGCTTCTTGCCCTTGGCCTTGAGGATGTCGCACACACGTCGCGTCGTCTGACTCTTGCCGGAACCGGTTCGCACGGCCGTGATGGAGAGGAGAGGCTTTGTGGACTTCACCATCGTAGATGCAGGGCCGAGGAGCATGAAGTCGGCCCCCGCGGCGTTGACTTCCGCCGAGCGCTCCATGACGTACTGGTTGGACACATCGCTGTAGCTGAACACGACGATGTCCGCTCGCTTCTCCTTGATCAGCTTGAGGAGCTCGCTCTCCGCGTGGATCGGAATCCCCTGTGGGTAGAGCTTCCCCGCCAACTCGCGCGGATACGTGCGTCCCTCGATGTCCGGAATCTGCGTCGCCGTGAATGCGACGACTTCGTAGTCCTCGCTGTTCCGGAAGTGCACGTTGAAGTTGTGGAAATCCCGGCCTGCAGCGCCCATGATGATGACCCGTCGTTTCATGCGTTGGTCTCCCTCTTCTCCGAGACTCGAATGGCGGGATTATGCTGCGCCGGGCAAACGTGTTCAAGGCGGCTTGTGCAGAGCGATTCGCGCGCTTATCATCACAAGCCATGTCGGTCGCCAATCTCATCACCATCTTCCGCGGGGCGCTCGTCGCGCCCGTGGTCTACCTTCTTCTCTCAGGCCAACGCGTGGCAGCCGCGGCGCTGTTCGCCGCGGTGTGTGCCGGCGACATCGTCGATGGCGTCGTGGCGCGGGCTCGCGATGAGGTGACTCCGCTCGGGAAGGCGCTCGATCCGATCGTGGATAAGGCGCTCTACGTCTCTCTCTTGTCCTCTCTCCTCGTTCTGAAAGAAGTGCCCGTCTGGGCGTACACCGCGTTCCTCGTGCCGCAGATCGGCCTCGGCGTTGGCGCCGTCGTACTGCACTTCGGGCACCGCAAAGTCCAGGCGGCGCGCTGGCTCGGCAAGGCGGCATCCGCGCTTTCGTTCCTGGGGCTTTTCATCCTCTTGGTGCGGTGGCCGGCAGGCTTGGGGTTCCTCTACGCGGCCATCGCCCTTACGTACGTCGCCGGCGCGGACTACCTCCTCGCGGCGCGATCGCTGGGAAAGCAGTCCCCATAAGTGACGGGCGGGAAGACGGGTGGAGGCGGTGCCTCGAAGGTGAGAGGGGCCCCAGTCGCCGGATGAAGGATCGTAAGTTTCCACGAGTGCAGTAGCAGATCTTCGTTGGGTGGGCCGCCATACAACCCGTCGCCGACGACCGGATGGCCGATGTACTTGAAGTGAACGCGGATCTGGTGTGTCCTTCCGGTTCGCGGCCGAACGAGGAGGAACGTGCGTCCGGACTGGCGCTTGAGGACGCGGAACTCCGTCTGCGCCGGGCGGCCGTCTAGGCGGACAGCCATTCGGCGAGGGGCGCGGGGGTCGCGGCCGACCGGCGCGTCGATGCATCCCTCGGACTCATCGAACGTTCCCGCCACGATCGCGAGGTAGCGCTTCTCGACGCAGCGATCGGCGAACTGGCGCTTGAGCACTGTTAGGGCGTGGTCCGTCTTCGCCACCACAAGGACCCCCGTGGTCTCCTTGTCGATGCGGTGGACGATGCCGGGGCGAGCCGGATCGTCGGACGCCGGGAGCGCCCTTGTGGCCAGGAGCCCTTCGACGAGCGTCGTTGACCCGCCGGTTCCGGCGCCGGGGTGAACGACAAGCCCGGCGGGCTTGTCCACGGCCAGCACCTCGTCGTCTTCGTAGAGGATGTCCAGACTCAACGCTTGCGGGCGCAGAAGGGCCTTCTCCTTCAGTTGCCAGGCGACGCTTTCGTTGACGCGGAGACGATAGGCGGGCTGGAGAACCGGGAGGCCATCGATCGAGACGCGTCCATCTCGGATCTGCCGCTGGATCTCGGCGCGCGACAAGGAGCCGTCCAGCGCGACGAGGAACTGATCCAGGCGCTGACCCTGGCCCTCCGGTCCGACGGTCTGAGAGATCTGTTCCATTGCGTTAGGGATTCGTTTGTCCACGCTAGCGGAGTTCCGTATAATGCCGCTGTCGCGTATCCGAGGCAGTGAGGGTGGTCGCCCTGGGCGACCACGTTGTTTCCTACGTGAGGGTACGGAAAGACGAACGGCACGTCCACTCTGGTGTGGGCAAGCCGAAGGACATGGGAACGGAAGACGATGAACATCGAGTTCATAGAAGCGCTCGAGGAGATGGCGAAGGAGAAAGGGATCCCGCGCGAGGATCTCTACGTGGCGATTCGCAAGGGACTTGCCGCCGCGTTCGCTGAGGAGCATGGGCTTTCCGACGAAGAGATCGACGTCGAGATCGACCAGCACTCCGGCGACATCACCATTCGAGGCCAACGAATCGATCTCGCCAAGTTCGGACGGATCGCGACGAAGAAGGCGGAAGAAACGATCCGGCAGGAGATTGTCCAGCGGCGCCGTGAGATTGTGCACGACCTGTTCGTGGCGAGAGTCGGAGAAGTGATCAGCGGCTCGATCCACCGATTCGAAGGCAAGAGCGTGTGGGTCAATCTCGGCGAGGCGGAGGCCATCCTGCCGGAAGCCGAGCGAATCCCCGGCGAACGGTACCACGCGGGAGATCGCCTACGCGCGTATCTGGTGAGCGTCGAAGAGACGCAGGGCGACCCCCGGATCCTTCTGTCCCGCGCGCGCAAGGAGTTCGTCGCCGCTCTCATGCGGCTTGAGGTCCCTGAGATCGAAGATGGAACTCTCGTCATTCGCGCGATCGCGCGCGAGCCGGGGCGACGATCAAAGGTAGCCGTCGAGTCTCTCGACCGTAATGTTGACCCAGTGGGAACGTGCGTCGGGGCGGGAGGCGCTCGCGTGCGCATGGTCACCCGCGAGCTGTCGGGGGAGAGGATCGATCTTGTTCGGTGGAGCGAGGACACCGTTCAGCTGATGAAGAACGGACTGGAACCGGCGTCCGTCCTTTCCGTCGAGCTCGACGAGGCGACGAGGAAGGCCAAGGTGCTCGTTCCGGACGATGAGCTTTCGCTCGCCATCGGCAAAGGCGGCCAGAACGTTCGGCTGACCGCGAAACTCCTCGGGTACGACATCGACGTGACGAGCCCGTCCGAATCCGCCCGCGCTGCATCAAGCGCGGAGATCCAAACCTGAGAGACCGCCCTGTGGCTTCCGCGGCGGTTTCGCGGCGCCAATCTGGCGCATCCGAACCATTCAGCCTCGCTCTTCGCTAGGGCTGGTCGCCTGCTGCAACTCCCGGTCAAGACCGCGCCCTATCCTCGTTCCGATCCCCAACTCGTGCGTGCGGAACCGAGGAAGGGGTATAATCGGGCGCAACCTGGAGGGAAGGGGGAGGGCAGGCTTGGGGACAGTACTGAATACGGTCAGCGCGATCATCAGCCTGGTGGCTGCTGCCCTCATCGGCTGGCTGCTTGGCAGCATTCCCCGACGTCGGAGGGAGGCCGAGCTCGCCGCCGAGGCCGCGGACGATGCGGACCGCCTGAAGAAGGAAGCCCTACTCGAAGGGCGGCAGCAAGTCCAGGAACTGAAGGACGAGTTCGAGGAGAGAGCCAAGCGGCGCGAGGAAGAAACCGCGCGCTCTGAAGAGCGAATCCTTCGCCGCGAGGATCGGCTTGGCAAGAAAGCATCTCAGCTGGAGAAGACCGAGGAGTCTCTGCGCTCTGATGAAGAGGAGCTGCTGCGCCTGAAAGAAGAGGGAACGCGGCTTCTCGAGGAGGAGAAGCGTCAACTCGAGCGAACGGCTGGGTGGACCCGCGATCAGGCGCGCGACCACCTCCTCAAGGTCGTGGAGACCGAGTCGCAGCTTCACTTCTCGAAGAAAGTGGAAGAGATCGAGCGAAAAGCGCGTGACGAAGCCGAGGAGCGGGCGGCACACATCGTAGCGACGGCCGTGCAGCGCTATGCCTCGGAGTACGTCGAGGAGAACGCCGTCAGCTCGGTTCCTCTGCCGTCGGAGGAATTCAAGGGCCGCATCATCGGGCGTGAGGGCCGCAACATCAAGACGTTCGAGGCGTTGACAGGCGTCGAGCTTCTCGTCGACGACACGCCCGAGATGGTCGTGCTGTCGTGTTTCAACCCGCTCCGTAGGGAAGTGGCCCGCATCGCGCTGACCCGGCTCATCGAGGACGGTCGAATCCATCCGGCTCAGATCGAGGAGAAGGTCCAGAGGGCGAAGGCGCGCCTCGCGGATCGCGTCAAAGAAGAGGGGAAGAAGGCGGCGTTCGATCTCGGGATCGATCTCCACCCCGAGTTGGCGGCGCTCCTCGGGCGCCTGCGGTATCGCACGAGCTACGGGCAGAACCAACTGGTCCACTCCATGGAAGTGAGCGCGATCGCCAAGATCCTTGCCGACGAGCTTGGACTCAGCGCGAAGAAGGCCAAGAGAGCGGGGCTCCTGCACGACATCGGAAAGGCTGTCGACCACGAGGTGGATGGGCCGCACGCTCTCATCGGCGCAGATCTCGCGCGTCGCTACGGGGAGAGCCGCGATGTTGTCCAGGCGATCGCCGCGCATCACGAAGACATCGAACCTGCGGCTATCCTTGACGTGCTTGTCCAGGCTGCCGACACGCTGTCCGCGGCGCGGCCCGGAGCACGGCAGGAAACCTACGAGCGATACGTCCAGCGATTGCACGATCTCGAGGAACTGTGTCGGTCGTTCCCGGCAGTCCAGGAGGCGTACGCGATTCAGGCTGGACGCGAAGTCCGTGTGATGGTTCAGCCAGACCGGGCGAGCGACGACATTGCCGCCAAGTTGGCCTACGACATCGCGCGGGCGATCGAAGAGGAACTGAGCTACCCGGGGGAGATCAAGGTTAACGTCGTGCGGCACACGCAGTTCTCCGAAACTGCGAAGTAGAGGAGGCCGCCGCGAACGTCTTGAGAGTGTCTACGACCACGGATCCGGCGGCCACGGCCGGAGCGATCGCCAACGGAATCCGCGAGGACGGAGCCGTCGAGATCCAGGTCATCGGTCCCCGTGCCGTGAACCAGGCCGTGAAAGCGATCGCGATCGCTCGCGGCTATCTCGCGAGCGGCGGTATTGACGCGTACTTCGTTCCGAGCTTCGCCAGCGTGTCGATCGGGGAGGGCGAGGACGAGAGGACGGGCATCCGCTTCCGCGTCTGCCCTCGGCACGACCTTCGCGCGTCTGTAAAGTGTGCGCCTCGACCGGACGGCCAAGCCTGCGGGACCCTCTTGTTGTGACAAGAAGCCGGGTTCTGTACTATTCCGGCGACTGGGAATCCTTGTCAAGGGAGTGACGTAGAGCGATGTCCACGTTTCTGAAACGCCATCAAAAAGGTGTCATCTGGGCCGTCATCATCTCCTTCATATTCGGCGCAGGCGGCTTGATCACCCTGGACCGCGCCGGGGTCTTCAGCAACAGCTCGTCCGAACCGGATTCGACTGCGCCGACGTTCGCTGCGACGGTCAGCGGCGACAAGATCAGCCTCGAAGCGCTCAACGCGCGCGCAACGCAGCTGATGACGCAATACCAGAACCTCTACGCCAATGCCGGACTGGATCCCACGGGGCTCTTCAGCGGAGCTTCCGGAGCGATGCTCAAGCTGCGGCTCGAGAGCGGCGCTCTCTCAGACCTGATCCGAGAGACCGTCTATGCACAAGAAGCTCGTAGCCGAAGCATCAAGGTGGAGGCGTCCGCCATCGACGCGGAAGCGGCGGTGCAGTACCAGCAAGTTCTCACCTCCAATGGGATCACGGAGGAGCAGCTCAGATCGGCCCTTGCGGCGCAAGGCAGAACGCTTGAGGCGTTGAAAGCCTCCGTGCGTTCCACCGTTGCGGTCGTGGCGCTCGCAAACGCGGTGAATGCCATCGTCGCGACGACCCCTTCGCCGACGGAGGAGGAGCTCGCGGCCTACTTCGAGAGCAACGCAGAGACCTACGATGTCCAAGAGGAAGTGCGCGCGATGCACATCCTGGTCAGCGATCTCACGACGGCGCAGCAAGTGGAGAGCGAGCTTGCAGCCGGGGCCGACTTCGCGACCTTGGCGGGCAAGTACTCCACGGACACCGGCAGCAAGTCCAAGGGGGGCGATCTCGGGTGGTTCGGGCGAGGCACGATGGTCGCCGAGTTCGAGGGCGTGGCCTTCTCGCTGAAGCCGGGAGAGACGAGCCCGCCTGTCAAGACGCAGTTTGGGTATCACATCATTCGCGTTGTGGAGCGGAGAGAGGCGTACACGCCCACGTTGGCGGGAGTGCGCGACCGCGTGCTGGCGGATCTTGAGAAGGAGAAACGGCAAGAGGCGGCCGATGCGTGGTATGCGGGCGTACGGAAGGCCAAGCAGGTCGCCATCGGCATCCCTGTCGTGTCGGCCTTCATGCTGCAGGAAGAGAGCGTGAACCTGGGATTGGCCGAGTTCGAGCGCCTGCGATCGGAGGAGAAGGGCACGGATCCCTACCTCCCGTACTACATCGGCCAGATTTACGAGGGAAGGGCAAGCGCGGCGGCAAGCGAGCGCGCCACGCTCGAGAAGGAGTCCTCGCCCACGGCCGACCAGGTCAGCCGGATCGCTGAGCTGAAGGCGGCCGAGCAGGACAGCAAGGACAAGGCGCTGGCTGCGTACGTGGCCCTCGTTGAGGATGGGCAAGTGGACGAGGGCCTCCTCACGAGGATCCTCAACTTCGATCCGGGCAACTTGACAGCCATGGTGGCGATGGCCAACCTGCTCGCCGAGAGGGGAGACTCGCAGGGAGCGCAGACCCGCTATGAGCAGGTGATCGCGGCGAACCCCGAGTCGTACGACGCGATCATCGCCTCGGGCGATCTGGCAGAGAAGGAAGAGGACTACGCTCTCGCCAAGCAGAGATTCCAGCAAGCGTTGGCCCTACGAGCGGGCGACACCGGCGTCCGGCTGAAGCTGGTTGCCGTGCTGCTCGCACGCGGAGAGGTCGCCGACGCGGAAGCGATGACAGCGGCTATTCGGCAAACGGACCCGCAGAGTTCCCGACTCACCGTAGCGGAAGCGGATGTAGCGAAGGCAAAGCTCGCGACGGCCGTTTTGGCGCGCGATGCTCTCAAGTCACAACCAAGCCGCTCCGCAGGAGATGAGACACAGATCGCAGCGCTTGACCGCCAGATCAGCGAACTGCATCAGGCGGCCGTGACGCGCTACGAGGCCGCAATCAAGGCGGGTGCGAATCTCGATCTCAGCGTGAAGCTCGGTGAGGCTCACTTCTTGGCGGGGCAGTTGGATGCGGCCGAGAGAGAGCTCCAGGCGGTCCTTGCGCGTTCGCCCTACCGTGCCGACGCCTACGAGGACCTCGCCCAGATCAACTTGGCTCGCGGACAGACAAGCAAGGCCCTCGAGCAATTGAGAACAGCCTTGGCGCGCTCGTTTGAGTCCGGCCAGCGCATCCGCCTTGCGAGGCAGATCGTGAAGCTCGATCCCAAAGACACGTCAACGCGGCTTCGCCTCGCGAAGCTGTACAGCGACACGAAGAAGTGGGGGGCCGCCGTTAGCGAGTTCGATCAGCTGATTGCCACAGACCCGGCGATGGAAGACGCGTACTCGGGGATCGCCAAGGCGTACGTGGCTCAGGCCAACTATGACTCGGCCCTCGACTACCTCAGGCGCGGAGTGGCAGCCGTCCGCCAAGATTCGGCGAAGATCCGGCTGTACCAGCAGGTCGTGGACACAGACCAGGCCGACGTCGGCGCAGGGCAAACGCCGTCGTCCGCGGGGCTGGACGCGCTGATCGAGATCGCGAAGCTTGACATCACTCGCGGCGACGAGGCCGACGCGCGGTCTCGGCTCACCCAGGTGAAAGCCGCCGACAGCGCGTATCGCGCCGCAGAAGTGTCGGAGTTGCTCGAGCAAGTCGGAGGAGCAACCTCGACGGCCGCGCCGAGCCTGTGATTGGCGATGACCTCGTCCGCCTTGTCGAGCTAACGGCGGAGCTGCGAGACCCCGTCCGTGGGTGCCCGTGGGATCTGGCGCAGGATCACGCTTCCTTGCGGCCGTACGTCGTAGAAGAGGCACACGAGGTCGTCGCCGCGATTGACTCGGGCTCGCCCGAGGCCCTTGCGTCGGAGTTGGGCGACCTTCTGCTCCAAGTGCTGTTGCACAGCCGACTTGCCGAGGAGACGGGGAGCTTCACGCTTCACGACGTCATGACGTCCCTGGCGGACAAGCTCGTTCGACGGCACCCTCACGTGTTCGCTGATGCGCCCTCCGACCTGGCGTCCATCCACAAGAGGTGGGCCGAGGTGAAGGCCGGAGAGCCGCAGCGCAAGGCCATGCTGCCGACCCTGCTTGCAGCACGGAAGATCGCTGCGCTCCTGCAGGATGCGTCTATCCTCTCCGACCTCGCAGCGTCATCGGATCCTGACGTGCGTGCCGGAGCGGAGTTGCTCGTGGTCATCCGACGAGTGTGGGCTGCGGGATGCGACCCCGAGATTGCGCTGCAAAAGGCGATGAGTCGCATCTCGCAGGCAGGAGGCGGGAGTGGCGCGTGAGGATGCTCTTGTCTATTGGCTTGGAACGTCGGAAGAGGAGATTCACTTCATTGATGCCATCCTGTCCGCCCACGACGGGGTCGCCTGCGTGCGCCGCGAGTTCAAGCTCGAAAACGGCGACTCGCTGTACAAGATCTACGTGACAGCCGGGATGGAGAAGGAGTTCCTCGACGTCATGGAGCGACTGCGCGGGCGATCCGCGATCCGCTCGTTGACAAAGGGGGAGGATGATGCGGCTTCTCCGAGCGCGTGAGGTCGCCTCATCTGCTTTCCAGATCGACTACGAGAGGCTGTGGACCCTGGGCATTCGCGCTCTCGTGTTCGATCTCGACAACACGCTCGGGCGGCGCGGCTCTGACAGCCTGGGGACGGAGGCGCTGCGCCTGCTTGACAGCCTTGAGGCGCGGGGGTTCCGCGTGGGAATCCTGACCAACCGCAAGCGCGGCCGGGCAGACACCGTGGTGGCGGCGCTCGCTGGGCGCTACGCCGTTCTCGACGTGGCGCGCAAGCCGTCACGGAAAGGGTTCGCGGCGGCGATTGCACAACTGGGGGCCACGCCCTCGACGGCGGCCATGATTGGCGATCGTCGCCTCACCGACATCCTCGGTGCCAACCGCAGCGGCATCTACTCCATCCGCGTACGAGGCTTCAGGCGCTAAGAGCCAAGACCGC
>CAYUSW010000003.1:0-2054 GCA_964447445.1 uncultured Thermotogae bacterium
AGGTTCTCCCGCCCGATCGTCTCGTAGGTCGATCGCACGGCGTAGCCGAGGTTCGCCAGAAAGATCGGAAGACCGGGCGTCTCGGCGATCAGGTTCGCCTCGCCGTCGAGGATGCCGCAGCTGAAGTCGACCACCTCGTACAGGATCGGGCTGTACGCAGCCCTCTCCACGGTCCGGCGAATGTCACGGCTGGCAGCAATCAGCCGATTGCGGATGACCTCGAGGGTCACGGGATCGATCTTCATCGCGCCTCCCCATCCATCGAAACGATCAGGTTGCCATACTCATCCACGCGACAGCCCTGCCCGGCCTCCACCGTGGTGGTCGCCGTCGCCTCTTCGATCAGCGCAGGCCCAGCCACGGCGTTGCCGGAGAGCAGGCGCTCGCGCCGGAAGACTGCAAAGGACTGGTAGTGGCCGTTACCGACGTACACTCTTCGCTCGCCCATACGCGCCGAGGCGGGCGGCGTGGGCTTGCCGGCGGCGATCTTCTCCAGCACGGGCTTGTTCACGTTTCCAATGCCAATGACCTTCAGCGAAACGACCTCCTTCGGCTCCTCCGGTGCGTTGTGGCCGTAGACACGGAGATGCGTCTCGTCGAAGCTTGCCGCGAGCAGGGCCTTCGATGACTCCGTCAGCGGAGCGGGCGCCGGGACAGCCAGCGTGTGTTCCTGCCCCACGTAGCGAAGATCCAGGACGTAGCTAACGGTAATGCGAGAGTCCTCGATGCTCTCTTTCTCGAACACAGCTCGGATGCGTTCTTCTAGACTCCTGAACACGCCGTTCAGTTCAGCGGAGCTCGCGCCTGCCAACGGCGCAATGTAGGTCTGCTCCAGGTCGTGACGCAGGTCGGCCATCAACATGCCCCACGCCGAGAAGACGCCCGAGTACGGAGGGACGATGACCGTCGGGATCAGTAGTTCCTTGGCGATGGCGGCGGCGTGAATCGGCCCCGCTCCGCCGAACGCCACCATCACGAACTCCCGAGGGTCATAGCCGCGCTTGACGGTCATGGACTGCAAGAGTCCTGACATGTTCGTGTTGACGATCTTGACGATGCCCAGCGCCGCTTCGTCCACACTGAGCTCGAAGTGATCGGCCATGCTTCGGATGGCCTGCTCGGCAAGACCCTTGGAGATCTCCATCTCGCCGCCCAGGAAGTAGTCTGGATCGAGAATCCCAAGCTGCAGATTCGCATCTGTAACCGTCGGCTCCTTGCCGCCGCGCGCATAGCATGCCGGCCCGGGTTGGGCACCGGCACTCTGAGGGCCGACGTGCATGGCACCTGCCTCGTCGATCCAGGCAATGCTGCCCCCCCCCGCACCGATTTCGCGCAGGTCGACCACCGGTAGAAGAATCGGGCGACCCTCGACGAGGTACTGCTCCGCCGTCTCGGGCATGCCGTGCGTGATGATCGACGTCTTCGCCGTCGTCCCACCCATGTCGTACGAGATCACGTTTTCGAATCCAACGAGCTTCGCGAGTTGCGCAGCTCCGATGGCTCCTCCCGCCGGCCCCGACTCCACCATGGCAATCGGCATCTCGCGCGCCACACCCGCCGCCATCACGCCGCCGTTCGACTGCATGATCTGCAGGATCTGCGCGAACTGGCGCTTCTTGAGATCGTCCTCGAGGTGATTCAGGTAGGCGCGTACGACGGGCATGACATATGCATTCTGCGCGGTCGTGCTCGAACGCTCGTACTCGTAGTACCGTCGAGTAATGAGGTGCGAGAGGGAGACGGCTACCCCGGGCAGGCGCTGTTCGAGGAATTCGCCGATGGCTGCTTCGTGCTCCGGATTCGCGTACGCGTTCAGAAGGCAAACGGCGACGGACTCGACTCTCTCCCGCTCGAGGATGCCCACCGCGGTCTCCAGATCGGCCGACGCGAGCGGCTCTACCACCAGGCCGTCAGCACTGATCCGCTCGTGGACTTCAAGCCGAAGATGGCGCGGAACCAGAGGATGAGGCTTCCGGTAGAGCGCGTCGTACATCTCCGTCCGGTTGCAGCGACCGATCTCCAACACGTCGCGGAAGCCCGCCGTCGTGATCAGG
>CAYUSW010000004.1:0-3862 GCA_964447445.1 uncultured Thermotogae bacterium
TTGGTCGTCGGCGGGGCAGCGTTCGTCCGTTTGGAGCGTGGATTTGTGAAGGTCATCTGATGGAGACCATCATTCTCGAGGGCTGCGGCGTTCACTACTCGCTCCATGCCAGATCGGAGCGATCGATCAAGGCGCGAGTGCTGCGGCCAGGAAGGTGGAGGAAGAAGACGGAGTTCTGGGCATTGCGCCACGTCACGCTGACTGTCAGGAGCGGAGAAGTCCTCGGCGTCATCGGGCGCAATGGCGCCGGCAAGAGCACGCTGATGCTGCTTCTTGCGGGGCTCCTCTACCCAGACGAGGGCACGGTGGAGGTGCGCGGCCGGATCTCCACACTTCTCGGCCTTGGGGCGGGATTCGTGCCCGAGCTCACGGGTCGTGACAACATCCGCCTGAGTGCCTCGTTCCTCGGCATGCCGCGCAAGCGCATTGAGGCCCTCGCCGATCGCATTATTGAGTTCGCGGATCTTGGCGAGTTCGTGGACGAGCCGGTCAGGAACTACTCGTCCGGAATGCAGGCTCGCCTTGGGTTCTCGATCGCGGCCCAGGTCGAGCCCGACATCCTGCTGATCGACGAGGTCCTGGGAGTGGGGGATGCCAGGTTCAAAGCCAAGAGTTCAGAGCGCATTCACGAGCTGATCGCTGCAGCCAAGACGATCGTCGTGGTGACCCACAGCATGGAGTTCGTAAGGGAGCACTGCACGGCTGCGGTTTGGCTCGAGAAGGGCGAAGTCGCCGCGTGCGGGCCAGCGGAGGAAGTTGTCACCGCCTATATGAGCAAGGCGTGATCTGCGTAGAGTTTCTCACGAGCCGTACTGCGCCGTAGAAGGCGCGTGCGCAGCTGAGAAGCAGTCAGGGGCGACCGACATGGGGAAATGCGGAGGGGCGAAGGGTCTGCACGTTGTGCATGTGAGTTCCGTCCATCCGATCGAGGACACCCGCATTCTGCACAAGGAAGCTCGTTCTCTTGTGGCGCACGGGTACCGAGTGACTCTCATTGCGCGGGGCGAGTCTTCTGATCGAAGGGACGGCATACGTGTCATTGGAGTCCGCGCGCCGAGGTGGCGGCCGGCGCGAGTCTTCGCGACCCCTTGGGTCGTCCTCACGCTTGCGCTCAAGCAGTCCGGCTCCGTCTATCACCTTCACGATCCGGAGCTTCTCGTCGTGGGCGTGCTCCTGAAGTGGCTCACACGCGCCCGCATCGTGTTCGACGTTCACGAGAACATCCCGGCCCAGATCCGGACCAAGGGATGGATTCCCCGCCTGCTGCGCAAGCCCGCCGCGATTCTGTACCGCGCGGTAGAGAGGACGCTCCTGCCGCTGTATGACGCCGTTGTCCTCGCGGAGGACTCGTACGGGCCGCTCTACGCGTGGCATCCCCGAGTCCACGTGATTCACAACTACCCGTTGGAGGTTCCGCAACAGGTTCTGCCGACGGAGAGCCCGCGAGCGATTCGAGTCATCTATGTGGGAGGCATCTCAAGAGCACGCGGCGCGATGACGATGCTCGAAGCCGCGGCCTTGCTGCGGGAAGAGAACCTTCCGCTCTGCTGGATCCTGATCGGGGGACCGGATTCGCGATCGCTTGAGGCGGAGATGCGGGACTACGTTCGCGGTCACGATCTGGACGGGGTTGTGGAACTGCAGGGGCGGCGGCCGTTTCAAGAAGCCCAGGCCGAGATCGCGCGGTCGGACATCGGGGTCTCCGTCCTCGCAGCGATCCCGAACTACATCGATTCACTCCCGACGAAACTGCTGGAGTACATGATGGCAAGTCTGCCGGTCATCGCCTCGGACTTCCCGCTGTGGCGTTCGCTCCTCGAACGATTCGGGTGTGGGATCGTCGTGCCGGCGCTCGATGCTGCGGGTCTTGCAGACGCAGTCCAGAAACTCAGCGCAAGCCGCGAGCTCCGGAAGACGATGGGGCAGAGTGGGCGCCAGGGGCTGGTTGATGCCCGGATGACATGGCCGAACGAGGCGCCTCGCCTTTGCGCGCTGTACGAGGAGATCACAGGATCATGAATGTATGGATCTTCAACGAGTATGCCGCCAGTCCGCGAATGGCAGGATCCACGAGGCACTACGACTGTGCTCAGAGGCTCGTTCGGAAGGGTTGGCGCGTCACGATCTTTTCCGGCATCCACGGGCGAGGGCCGCACGCCGTCGCCGGAGAGCGTCTTGGCCGGCACGCGTACGCAGAGACTCTTCATGGGGTCAGATTCGCGTGGATCAGTGCCCCAGCGTACAGGGCCAATGACGTGCGCCGGCTCTGGAGCATGGTTGTGTACTCGGTTCGAGCGTTCGGCGTCGCAAGGAGGTTGCCTGGTGCGCGGGGAACGGAAGCTCCTGATGTGGTGGTCGGGTCGTCCGTTCACCTGCTGGCAGCGCTGGTGGGATGGCGCACGGCGAGGAGACTGGGGGTCCCTTTTGTGCTCGAGTTGAGGGACCTCTGGCCTCAAAGCCTGATTGAGATGGGCGTGCTAGGCAGGTGTCACCCCTTCGCGCTCGGACTGAGAGCCCTTGAGAGTTGGCTGGTCAGGAGAGCCACGAGAGTCGTTGTTCTCTCGGAAAGGACAGCCGAGTACTTGACGAGCAGAGGAGCACCCAGTGAGTCCGTCGTCGTCGTGCCGAATGGCGTCGATCTCGAACGATCGGGAGCCGTGACTCGCGCTCCCGAGGCGAGTTCTGTTTTCCGCGCCGTCTACCTCGGAGCGCACGGGGTGGCGAACCGGCTTGACGTGATCCTAGACGCTGCACGCGCTCTTCAGACTGCGGGAGTCGGCGATGTGCGGTTCATCTTCGTAGGTGGTGGCAATCTCAAGACCGACCTCGCATCGAGGGCCCAGGAGCTTGGACTGACGAACGTGGAGTTTAGGCCCAGCGTCGCGAAGGAGATGGTCCCCGCCGTGCTCGCCGAGGCGGATGCTCTCTTGCTGACAGAGGCAAACAACATCTACGGCAGTTCGAACAAGCTGAACGACTATCTGGCTGCCGGCCGCCCGATCGTCTTCTCGACCTTCGCGGCCCACAACGTGGCCGCTGGCTGCGGCATTGAGGTCGCTCCCGGCGATGCCAGAGCTTTGGCCGACAGCCTGGTCGCCCTGAAGGAGATGAGCGCGGCATCCCGTGCAGACATGGGGGCATGCGCACGTCGCTTCGCAGAGATGCATCGTTCCTGGGACCTGCTGGCCGACCGCTTCGCCAACGTCCTCGAGGAAGCGGTCGCGTTGAGGAAGTCATGAACGGGCGCGGTGCGGGCGCGTCACGAGGGGCGTTGTTGACTAAGTCCATGCCTTAGTCCATGATGTCGCGGGAGGTTCCATGGCGACGAAGGTCAACACGCACGAAGCGAAGACACAGCTCTCGAAACTGCTCGCGCGCGTCCAGGCAGGCGAGGAATTCGTCATCGCGCGCGCCGGAACGCCAGTGGCTCGGCTTGTGCCCGTCGAGACGCAGATCGAGACTCGGCGGCCCGGGACAGCGGCGGGGCGCGTCCACATGAGCGCGGATTTCGACCATCCTTTGCCGGAAGAGCTGCTGAACGCATTCGAGCGATGAGGATTCTTCTCGATACGCACGCGTTCCTGTGGTGGATCGGCGGGGATCGACGCTTGTCGGCACGCGCGCGCAAACTGATCGCCGACGGCCGCAACGAGCTTCTCTTGAGCGCCGCAAGCGGGTGGGAGATCGCCCTCAAGGTCGGCCTCGGGAGGATCGATCTGCCCGCCCCGCTCGATCGGTTTCTCGGCGAGCAGCTTCGCTTGAACGGTATCGAGACGCTGCCGATTCAGATGAGTCATGCACTCGGCGCGCAGGGGCTACCGTCCCTGCATCGGGACCCTTTCGACCGCATGCTGGTCGTGCA
>CAYUSW010000005.1:0-1645 GCA_964447445.1 uncultured Thermotogae bacterium
GCCTCCGTCATTTCTTGGGACCAGTCCTCGAGGCAGACGCAGTACAAGGGGACGAGGTCATCCGTCAGGTCCACGATCTTCATGTCGCCCTCCCGCTCGCTCAGGATGGCGGGAGCGGGGCTCTACGTCAAGCCATCGCCATGCGGGCCGCCTCGCCCCGACCGGTTTGACGGACGCTGCCGCGGCGTCTACTCTCGCCGGACTATGGTTGCCATTCGACGTCACGCGCGAAGTGCAAGGTGGACGGCGGGTCTTCTCGTGCTCCTCTGCGGCGCCGGATGGGCCGCGGACGAGGCGGTTCCGAACCTTGCCGGCCGGTGGGCGATGGAGATTGTCACGGCTCAGATCGGCGATATTCCCCTTGCGGGAGAGCAGCCGCGGACAAGCTCGAGCCTTGTCCTCCTCGACGTGAGCCAGGAGGGACTCATCCTCACGGCGGTCGAGAGCACGTGTGCGACGACGATCGACAACGGCACATCGCTCGTCCGCACCGAAATCCCTGTGGCCTTCATCGAGTCCCTGGCCCCGAGCCGGTGGGCGGGAAGCCTGACGATGACCCCGCTTGGCGTCGACTTCCTCAGACCTTGGGTCACGTCGGTCCAGGGAGCGCGACTCGACGACCCGGCCAACGATCCGCTTCCGACCCAAGCGAGCGACCCGCGCGTCATCGATCAGGACGGAGACGGGAAGCCGGGGCTCACAGTGCGGATCTCGATAGCCGGTCTCATCGAAGGAGAGGTCTACGTCGTCCAACGCGACCGCTCGCGCCTTGCTGGCGTCGTGGTGTCGGCGGATCTCGTCGAAGGCCTGGTCGAGTGGACAAGCGAACAGACCATACTCGGCGCAAGCAACCCGTTTCTGGCCAGCGGGTCCGCGGCGTGGCTGGACCCTGTGCCAGAGCACAGCTACTTCCGCGCCTGGCGAGTCAGTGCGGACGCGACGTGCGCCGAAGTGCTCAGCGCAGCGACGTCGGGGGAGTAGGCCTGGGGCGGTTGCGAGAAGCAGGACGGGTGGGACGTCCCTTCCACGTCCCTCGGCCGAGGGCGTGCCAAGCGACAGAGCGGACGGCGATGCCGGCAGCAAGGAGCACCGTGACGGGAGCTAGCGCCACATGGTCGAGGCGGATGCGGAAGCGCAGGTCGCAGACGAACCAGAGGAAGAAGCTCAAGCCCATGGCCGTCGCGGCGAGCCAGGCTGCGGCAGACGGCACCGCGCTTGGCATGATGGCCCGCAGGATGAGAAGGAGCGGCGGCTGCCACGTGACCCACAAGAGCCACAACCAGACGAACGCGAAGACTGGGAGGTTGTAGCCGAACCGCGCGAAGAGATTCTTTGCGAATCCCGCCGCTGCCTCGCGAAACGAGCCGTACATCCGGCTTGTGACGCGTCCCGTCCCGTCCAGCAACGTCCATCGGTGGCCGGCGCGCGCTACAGCGCGAACGAGGTCACAGTCGTCGATCACGGATCCCTTCACGTGCTCGTAGCCACCCACCGCAGCATACGTGGATCGGCGGAACAGCATGTACTGGCCGATGGCCGTCGTGAGGGCCGGCCAGCGCGTGCGGCGCAGTAGGGGAATCAGATAGAACGTCTGCTGGCTCCACGGGAGGATCGGGACCACGAGCCGCTCGCCCCACGTTCCGAG
>CAYUSW010000006.1:0-11259 GCA_964447445.1 uncultured Thermotogae bacterium
ACGATCACCAGCCGTTCGCCGAGCACCGGCGCGGCGCACGCGGCGACCAGGATCAGTGCCACCGAACACCAGCGCCTCACCAGGTCCCTCCGATCGTGACACGCCATTGCGAGGGAGCCAGGGTGAGCGTGACGCCCCAAAGCTCTACGGGGTTCGGAAACCACGAAGCGGCGAGGAGCGGCCGCACGCGTCCGCCGAGCTCTGCGCCTGCCGCAACCGCCAGAGTGGGTGCGGAGGCATGTAGACTCACGCGAACGCCGGAGCTCTCTCCCCACCTTCGTTCGCCCACGATGCGCATCGGGCCGAGATGGAGCGCACCGAAGAACGCGAGATGGTCCTGTCCTGCTTCGACGGCCATGCGAAGAGGAAAGGGAGACGAAAGAACGAGCGCCCGCACGCGGAGGTCGAAGGGCGAGAGGGACGAGACGACGGCCACGATGTCGCACGCATCCGAGATGGAGCGAGACAGAGTGGCGGTCCAGCCGTGTGGTTCAAGCGCGAGAGAAAACGTCGTCCTCCCCGGATCTGCCTGGACGAGCGCGACGGGCGGGTCGACCGGGACAAACAGCGGATGGCCCGCCGCCATGACGGAGATCGCCAACCACAGGCTCGTGACAACGCCCCATCGGTTCACGAGCCCAGCATATCGCCGAGCGTCTCGCGCGACGACGCCGTTGCATTGCCCGCGGAGCGTCGCCACAATCGCCTTATGCTTCTCGAAGCGGTGCGCAGCGCAGTTCAACGCCATTCCATGATCGAGCGAGGAGACCGCGTCCTCGTAGCGGTGTCGGGAGGCGCAGACTCCGTGGTGCTCCTCCGCGCGCTCTACGGGCTTCGGCAGGAGTTCGCTTGCACTCTTGTCGTGGCCCATCTCGATCACGGGCTGCGTCCCTCTTCCGCGGACGACGCTCGCTTCGTCGAGCAACAAGCGGAGAGTCTCGATCTGCCGGTGGTGGCCGAGCGGTGCGACGTCCGTGGCGAAGCGCAGGCCCGGCGTCAGGGCATCGAGGAAACAGCTCGGGATCTTCGCCGTGAGTTCCTCACCCGCGTCGCCGCGGAGCGGGGTGCTTCGCGAATCGCGCTGGGGCACACCGCGGACGACCAGGCGGAAACCGTTCTCTTCCGACTTGCACGGGGCGCCGGATGGAGCGGGCTTCGCGGTATGGCGCCTGTTGCCGGGCCCTTTATCCGTCCGCTGCTTCGCGTAGGCCGCGCCGAGGTGCGCGGCTTTGCAGAGAGCCAGGGATGGGCTTGGCGGGAGGACGAGACGAACGCGGACATCGCCTTCGCGCGGAATCGCATCCGCGAGCGAGTGGTTCCGGAATTGGCAGCCATCAACCCGGATGTTGTGCGGTCCGTGGGGCGATGGGCGGAAGTCGCCGATGAAATGCACGAGGTCGAGCGCTTCGTCGTCGACCGGCTGTGGGGCGACGTCTGCGATGTCGATGGGACGAGTCCGCTGCGGCTGTCGCGGGCGCGCCTAGCGGCCCTGCCGGCAGGGATTCAGTCGATCCTGTTGCGCGAGGCAATGCGGCGCGCCCGGGGCGATCTTCAGGGCGTCGGGCGTTCCCACGTGGTCGCGACGCGATGCCTGGTAGGAGGGGCGGCCGAGCGAGGCGAGCTCTTCCTCCCGCGGCTTCGAGTCCTTGTGTCGAGGACCACGATTGACTTCTCCGCCGATGCGCGGCCGCCGTCCGAGCCGTGGCGGGTGTCACTTCCCGTGGGACGCACGATGTTGGACGCGGTCGGGCTCTCCCTCGAGATCTCGCTCGTGGGTCTTGACGAGGCCCCCGCGACGTCGTCGGGCGACCCGTGGGAAGAAGTGGCGGACGCTGATGCGGTGAGCTTCCCGCTCGTTGCGAGAAACCGACGCGCCGGAGATCGATTCACACCGCTTGGCATGGCTGACGACGTGCGCCTGAAGTCCTTCCTGATCAATGCGCGGGTCCCCGTCGAGACGCGCGATCGCATTGCCCTTATCTGCGATCAGGAGAAGATCGTGTGGGTGGCCGGCATCCGTTTGAGCGACCATGTCAAACTGAGCGCTTCGACACGGCGCGTCCTCGTGATGCGAGCGAAGGAGGTGGGCCGATGACGGTGCTGTTGTTCCTCGTGACGATCATGGTCCTCGTAGGCGTTCACGAGCTGGGTCACTTCCTGGCGGCGCGAGCGAGCGGCGTCTACGTGCACGAGTTCGCGATCGGTATGGGGCCGGCGATCCTCTCCAAGAAGCGAGGCGAAACGCTGTACTCGTGGCGACTCATCCCCATCGGCGGCTACGTGCGGATGGCGGGCGAAGACCGCCTCGAAGCCGGCAGCACGATTCCGACAGAGCGCTTCCTCTACAAGAAGCCTCCGTACATCCGGGCGCTCATCAGCATGAGCGGCCCTGTCATGAACTTCCTCCTCGCGCTCCTCGTCACCTTGGGAACCACGCTGGCGATGAGTCTGCCTGTGCTGCAAGTGGCGGACGTCCTTCCGGACGCGCCGGCTGCTGCCGTGCTCGAACCTGGCGATCGGATCGTCCGCATCGGGACAAGGGCCATCTACACGTTCGACGACATCTCGCGTGCGATCGCGTCGTCGGGAGGGAACCCGATTGAGATCGTTGTTCGTCGCGACGGCACCGAGCGGACTTTCGAGATTCGGCCGCGTGCGTCCGCCGAAGGGACCGGCTACCAGATCGGCGCGGTGTTCTCCGCCGTCGCGGAGACCAACCAGATGGCCTCCGTTCCGGCAACTTCCTCCCTGTATCTCGCGGGCCTCAAGACGGGCGATCGCGTGGTCGCCGTGGCGGGCACCTCCGTCGGCACGGGGCTTGACGTGGTGTCGGCACTCGAGGACGCGCTTCAGGACTCGGACGTCGTGCAACTCAAAGTCATCCGTGGCGACGCGCCGGTCGACATCACTCTCCGTGCAAACGGCCGCAGCGCTGAGGATGTCTTGGAGAACGTCAAGTTCGGGAACCTCGGGGTCGAGACGCGTCGTCTCGGCTTTGCCGCCGGCATGTCGCTCGGGCTGCGCAGCTTCGCCGCCTACGTAACGCTCCTCGGTGAGACGCTGCGGGATCTCATCGCGGGGTCGCGCGAGGCCCGCGAATCGATCTCCGGGCCGGTGGGTATCGCCGGCATGGTTCGACAGGGATGGGCGCTCGGTCTTGCCGCGTTCCTGCAGATCCTCGGCTTCCTGAGTCTCAACTTCGCGATCATCAACATGATTCCCTTCCCGGGTCTTGACGGAAGCCGCGTCGTATTCGCCGTCGTCGAGTGGATCCGCGGCAAGCCCATCCCGCCTCAGCGGGAGGGGCTCATCCACGCCATTGGCTTCGTGGTGATGCTTGTGCTCCTCCTACTGGTCACGTATCGGGACATTCTGAGACTGCTCGGATGAGGCATGCGGCCCAGGCGGCAATCCCTTCGCCGCGGCCGAGTGCGCCCATGGCCTCACTGGTCGTCGCCTTGAGATTTACGTGGGCTGCGTCGATGCCAAGAACGCCAGACAGGTTCACGCGCATGGCGCCGAAGAAGGGGGACAGCTTGGGCTGCTCGGCGACCAGTGTGGCGTCCACGTTGACGATGCGGAACCCTGCGGCGTGCAGTTTTCCGACGGCGTCCTTCAGGAGAAGGAAGCTGGAGATGCCTCGGAAGTGCTCGTCTGTATCGGGATAGTGAACGCCGATGTCGCCCAACCCCGCGGCGCCGAGGAGCGCGTCGCAGACGGCGTGCGCCAAGACGTCGGCATCGGAGTGGCCGTCGAGGCCGAGTTCAAACGGGACGGTCACACCGCCGAGGACGAGGGGACGCCCGGCAACCAAACGATGGACGTCGATGCCGAGTCCCACGCGGTGTTCAGTCATGATCGCTCCCCGAGACGGCGCGGCGCACGCTATCCATGGCGATGGAACTTGAGAAACCTCGCCGAATGAGGAAGTCGACCGCGCGCCGCCGCCGTGTCATCTCATCCAGGCCCTGGAGCCGCGCCAGACGCCCTTGAGCCAGATCCCGCGCAACCTCGCGTTCCCGCTCCTCGGGATAGTGTTCGTGCACGGCGGCGGCTGCCACATCGTGCGGGACTTTGCGGCCCCGAAGCTCCTGCTCGACGGCGCGTCGCGAGAGGGGATGATGAAGCAGCCTGTCTTCGACCCAGAGACGCGCGAAGGCGCGATCGTCAAGCCATCCGAACTCACGCGCTGCTGCGAGCGCAGCGCTCGACTCCTCCTGCGAGAAGCCCGACTTGGCAAGAGCATCCCCCGCCTCGCGCTCGCTGAGCGGGCGGCGGAGGGCCTGTCGGAGCGTCGTTAGGGCGTCACTCGTCTTCTGCGTCTCCGGCCTCCCCGATCGGCAGCGTCGCGCCGAGCGCCGCCTTCTCGCGGATCGCGGCCTCAAGGCGGGCGGCGAGGTCGGCGTCTTCGTCGAGAGCCTGGGCGCTGTTGCCGATGCCCTGACCGAGGCGCTCGCCCTCAAACGAATACCAGGAGCCGCTGCGCGTGATGAGGCCGAGGGCCTCGCCCGTATTCACGAGATCTCGCGAGCGCACGATGCCTCGCCCGTAGATGACGTCGAACGAAGCTTCCTTGAATGGCGGAGCCACCTTGTTCTTCACGACGCGAACGGTGACGTGAGTGCCGATGCGTTCGGATCCCTCTTCGATCTTCCCCGAACCCCACATCTGCAGGCGGAGCGAGGCATAGAACTTGAGCGCCCATCCGCCGGCCGTTGTCGTCGACGGGCCGAAGCGCGACGCGCTGATCATCGATCGCATCTGGTTCGTGAACACGACGATGGTCTTTGATTGCGCGATCGCGCCGGACAGCTTCCGCATCGCCTGGCTCATCAGACGTGCCTGGAGGCCAACCTGCGAGTCTCCCATCTGTCCCTCGATCTCGGCCGTGGGCACAAGGGCGGCCACGGAGTCGATGACGATGATGTCGATGGCGCCGCTTCGCGTCAGCTGCTCTGTGATTTCAAGGGCCTGCTCGCCGGAGTTCGGTTGCGAGATCAGGATGTGGTCCAGGTCGACCCCAAGCGCGCGGCTGTAACTCGGATCGAGGGCATGCTCGGCGTCGATGAATGCCGCCGTGCCGCCGTGCCTCTGGACTTCGGCGATCATGTGCAAGGCCAGCGTCGTCTTGCCGCTCGACTCCATGCCGAAGATCTCGATGATGCGCCCGCGCGGGATACCGCCGACACCGAGTGCAATGTCCAACGCCAGCGAGCCCGACGGAACGGTCTCCACCTGGAGAACCTGTGCTCCATCGCCGAGCCACATGATGGAGCCTTCACCATACGCTTTCTTGATTTGCTTCAGCGTGCTTTCGAGGACTTCGCGCTTCCCCATGGCCCCCCCTCGACCGAATCTTTCGCCTATTCTAGTGCAAGGGGAGGGATGCTTCAAAGCTGCGCAGGCTTTACTCCTCCTGCGCTCTAGACGGAAGTGACGTGCCGCATGCGCGTGGCGGACTCGACGAACTGCTTGGCGGCGGCCGGGTCGACGTTCGGGAGGACGAGTGTGCGGCTTCCGATGCGAAGCGAGAGCCCTCTCCGCGCCAGGGCAAGCTCCACCGAGTCCGCACGGCGTTCGAGGGTCCCCTCGATGCGCGACGCCGCGCCCCGCAGCGCCTGGAACGCGATGCGGGCGATCGCGCGTTGAAAGAAGGCGGACGCGCTGCGCTCGGCGATCCCGACATCGAGGAGGTTCCGGAGCGCGTCGGCCGCATCCTTCCTGGCGTCCTTGGCAAACTCAATGACGATCGTTCCGCGCTCCGTCAAGATTAGGGTCAGGCGATCCCGCGCGTCCGAGATGCGGACCACCTCTTCGAGCCACGCCACTTCGACGACCTGCTCCCTTCCGATCCCCTTCAGTGAGCGATCGCCGAGCGCCACATAACGAAGGTCATCGGGAAGACGAGCGCCGCTCTGGACGGCAGCGGTCGTCAGGATCTGGCTTCCCTTGGCGATGCTTGACAGGCGTTGGGCGAGATTCACCGTGTGGCCGATGAAGTCCACGTCCGTCATGATGGGTGTGCCGCTCGACACGCCAATGCCCACATGGATTGGAGCGTTCGGTGTCTTCTCGTTGCGGTTGCGCAGCGCGCGCTGCAGGGCGACGGCGGCGAGCAGGGCAGCGATCGGCTCCGTGAACGCGGCCATGACACCGTCGCCAAGGGTCTTGATCACGATTCCGTGTTCGCCGATCTGGTCTCGCAGAATCGCTTCGTGCTCCTCGGCGACTTCGTAGGCGGCGTAGTCTCCCTCGCGGGCGGCATAGCTGGAGAAGCCGCGAAGGTCGCTGAAGAAGAGGCCGATCTCTTCTCCGGACTCGATGTGGCTGCGCAACTGCTGACGAATCCTGAGCGTTCGACTCCAGGACATGGCTTCCTTTCGACAGACTGGAAAAGGCAATCTGGCGATTATATCATCGATTCCTGCCTCGACGTGCACAAAAGGAGCGCGGAATGGAGAACAAGAAGGTCATCGACGCCCTCAAGAAGACGCCCATCTTCGCCAAAACGAGCGATGAGAGCCTGGCGAGTCTGCTCAAGGCGGCGATTCAGAAGACGGTCCAGACGGGGACGAAGATCGTGGAGAAGGGTCAGTCCGGTCTCGGGTTCTACCTGATTCTCGACGGCAAGGCGGACGTGATGTCGGGTGGGAAGAAGCTCGCCGAGATCGGTGAGGGCGGCTTCTTCGGGGAGCTCTCCGTCATCGATGGCGCGCCCCGCACGGCGGACGTCGTCGCGAGGGAGCAGACGACCTGCCTTGTCATTTCTCAGTGGGCGATGCGCAGCATTATCAGCACGCATCCCGAGATCGCCCTGAGCATGCTCGAGGAACTCGCGCACCGGCTCCGGGTGACGGACGAGTCGCGCGCGCAGACTCAGTGCTCCTAGCGGCGGGGACGTGGCGTCAATCTCGCTTCTCTGCCTAGGATCCGCCGCGGCGCTGTCTGACGGGCGGCAGTGGAACGCTACCCTCATTGACGGGCGGATTCTCCTCGACCTGCCGCCCACGGCGGTCCTGCAGATGCGCCGCCACGGGATCGATCTCGCGTCTCTCGAAGTGGTCCTGATCAGCCACTTGCACGCGGATCACGTCTTCGGACTTCCCTTCCTCCTCCTGGAGTACGCCGTGCGCTGCAAGCGCGACAGGCCGCTCTACATCGTGGGTCCTCGAGGACTCCAAGCGCAGAGCGAGGCACTCTACACCCTCGCATGGCCGGGGATACGAGGGGCCGGCCTCCATCCAGGAAGGATGATCGAGTACGTCGAAGTCGAGCCGTGGCAGGAGGTTCGCGCCGCCGATCTCGTCGTGTCCGCCGTTCCCATGTCGCACTTCGGTCTCCTGGCTCTCGGCTACCGATTTGCGTACAGAGGACTCCGCTTCGCCTACACGGGCGACACCGGCGATTGCTGCGAGCTCGAGGAACTACTCGGCGACGCTGACGTTGCCGTGATGGAGCTCACGCACCCGAGACCCAAGAGCGATCCGGGGCACCTCGACATCGAACGGCTTGCCTTTCTCACAGAGGAAGGACGGAAGCGTGGGATGCGGCTCTTTGCAACGCACATGTCGGAACGCCCCAACCAGCCGATTGAGGGTGTGACGATCTGCGAGGATGACGCAACCTACTGGGTCTAGGTTGCGCGAGCCGCCGGCCTAGTGTTCGTGGCAACTGCGGCAGCGTGCCTCGTAGCTGCCGAGTCCGCCTACCTGAATGACGGGCCCGTCCGCGGACGCCGGGCGTCCGCCGATCAGCCGCTGCGAGCGCGTGGCCGAGGCGCCACACTTGACGCATACCGCCTCGAGCTTGTCGACGCGGTCGGCGAGCGCGAGGAGTGTTGGCATAGGGCCGAACGGCTCGCCGGCGAACGTCAGGTCGAGCCCTGCGACGATGACGCGTTTGCCCAGGGCGACGAGATCTTCGCACAGTCGCGGCAGGCGTTCGGAGAAGAAATTCCCCTCGTCGAACGCAAGGACGGCGGCGCGGTCGATCGCCTCGCGCCCGACGGCCCGCTCGATCGTCTCGACGGCTTCCTCGCCCGGAGCAAGACGATGGGCCGCGAACTCCCGTCCGTAGTGGGTCATGACCGACGTCGCGCTGTAGCGGTCGTCGATCGTGGGTTTGAAGAGAAGGATCTCGCCGTGCGCGATGCGGACGCGCTCGAGTCTCCGGATCAGCTCCTCCGTCTTGCCGGAGAACATGCAGCCGGTGATGACTTCCAGTAGGCCCTTCTTGACGGGCATGGACCCTCCTAGGGTGTGGCCGATTCGGGGTTGAGAACGAGGGATTCGAACGGGATCTCGGTAGCCACGAGGCCCGACTCGACGAGGAAACGCTGCATCTCCATCCACACCGTCGGGTCGGTCAGGTGAGCATCGCCGGCGTAGAGTGGAAGCGTTGCCTCAAACGATTGGCGATCGGCCTCGCCGTCTAGCTCCGGGAAGGCGCGGAACAGCGCGGCCAAGGCTGCTTCGGGATTCTCGCGCGTTTCGCGGATCGACTCGTCCACCGCGTCGAGGAATCGAGCCACGTCCTCGCGACGCTCCTCCACCAGCGCGGGATTCGCGACGAAGACGAGCTCGTACGTTTCGGGCACGCAGAAGTCCTCTTGGGCGAAGAAGACGGGGCTTCGGTCTTGGATCTCCGGCTGGACGAGTTCCACGTTGCGGAACGCTCCGATGGCGGCGACCGTCCCTATGAGCAAGGCGTTCTTCGTGTTGAAGCCGACGTACACCAGGTCGACGTCCTTGGGCGGGATGCCTACGCACGAGAACATGGCACGCCACAGCGCGGGTTCGAGCGGCGCCAGTGAGTAGCCGATGGGGCGTCCGGCGAGGTCGGCAAGCGACGTGACTCCTCGATCCTCCAGCGCGAGCAGTCCGCCCAGGCTGTGGTCGATGAGTACACCCACGGCAATGAGGGGAAGGCCTGCGGCGCGCGCCATGAGGTAGTTGATCTGCGGCGTCAGCGCGAGGTCGGCCGTGCGCGTGGCGGCCAACTGCACGGGGTCGCTCGCATCCCTCGGAACGAGGAGATCCACGGCAAGGCCGCGCGCGGCGAAGAAGCCCGCTTCGACTCCATAGTAGAGAGGAACGTGATTTGCATTCGCGAGGTAGTCGAGCCGGACCGTGAGCGGTCCACCCGCGACGATCGACGACGCTGCGCCTACAAGGACCGCCAGTACGACAAGTCGTCGCACCTACCTCACCCCCTATCCGCGTCTGAGGGCGCGCAATCCCTCCAGCGCAGCGCCCGACGCTCGATTATCCGAAGCGCGGAGAAGAGCAGCAACCCGATGAGCGTCAGCATGAGGATCGCGGCGAAGACGATGTCGACCCGTAGGCGCGCGTTCGATTCGAGCATCAGGAGTCCCAGTCCCCGGCGCGCGCCGACCCATTCGCCGATCGTCGCACCGACGACGCTGAGAGTCGCCGCGAGCTTGAGCCCAGAGAAGAGCGACGGGAGGCTGGCGGGGAGGAGGAGCTTCGTCAGGACTTGCCGCCGCGTCGCCCCCATCGAGAGAAGAAGGTCGATCGCCTCGCGCTTCGCGGTGCGCAGTCCGTCCAGCTCGCTGATCAGCACGGGGAAGAACCCGATGAGCATGGTGACGACCACCTTGGGCCAGATGCCGAATCCCAGCCACACGACAAGGAGCGGGGCGATGGCGAACACGGGGATCATCTGAGATGCCACGACGAAAGGGCGGAGGCCGCGTTCGAGCGAGCGGAAATGAAAGAGAGCGACCGCGAGGAGGAATCCGACGGATGCGGCGAGGGCGAAACCGAGTGCGATCTCGGCAAGCGTTGTTGCACCATGGCGGGCGAGCGTCGAGAAGTGCGTGCCGAATGCCAGGAAGACGCGACTCGGTGGCGGGAGGATGTATGGCGGAACGTGAAAGGCGCGCACGGCGCTCTCCCAGAGCCCCAGCAGAGCGACGATGAGACTGGCAGGGATGAACGTCCGCCTCATGCGGCCACCTCCGGAGCGAGAAGGCCGAGGAGACGCGTCCGCTCCGCGACGACGTGCGAATCGCTCCGCCGGCGCGGGCGGCCGAGTCCCACCAGCGAAACCTGCTCACGCACGGCAGCGGGTCGTGGCGTGAAGAGCAAGAGACGATCCGAGAGGAGAAGCGCCTCCTCGACATCGTGGGTCACGAGCACGATGGTGCGCCGGAGCTCCGTCCACACCTCGATGAGCCAGTCCTGAAGCGTAGCGCGTGTCAGCGGATCCAGCGCACCGAGCGGCTCGTCGAGCAGCAGGACGTTGCGCTGGGAGAGAAACGTCCTCGCGAGTTCGACTCGCTGCCGCATGCCTCCCGAGAGCTGCGCTGGGAAGGAGTGCTCGAATCCGTCAAGCCCGAACCGCCTGAACAGCGCGAGCGCCTCACGGCGTGCGTCCGAACGCGGTCGCCCGTCGATTTCGGCCGGAAGAAGGGCATTGTCCAGCGCGCTGCGCCATGGAAGAAGCGTGTCCTCTTGAGGCAAGTAGGCGCTGCGGCCGAGGCGGAACCCTGGAGTCCCGGCAAGCGAGACCGTCCCGGCGTCCGGCTCGAGGAGCCCTGCGATGACGCGAAGCAGCGTCGTCTTCCCGCATCCCGACGGGCCGATACACGTGAGCCACTCTCCATCGCTCACATCGAAGGACACTGACCGCAGGACCTCGATGGTCCCGTGCGTCGCCGGGAATCGCTTCTCGAGCCCCCGAACCTGCAGCGCCACCATGTCTTGCGACCGCCCTCCCCGCGGGGCTGGATTCTAGCGTGCTAACCGAACACTCGAAAAGAAAGATGCGAGCCATCGCTCGCATCAACACCTGGCGGTCCCGACGGGATTCGAACCCGTGTCCCCGGGATGAGAGCCCGATATCCTAGGCCGCTAGACGACGGGACCGGAAACGTCACGCATTATGGACCAACCGAGCTGGCCCATCAACTCGCGTGTTCGCCAGCCTTCGCCCGCTTCTCGATCAGTTCCTTCGCCGCGCCCAGTGCCTCCATCAGGTCGGCGTACAGGTCCACGGGGACGGCAACGCCCTTCCGCGTCGGAAGCCACTGGCCGTCCTCGCCTTCGTAGAAGTTCCGGATGTCGAGGTAGTCCCGGTCGCGGAACTTCGACAAGCGGATGTGAATGCGCCCCGCCGGACCCTTGTCGATCACGCGGATCAAGATCTCTTCGGTTGCCTGAATCTCTTCAGCCATGGCGACCATCCTTTCTCTGCGGTTGAGAGATAGTAGAGGATACCACAAGATGCGCTTCCGCG
>CAYUSW010000007.1:0-63804 GCA_964447445.1 uncultured Thermotogae bacterium
CATGTACAGCCCGACGACGTCAATCACCTTCGCTACGAACTCAGGATCCGGCGACTGTGAGAAGGTACCGACGCGATGAGGTTTCAAGCGGTTCTCTCGCAGGATGCGATGTACGGTACCCCGTCCTACCCCGGTCGCCTGTGCCAAGTTGCGCACGCTCCAGTGCGTTTCGTCAGGCGGAGTCGCTGCACACGCCGTTTCGACGACCCGGAGCCGAGCGTCGTTGGTGTAGATCCGTGGGCGACCCGAGCGCGGCTGATCTGCGAGCCCGTCAAGGCCACTCTCCGCAAAGCGCTGTCGCCACTGACTCACCATGCGGCGAGTCAGATCCACCTCTTGAGCGATGGCGGTGCTGGTCTTGCCTTCCGCTGCGAGGAGGACCGCTCGCGCACGCTGGACTCTCCGGTACGGCTCGGTGCGCGATGCTGCCCACGCTTCGAGAACCTTTCGCTCTTCAGGACTCAACATCACTGTCGTTGCTCGTGGTGGCATGCCACAGCATACCAGATTCAGACCAAGCCGCACACCCACTAACGTGACGCGACACTAGGCGGCATGGCGCCGACGGTGGGGCAGTCGCCGACGGAGACGCCGATGTTGTGCTCAGCTCTGAGACCTGCATCGTCAAGCCCGGACAGCCGCATGGCGCGGCAGGCCGAGCCGTTTGCGCGTGCCTTCGGTTGGCCTCTTCCAAGCGCCTCACTGCTTCTTCGCCCCGTGTCTTCAGCGGATGCCGGACTGTAGCCTGGATGTCAGAGTCCTCGCACTCGCGCTCTTCGATCTTCAGCGCTCCGGTTGGACGCGCGCCAATGCACTCGCCGAAGCCATCGCAGGTCTTCTCTCGCACGAGCCATGCTTTTCCGTCCACCACCTGAAGTGCCCCCTCGGCGCACCCGGTCTGGCAGGCTCCGCATCCTGTGCATAGGGATCCGTCGATTGCAATGGTCTTCCGTCGCGGCATGGATAGCTCCCCATGCGACGCTACCGGACCCCCACTCTCGCCGTCGGTGTTGCCTGAGGGACGAGAGTCCAAGACGTCTTCACGCAGCTTGACGGGAAGCGGCGCCGCGGACGCGCGCAGATAGCGTCCCTGCAGAGGACCCTACTGCAGAAGACTCCAGAGTCCCCAGACGAGAAGCCCGACCAACGCCACGCCGAGCACGATCGCGGCGACGCCAAGGAAGACGTTGCCGCTCGCACCGTCGGCCGCCGACGAGGACGCAGTCGCGGGAGATATCTCCCCAGGGGTAGGCGGCGTCTTCTGTGGTGACGCCTCGCCCGCGACGTCAGTCACCTCCCAGACCCACACCGCGGCGTCGACGATTGCCCCAAGCGTCCACACAAGGGATACCTTGAACCGATCGCCGTGCTGGAATGCATCGAGAAGGTCGATCTCGTCGGAGGTCTCCTCGCCCGGCAGAAGCGGCTTCGCGAAGTCGGCGCGTACGAGGGCTGCAAGCGGCTGGGGTTCCCCGTCGGTGGACACGATGAACGATCGAGCGGGATCGATGGTCAGCACGTTGGTGGAGTCATTGGCTACAGCCAGGCGCATCGATGTGAGGACGTTGCCCTCCCAGATTAGGTCGCTTGCCGCCACGTGCAGCCCGGCGAGCTTGGGGTCCCCGACGAGCCGCACGACAGGCGCAGCGTTCACCATCGCAGCAAACAGCACGACCGACAAGACCGCAGTAGCTGTTGCGAGCCGGCGAAGATGCGACGAATTCATGGGTCCCACCTCCTTGCAGGCATCTTAGCGCGGCGCGCGGGCCACGGCGAACGCGTGCGACTCCGATCGAGGCACGGGCAGACGGCTCGCTGGACTTGTCGACGACCGGGGAGGATCCGTACGTTTGCCTCAGACGAGGCTGCTCCATGCCTTCGCCAAGACGAGCTCCAGCTCTGTGGATGGATCCACAGGCGTACGAACTTGTCCCGCTGGGCGAGAGCTCGGCTAGCGCGGGGCCTCGGTGTTCGTGCGGGGTGGGGACTGACGTGGCGGCGATGCTGTGCGACGATGAATGGCGGAGAAGGGTCTGGAATCTGCCAGCCGGGAGTGGAGTTCGATCTCAGAACTCACTCCTCTCAGTTGTCCCACGAGATCGCCCGACGTAGCCACCATCTACCGCCATTCCGGCAGAGACAGGCGAGTCCGAACACGTACGCGTCGAAGAACGCGCCGAAGCCCTCTCCCGTAATCGACAGGAGCATGCTCAGCACCATCGGGTAGTCCAACATCATTCTCTGGCGCCCGCAGGTCGTCCAGATCTCCTTGACGAGATCGCCGAGCGAGTGACGTCCCTGAGTGCGGCTCTAGATTCCCTGATCCAGCAAGTACGCTACGAGCGCCCCCTTGAGGTAGACAATGTACGAGCGCTGGTCGGAGGCTACCTGATCGGGGCGGGGCACGGGTGTTGGCGCTTGCTCTCCACTACGTGAGAATCCCGTCGCGGGTTCAGCACTGAACTCGGCTGCTTCTGGCTCGCATGCGGTGGCCACAGGATGGTAGCGACTGGTGGAAAGGACGTGAGACGTGATCCCCTTTGTGCGGATCCTGAGCATCACTCCGACCGAGTGCGTGTGCGGAGAGGCGAGGTCGACTTCGTACGCGAGGGAGAGTCCTGCGCGGGTGAGGTCTGTTGGGGACACGGGCTCCTAAGGCGCTTGGGCGGCAGTCTTGCCCGCGGACTCACTCGACGCGTCCGCGCCCGCGGCTTCCCACTGAATGGCCGTCGTCTCGTCACTGCTCGGCGCCCACGAGACTCGGGACCGACCGCTTGCAGTGAGTCCGCCGCCGGAAAAGGTGAAGGACTGCGCGGATCCGGAGTTGGGAGAGCGGGTCAGGAAGACCCCCGTGTCCCACGATGTGACGCGGACCGTCTGAGAGACGTCCATCGTGACCTCAGATGCCGTCGCGCCCGAGTCATCCCGGAGCGAGTCCGTGGTTCCGAGGCAGAAGAACGCGACCGCGCACAGCCAGAGCAAGACTACCGGGGCGACTCTCCTCACAGCCCGCCTTGAGGGAGAGCATAGGGTGAGGGCAGGTACGCGAAATGGGACCGAACGTTCGAGATAGGTCGGGCGCACCTGTGAGCAAGACACGTCAGATGGGTACTGTATCGTAGCTTGCTTGTCCGAGGGAGAGGACTCGGATCCCTGGAGCGCGTCTCTGCTCGTCAGTAGGGGCGCCAACTCCTCGGTCTCTCCGTGCATCTCTCGCGGCAGCGCCGACCGGCTCGGCGCTTGGACGGTGTGTCCTGCTTGCGTACTCTTTCACTGTGCCCGCGGGACGGAGGGTCTAGAGTCATGTACCCGGGGTGCGAAGTATGGAGACGACGGAGGATGATGAGGATGAGAGCGGCCTTCTGGAGGAGAACCTTGACTCTGGCGGCAGCTGGGCTTGCAGCTTTGGGGCTCACTGCGTGTGACTTGGAGGAGATCCTTGGCGCTCGCCACGAGGGCGTGCGAACGGAGACGGCGGCGTTCCCGGCATCGGGGAACCCGGTGGTTGAGATCACGAGTTCGAACGGAGCGGTCAGTGTGCGTGGCGTCGAGGGGCAGACGGACGTCCGCGTCACTGCCACAGTGCGTGCGCGGGGCAGAAGCCAGGCCCAGGCGGACGAGCGAGCCGCGGCGATCACCCTCCACATGGAGCAGCAGGGCTCGCGGATCGTCCTGTCCTACCGGTCGAGCGAGCAGGCCGAGGACGTGCGCCGGTTCGCGGGAGTGGCGTTCGACGTGTCCATGCCAGGCATCGTCGACCTCGTGGTCGGGACGAGCAACGGCGCCGTCTCCGTGTCGTCCCTGCAGGGGCGCTTTGATCTTCAGACCTCGAATGGAGAGATCAGCGTTGTCGATGCGGTGGGCCAGCTCCACGCCGAAACAAGCAACGGCCGGATCTCCGTCGAGCGAGCGCAGGGTGTCCTCGACCTCTCGACGTCGAATGGCGAGATCCGCATGATCGACGTGAGCGCGGCCTTTGACGCCGCAACGTCCAACGGGGCCATCACGTTCCGCGGCGCGGCCGTTGGAGACGCCAACAGCCTCCGCACAAGCAACGGACGGATCGGCATTGCGGTCTCGCCTGTCGCGTCGATCGAGTTCAAGGCCGAGACGTCGGTTGGAGCGATCACGTCGAGTCTCCCTCTGGTCGGCGACACGCAGGGCAAAGCGTGGCTCGCGACGCTGAATCCGCCTGCTTCTGCGAAGGTCGCGATGCAGACGAGCAACGGTGCGATCGAGATCGTCGGCCTGCCGTAGCGCGGCGGCGAGGGTGATACTGATTACAGACAGACTCCATGGGATTCGACAGAATGGGGTGCTGGTTAGCCTCTGGAAAGAGGAGTAGCGGCCGCGGTTCTACATGACGCGGCCGCATCGTTTTTCCAGACTCCACCGTGTACGCTGTTGCACATGGCGGATCGTCAGGCTCTTTGCGAGGCAGGCACCCGCATCAGTGTCGTGGGCACATGCGGCTCCGGGAAGACGACGACGGCTTCCGCTCTGGCGCAACGGCTCGGACTGGCGCACATCGAACTGGATGCCCTGTCGTGGGAGCCGAACTGGACCTCCGTACCGGACGAGGAGTTTCGCGTCGCGGTGGCTCGCGCAGCGGCAAGCGATCGCTGGGTGATCGACGGGAACTACAGCAAGGTACGAGACCTCGTGTGGGCACGCGCGGACACCGTCGTCTGGCTCGACTACTCGTTCCCGCGCGTTTTCGCGCAGCTCCTTCGGCGCACATTCCGCCGGGCACTCCGCCGTGAGACTCTCTGGCACGGGAATCGGGAACGCCTGGCAACCGCGTTCTTCTCCCGCGACTCAATCCTCCTCTGGGCGATCAAGACCCACGGGCGCCGGAAACGCGAGTACGGGGAGCTCCTTGGCCGAAGCGAGAACCGACGCCTGCGCGTCGTTCAGCTGCGGTCGCCACGGGAGGCACGCCAATGGCTGGCGCGGGTTCGCCCGCAGGCTCTCTGTTGTTACTCCACCCCATTGACTCCGACGGCGCTTTGCCGGTAGGTTGTACTAGCAAGAAGGAGGTGCAGGAGGATGAAGAAGTTTCTCCTAGCAGTTGGTGTACTGGTTGCCCTCGGCCTGGGTGCTGTGATGGCTGCAGCGACAACGTACACGGTCGCTTCAGACACGACATGGCCGCCGTTTGAGTGGGCCGGGACGGATGGGAGTCTCTACGGCTTCGATCTGGATGTCGTGCGGCTCGTCGGGATTCTGCAGGGCTTCGACATCGAGATCACAAGCTACGATTGGGCCATCATCTTCGACGATGTGGGTATTGGTCGAAAAGACATCGGGGCGTCCGGCGCGACGATCAACGCCGAGCGCGAGCAGAAGGTCGACTTCTCCGCTCCGTACTGGACTTCGAACCAGGCAGTGATGGTCAAGGCGGATTCCGAGCTGAACATCGCGCAGGCTCTCTCACCCGGGCGGAAGATCGGTGCGCAGGTCGGGACTACGGGAGCCACGTGGGTACAAGAGCAGCTGATTGACAAGGGAATCGCGGTTCAGCTTCTTGAGTACACGCTCTACCCGCTGGCGGTTCTTGACCTGGTGAATGGCAACATCGACGCGGTCGTCCAGGACGAGCCGGCGTCCCGCGCGAGCGCGGCCGCGGATGGTCGACTCCTGATCACGGGCGTCATCGAGACAGGCGAGCAGTTTGGCTTCTTCGTTGCGAACGGCGACCCGAAGGGACTTCTGCCCAAAATCAACGCCGGAGTCACGGAACTCAAGTCCTCCGGCGCGTGGGACGATCTGATCGCGGCCTACATGGGCGGCGCGGACGTGGCCAAGATCGAGGCCGCGTGGAAGGCTGCGTCCAGCTTCCTCACCGCGAAGAACGTCGTCGGCTTCGCGCAGGCGCTGGCCGATGGGGTAGTAGGGGCTCCGTAGGAGGAAGACCTCGGAGAGACGTCGGAGAGACGTCGGAGAGGAACGTGGAGCATCGGCTCCACGTCCCTCTCCTGTAATCCAGCGCCGGCCGAAGGGAGCCATCATGAGCGGCGCTCAGACGCTCTTGCAGAGCCTCGGTCCGTTCTTCACGAGAGGACTGCCGGAGACGGTCAAGATCACGGTGTTGCTCTTGCTGCTTGGGCTTGCGCTCGGCGTCTTGCTCGGGTTCACCCAGGTATACGGCCGGCGACCTTTTCGCTACTTGTGCGTAGGGTACGAGCAGATCTTCCGCGGCATTCCGCCGCTGGTGATGATTCTCATTCTTTACAGCGGACTTGCACGCTCTTTTCACGTCATGCTGCCGGCGACGACAGCCGCGGTCCTGGCGCTCGGTCTTCGCTCCGCGGCGTATCAGTCGCAGATCTTCCGCGGTGCGATTCAGGCCGTGCCGCCTGGACAGATGATGGCAGCGCGCTCCCTCGGGATGAGCAAGATGCAGGCGATTCGATGCGTCATCCTTCCCCAGGCGTTTCGCTTGGCGCTCCCACCTTGGTCGAACGAGTACTCGGGCGTGATCAAGGACACGGCTTTCGCATGCTCCATCGGCGCGGCGGAGCTGACTCGCCAGGCTCAGCTTGCTATGACGCGTCTGGCCATGGTTCCGGACATCGGGACTCGTCTGATCCTTCCCGTCTTCCTCATCCTGGCCCTCTTCTACCTTGCGCTGACGTACGGAGGAAACGGACTCCTCGCGCTCTTGGAGCGGCGATTGCGCATCCCCGGATTCGAGATGAAAGGCAAGGTTGAGCGCTGATGCCCGCAGGCACAGGGAACCATCTCGGCGATGTGATCCTCCGCGTGGAGGATCTTCACAAGCGATATGGCAAGGAGGAAGTCCTGAAGGGAGTGTCTCTTGAGCTCCGCCGCGGGGAAACGAAGGTTGTGATCGGACCCTCCGGAACGGGCAAGAGCACGCTCCTCCGCTGCATCAACCAGCTGTCTGTCCCCGACAAGGGACGGGTCTGGCTCGACGACATCGAAATCACACACGCCCGCACGAACATCAATCACGTCCGAGCGCAGATCGGCTTCGTGTTTCAGGACTTCAACCTCTTCAACCACCTCACCGCGCTTCGCAATGTGAGCCTTGGGCTGATCAAGGTCCGAAAGATGCCGAAGGAGGCTGCGCTGGCGCGAGCGCGAGAGGAGCTGGCGAAGGTCGGCCTGGCCGCCAAGGCGGATTCATACCCGGCCGAGCTGTCCGGCGGCCAGAAGCAGCGTGTCTCGATCGCGCGCGCCTTAGCGATGGATCCGAAACTCATCTTGTTCGACGAGCCGACGTCGGCCCTGGATCCGGAGCTGATCGGCGAGGTTCTCGAAGTCATGATCCAGCTCGCGCGGGGCGGAATGACGATGATCGTCGTCTCGCACGAGATGGGATTCGCTCGCGCCGTCGCGGACAAGATCATCTTCATGGAGGGAGGCGGGATCCTCGAAGAGGGGACGCCGACCGAGTTGTTCTCTTGCCCGCGTTGCGAGCGGACGGCGCAGTTCCTGCGCAAGATCACCGAGCTCTATGGGGAGACCGACGCGCGATGAACTACTTCGACTTCATCGGAATGGCGATGCCGCGCTTCCTTCGCGCGACCGTCGTCACACTCCAACTCACGGCGATAGGCGTCGGTGCGGGCTTCATCCTTGGGCTTGGGCTCGCGCTTGCCCGCGTCTACGCGAACCGCGTCGTGAGCGGCATCGCCAACGTGTACATCCAGTTCTTCCGCGGCACGCCGCTCGTCGTGCAGGTATTGATGATCTACTACGGACTCCCACCGTTCTTCGCTGCGATGGGGCTCTCTCCATTGAGTTCCTTTGCAGCGGTCTGCGTAGCGCTCGCGCTCAACAGCGCGGCGTACCAGGCCGAGTACTTCCGCGGGGCAATCCAGACGATCAGCTCAGGGCAGATGCTCGCGGCCCGGTCGATGGGAATGAGCAAGCCTCTTGCCGTGCGCACTGTGATCCTGCCCCAAGCTCTTCGGGTCGTCCTGCCGTCGTGGTCCAATGAGCTGATCTACACGCTGCTCTATTCATCCGTCGCGTACTTCGTTGCTCTGGAGGAGCTGACGTTTGCCAGCATGAAAGTTGCTGCCAAGTATGGGCGGGCGTTTGATGCCTACTCCGGGGCCGCCTTGATCTATCTTCTGATCGTCGTGCTGCTGACTCGCGTTCTGGCCTACGCCGAAGCGCGGCTTCGAATCCCCGGCCTGTCGGTCGATGATCGCGCTCGGTAGACTGCAGGCGCCAGCGCCGGGCGCGCGCGAAGGGAGCGAGGAGAAGTGACCCACAGACCGGCCGCCGATGCAGTAATAGCGGCCGTTGCGCGCCGCCTCCCGACCGGAGACGTTCGCTCGGTGGTCGTGGCGAGCAGCAGCGGGCAAACGGCGGTCCGGTTTCTCGAAGCGTTGTCCGGCAGCGACGCGTCCCTCATCTGCGTGACACATCATGCCGGGTTTCGGTCCGGCGATGACGTCGACCTTCGGCCGGACTACGCCGCGCACCTGCGCGAGGCGGGCGTCCCGATCGTTGTTGCTACGCATGCGCTGTCGGGAGTTGGTCGTTCGATCTCGACGCAGTTCGGCGGCGTGACGCCGGTCGAGCTCATTGCCCACACGCTGCGGTTGTTCGGTCAGGGAATGAAGGTGTGCGTCGAGATCGCCGTCATGGCCGCGGACGCCGGAGCCATCCCGACGGACCACGATGTGATCTGCGTTGGCGGCACCGGCCGCGGCGCCGACACGGCCGTCGTTCTCCGTCCGGCGCACATGAACCGGTTCTTCGAGCTTCGCATTCGCGAGGTCCTCTGCAAGCCGTGCGACGTCTAGGCGGGATGACGCCTCGCGAGGCAGGCGCCGCTCCCGACGCCGAGGTGGACGATGAGTGACTCGAAGGCGTGGATCAGGGACATCGTGGCTTCTCTCGAAGGCGAGACCGAAGCCGAGACCTGCCGGCGCGTGCTCGAGCCCTGCGGCCGGCGGTGCTTTCCCGCGTCGCTCGGCAAAGAGGTCCGGACGATGTGGGAGGTGTCCACGACGGCGCGCGCGTTTCTCGATCGCCTCCAGAAGGCCTCTCCTCACGTCACGATCGTCGGCGAGGAGGAGATCCACGTCGTCTATCCGAAATGCCACTGCTCGGTCGGTTGGGCGAAAGAACTCTTCCGCCAGGCGACGGGCCGCGATGTAGATGTCGTGGCTCTCACGACGATCATCCGCGGCGGAACGGGGTGTCGGTTCCGAGTCGACCTCGGCATCGCGCTCGATGCACCGTTGCGCTAGTCGGCCCACCGCGCAACGACGCCGAGAAGCTCAGCAAACGACGCGATGGTTGCGTCCGCGGTCTCGAGTTCTCCGTCGCGCGCGTACCCGTAGAGGGCTCCTACCATGCGGCAGCCGTTAGCCCTCGCAGCCTCGACATCGTGATATCGGTCGCCCACCATGATCGGGCGGGGGGACTGGAACTCGCGGATGAGGTCTCCGACCCTCTCGGACTTCGACCGACCGCCGATTTCGAGCGTGCTCAGGCGCTCAAACAGGGAGAGGATTCTCCCGCGTCCGAGCACGGCATCGACGTAGCGCCGGTCGCCGTTCGTGCAGAGAGCGAGGAGGCAGCCTCGCCGGCGCAGCTCGCCCAACGTCTCCGGCACGCCGCTGTAGAGCTCGCCATGCGAGCGGATGGCCTCCATCTCCGCGCGCCCGATCTCATCCTGCAACTCGTCTCGCTCGGCGCCGAATCCCTGCCCGGCGAGCCAGTCGAGAAACGTCGCGAAGGTCTCGCCGACCATGCCAAGGATCGCACCGTCTCCCGGATACGGCAGACGGTGCCGAGAGTACACGCCCCGCATGGTCCGCACGAACGACGACTCCGTCCGGTACAGGGTCCCATCGAGGTCGAAGATCAGGAGTGGCGCGGCGAGGGTCGGTTGACTCATCATCGGTCCTGACAGTAGCGCGGGGCGCTTCCCGGCTCAACGTTGCCGCCGGATCTCGGCCTTGAACCGGACGCCCGACCCCAGCGACTCACCGGCGGAGGGATCCCATGCTGAGATGTGGCACTCCATGGCGGGCAGACCGATGGCGAGGACGGTTCTTCACGATCTGGACAGGGCAAGCGCTGTCGCTCTTTGGAAGCCAGCTCGTGCAGTTCGCCCTCGTATGGTGGCTTACGGAGAAGACGGGATCCGGCGTCGTTCTTACCATGGCAACGCTGGCAGCTGTCCTACCGCAGGTCATCCTGGGACCCTTCGTTGGGACCCTCATCGATCGATGGGACCGGCGACTCACGATGATCGTCGCCGACGGCGCCATGGCGGCGGCGACCCTGGGCCTCGCGCTGTTGTTCGCATTCGGCCTTGCGCGGGTCGAGCATGTCTACGTCGTCCTGTTTGTGCGGTCGATCGGAGGCGGCTTTCATTGGCCCGCGATGCGGGCCTCGACGACGCTCATGGTTCCGGAGGCTCAGTTCGGCCGGATCTCCGGGCTCAATCAGGCGCTCTACGGAGCCATGTCCATCGTAGCTCCGGCCGCCGGGGCAGCTCTCCTCGTCCTGACGCCACTCCAGGCGATTCTCGCCGTCGATGTCACGACGGCCCTCCTAGCGATCTTACCCCTCCTGGCCTTCCGGATTCCGAACGTCGAGGTGCCGGTGGGAGCTGCCCGGACGTTCGCACGAGATCTCGCCGAAGGGCTCCGCTTCGTCGCCTCGTGGCGGGGCCTCCTCGCCGTGGCTGCCATCGCTGCGTTGCTCAACTTCTTCATGGCGCCTGCCGTCTCTCTCCTGCCCCTGCTCGTTGCTGAGCGCTTCCACGGGACGGCGACGCACTTCGCCGTGGCCAACATGGCGTTTGGCGTCGGCGTCGTGGTCGGCGGAGCGATCTTGGTGGCGTGGGGCGGATTCCGCCGGCGCATGGCGACGTCGCTCGTTGGCATCGTCTGCCTAGGAGGCTTCACGCTCGCCGTCGGTCTGACGCCCCCGGGCCTCTTCGCCGTGGCGGCCGTCGCGATGGGGCTTTCCGGGATCATGCAATCCATGGCCAACGGTCCGCTCGGCGCCGCTCTCCAGGCGAGTGTCCCGCCTGAGCTGCAAGGGCGCGTGTTCACGCTCGTTTCCGCTGGCGCCGCCGCCATGATGCCGGTCGGCCTCGCTCTCGCCGGCCCGCTCTCTGACCTCGTGGGCGCCAACGTCTGGTTTGTCGTTGGTGGAGCCGCCTGCATGCTCCTCGGCGTCGCGGGGCTGTTCACTCCTGCGATCCTGAGCCTTGAGGAGCAGGGGGCGGAGCTTGCCGGCCGGCGCCAGGCGGCCACGGCAGACAGCTCCGCGGGGCCGCACGCTGAACCCGAACGCCGCTAAAGAGCACGTATCTGCGCAGGCTGCTGCGGACATGCATGCGGGCGCTGGGCCCGCGAAGGAAGAGGAGGAGCCATGGTCGCGGACATTCGGGATGTCGGGAACCTCGTTCGGGAGGAGCGATCGGTCGAGCCGTTTGATCGCGTGTCGCTGGATGGAGTCGGTCACGCCGACGTCCATGAGGGCGATGGGGACCACCTTGTCGTCGAAGCCCCGGAGCACCTGATGCGTCATGTTGAGACGTACGTGGACCGGGGGACGCTTGTGCTCCGCTTGCACCGACCAGGGTTCGGCGCTCGCCTCTCTGGCGAGTCCGTCCACTACGAGATCACGATGCGAAACATTCGTGGTCTAGGCATCGACGGAAGTGGAAGCATCCGCGCGCCGCGCGCGGCCGGTGAATCCCTCGACGCAAGCATCGACGGCGCCGGAACCATCGAGATCATCGACGTCGATGTCCGCGGACTCGCACTCGGCATCGACGGATGCGGGCGCCTGTCGATCGAGCGGGCGAAGGTCGACGAAGTCGACTGCAGCATCGACGGTTCGGGGACCATCAGTCTCGGTCACGTGGGGGCGCGCCAGGTGAGCGTGGCGATCGACGGGCAGGGGCGGCTCGAAGCGCACGGCGAGGCGGAGTCCGTGGCTGTTGCGATTGATGGCGCCGGGAGCGTTCTCGTCGGGGATCTTCGGGCTCGCACCGTCAGGGTGTCGATCGACGGAGTCGGCAAGGTCGTGGCGTGGGCGGAGGAGTCGCTCGATGCGAGGATCGACGGCTATGGGAGGGTCGAGTACGCCGGAACGCCTTCGGTCGTGCGCCAACGCGTCGAAGGGACCGGCCGCGTTGTGCGCGTGGCGAACCCTGAGGACGTCCAGCAGACTACGGAGTCTGCTCGCATCGTGGGGTGACAAACAAGAACGCGGTGGCGCCCTCCGTGGCGCGAGCGTCCTATAATGTCACGGAGGTGTGCCATGAACCGACGCGTCTCGATCTTGGTTGCGGGCTTCCTTCTCGTGTCGGCCGTTGCTGTGTCCGGCGCGTGGAAGGAGGCGCGATGGAGCTCCGACCTGGCCCTCGATCCAAAGACGGGCTCCCCTGCGGTCTACTTCAACGTGGTCCTCGAGTACGAAGCTCGTCCCGAGACGGCCGTTCTGTCCATCTCTTGGTCGCTCTACGCGCTCGCCGATGGGCGTGAGGTACCCGTCGACTCTCTGGCCCAGGCAAGGACGGTGACTCCCGGCCCCAGCAAGCTCTACCTCATGTCGCCCCCTCTGCCGGTGGAACCCGGAAAGACGTACGGCGCCCACCTGGTCGTGCAGGATTCCGCGAACAGCCTTACGCATCGGCGGGACTTCCGCTACCTGTCGCCTCTGGTCGTCCCGATCGGGCTGCGCCTCGAGGGCTGGGACGGGTCGACCGCCGTCGACCTCACGGGCGTTCCGGACGAAGAACTCGAGGATCTGGTCACGATCTACAACCATCTGAAGGCATACGAGCAGACCGCGTCGGAGCAGACTCTCGATGCGTTCCTCGTTGCGCCGCTCCCACCCGAGCAGGCCTATCCCAAGGTCGTGATGCTGATCCCGACTGCCGGTCTGACGACGAACTACGGCGGAGCTCAGGGCGTCAAGCTGACGGTAGGCCAGTACTTCGTGCTGTACGTCGTACCGTCGTCCGACGCGGTGTCCGCGCTGCGCGCCCAGGTGGCCCAGTTCGACCAGCCGATCAAGGGCGCTGCCTACGTTGGAAGCGGAGATCTAGGGGTCCTGACCGCGACGCACGCGTTTGTGGACAAGACAGCGTGGGCCATCCTGCAGGCTGCCTCGGCAGAGTGGACGAAGAGAACGAAGTGACGCGCTAGGCGTTGGGCGCGTTCTTCGTCCCATCGTGCAACAGCCAGATCAGAAGAGACAGCGGGTCGCCGCCGTCGGGGATGCGTTGCCACGTCTTCCCGTTGTCATACACGTCGCGCAGCGGGCCGGACTCGTCGATGACTACTCCGGCGGCGTCGAGGAGCCGGATCACGAGCACGTCGTCGTTGCGCAGTCGGAGACCCTCGTAGGCGAATACGGTTCGTTGCCCCGGCCGCAACGTGAGGCTTGCAGTCGAGATGACGACCGCGCCGTCGATCGGGTAGTCGTACGTAAGCGACCATCCAGCAAGGTCGACAGTCGTCGTTCCTACGTTGAGAAGCTCGACCCACTCCGCGCCTCGATCCAACCCGTCGGGGTTCACTTCGACCTCGTTAATGACGATCGTCCGGACGGGGACCTCCGTCGCGCCCGCGACGAGAATCCAAAGGAGGACCATCCCCAGACCGATGATTCCGCGCTTCGCCATCTTCCGCCTCCTCTCGATCCCGAACCCTACTCGACGGGGTTCCGGAGAATCCCGATCCCGTCGATCTCTACCTCTACGACATCGCCGCGCGACAGGCGGCCAACACCCTCAGGAGTCCCGGTGGCCACAACGTCGCCCGGCTCAAGCGTCATGAACGATGTGATCTCTTCGATGAGAAGCGGAATCGGGAAGATGAACGCGCTCGTCCACCCGTCCTGCTTCAGATCTCCGTTGAGCCGCAACCGGACGTGAAATGGTTCTTCGACTTCGTCCGGCGTCACGAGAACCGGGCCGAGCGGCGCCGACGAGTCAAAACCCTTGGCGCGCACCCAGTTCTTCTCCCACTTCTGCGCCACTCGGTCCGACACATCATTGAGGCAGGTGTACCCCAGGATAACGTCGGTCGCCCGAGCCGCACTCACGCGACGACAGCGCTTCCCGATCACGACGGCGAGCTCCGCCTCGTAGTGCACGTCTTCGCTTTGTGGTAGAACAATCGGGTCGCCGGGTCCTACGACCGCGGACGGTGGCTTGAAGAAGAGGAGGGGCCTCTCCGGAACTTCATTGCCCAACTCGGCGGCGTGAGCGGCGTAGTTGCGGCCGACGCAAACAAGCTTTGACGGGACGCAGGGCGCTGCGAGGCGGACCGATACGAGCGGATAGCGCCGTCCTCCAGATCGCACGACATCGCCCTCGAGGACCCCGTCTCGTACGTCGTCCTCGCCCGGTCGCCGAAACCTGACTCGTCTCATGCCTCCTCCTTGGCCTTCCTACCGTACTCGGACGGTGGCGGCTCGTCAACGTGTGATGCTGATCCTGTCTTGACGCGCGCTCTGCCCTCGGATACGCTCGCCGGACCATGGCCTATGCTGCGTTTGCCGTTCTCGCGGCGCTCCTCTTTGCGTTCGATCGAGTCACCAAGGCATGGGTTACGCAGACCCTCGCGGTTGGGGATCCGCAGCCCCTGCTCGGCAACGTGATTCGCCTCACGCGCGTGCATAACCCTGGCGGGGCCTTCGGACTGCTGGCGGAGCGTCCGATCCTGTTCATCGTGGTATCGTTCGTCATCGCGATCGCCGTGTTGGTGGCCTTTCTTGTCCTGCGTGGCCGCCGCCCCGTGCTACGGCTTGCGCTTGTCTTCGTGTTCGTGGGCGCCGTCGGGAACCTCATCGATCGCCTTAGCGTCGGCTACGTAGTCGACTTCTTCGAGATCGTGGGCTTCCCGGTGTTCAACGTTGCGGACTCCTGCATCACGCTCGGCGCGGTCCTCATCATCGTCTACGCTCTCGTCGGAGGTGGGCACCCATCGACCTCTCCGGAAAACTGATCGTCTTCGAGGGGCTGGACTTCACCGGAAAGTCGACTCAGGTTGCGCTGCTCGGCAGTCGCCTGCGCCAGGCAGGGCACGAGGTCGTCCTCACGGGCGAGCCCGGTGGCACCGAGATTGGCACCAGCATCCGCCGCATGCTGTTGTCGCCCGCATACCGCGACAGCCTCACACCCCTCTCAGAGTTGCTGCTGTTCATGACAAGTCGAGCCCAGCACGTGAGCCAGGTCGTCCTCCCCGCACTCCAGGCCGGGAGGACCGTCGTGTCGAGCCGATATCGCCTGTCGAGTCTCGCGTACCAGGGATACGGGCGCGGGCTTGATCTCGATCTCATCCGGCAACTCAACGATGCGACGACGCGCGGCCTTGAAGCCGACATCACGATTCTGATCGATGCCCCGGCGGGCGTCGTCCTTGCGCGCAAGCGCGGGCGCGGCGACCGCATCGAGGCTGAGACGGTCGAGTTCTACGAGCGGGTGAGACGCGGATTCCTCGAACTTACGGAGGGAGACCCGCGCGTCCATCGCGTCGACGGCGGCCTTCCCGTCGAGGCGATTGCCGAAGACATTGCCCGTCGGCTTTGCCTCTAGCTTTTGTCCCCCTACAAACCGATCGAGTATCATGCCTCCGGGTCGGCATACGACAAGGGAGGTCACGGATGGACTTCGTCTGCGCGAAGAGTGACTTGGTTCTGGGGGTGAGACTCGCGAGCTATGCTCTCGGCACGCGAAGCAGCATGCCCATCCTCGCGGGCCTCAAGATGGAAATCGTAGGCTCGCACCTCTCACTGCAGGCTACCGATCTCGAGCGCGCTGTCCGGTGCGAGATCCCGATCGAGAACAGGGGCGGCGATGAGGCCGCGGTGTTAAATGGCGCCATCCTGAACCAGATCGCGACGCATCTTCCCGCAGACGACAAGATCACGTTCCGCACGGACGAGGGGAAGGGAAACACGGTTGCCCTACGCTGCGGCGAGGCTCTGTTCGACCTGCCTACCCTCCCCGTTCAGGACTACCCCGAGGTTGCCGTGCTGCCTGCGACGAAGATCGCCACGATCAACGCTGTCGACTTCCACCACGGGCTCGAACACACGGCGTTTGCCGCGCTGAAGGCAGGCGAGACCACGCGGATGAGTCTGACGGGCGTCGACCTCGTGCTGAAGGGCGACCAGCTGCGCATGGTGGCGACGAACGGCTATCGGCTGGCCGTGAAGACGATCCACGTCGCGGAGTGCGAAGAAGAAGGCGAGTACTTGGTTGAGGCGAGCGCCCTCACGGATTTGGACCGAGTTCTAGCCCAGATCGACTCCCCCACTCTGGAACTCCGCCGCGGCGAGGGCCAGCTCTTCTTCCACGCCGGCTCGGTCACGTTCACGGCTCGGACCATCGGCGAGGAGTTTCCTGACTTCGAGCGCGTGATCCCACGCGACAACCCGATCTCGCTCACGTTCGAGCGGCGCGCACTACTCGAAACGCTGCAGCGCATCCAGATTACAGCTGCGGAAGACTCGGGCGCCATCACAGTGGTAGCGGGGACGGACGAGGCGGCGGTGCGCATCCGCTCGTCATCCAAGGACAAGGGCGAAGCTGAGGAGCGTGTTCGCCTCAAGAAGACTCCCCAGAAACCCATTGAGATCTCCTTCCGAGCCGAGTACATCATCGACGTTCTGAAGCGTCTTGCCTCGGACACGGTCACGATCTGGCTTGCCGACGGCCGCAAGGCGGGACTCATCGAGCCGGCGGCGGAGCCGGTTCCTCCGGCCGACCTGGGCTTCCTCTACGTCTGCATGCCGGTTCTCTTGCCGACCTCCTAGGGCGTAGGGTGCAGCCCGGCGCCGGCCAAGCGGCGCCCTTCCGCCAGCGCGTCGCCCAGTCGGTCCAGGCTCGGGCCACCGCCCTGGGCAAACCCGCGGCCTCCGCCGCCTCCTCCGCCGAGTGTCTTGGACATGGCGCGGACGACGGCGCCGGCATCCACGCCCTTCACGCTCTTGGACACCTTGCACACAGCCGTCGCGCGGCCGTCCGACGCGCCAACCAGCACAAGAACAGCAGGCTGGGCGCGTTCTTCGATTTCGTCGGCGAGCGACTTCAGTGCGTCCGACGCAAGATCGACCCGAGCTGCAATCAGCTTCACGCCGGAGATTGTCTCGGCTTCGGAGATGAGCGACTCGCCCTGCGCCGCAACCTCTCGCGCCGTCAGGGAGGCGAGTTCCTTCTCCAGGGCCAGAACCCGTTGCCTCAGCTTCTCGATTCCCACTTCGATGTCGTCGCCGAGGGCGCCACGTAGGCGCTCGATCCGATCGTGCTGCCCCCGCAGCACGGCGAGCGTCGCGCTGCCGGTCACGGCGCGTATACGGCGCACGCCGGACGCGACACTCTCCTCGGACACGACTCGGATGAGTCCGATCTCGCCCGTCCGGCGCACATGGGTCCCGCCGCACAGCTCCAGGCTCACGTCGTTCACCTCGACGAGCCGCACCTTGTCGCGCCCGCGGTACTCGTCTTCGAACAACCCGATCGCTCCACGTCGATGAGCCTCTTCGAGCGAGACGTCACGGATCGGAACCTCGTAGTCGGCAAGCACGGCGGCGTTCGCGAAGTCCTCGACGCGCGCAATCTCATCTGGCGTCATCTTCTCGAAGTGCGAGAAGTCGAAACGCAGCTCGCGATCGGTCACCTCGGACCCCGCCTGCTGCGCGTGCGCCCCAAGGACACTGCGCAATCCGGCATGAAGAAGGTGCGTCGCGGTGTGATTCCGCTCGATCCGACGTCGGCGCTCGACGTCTACGGTCAGGCGGCAGCGATCGCCCGGCTTGAACTCGCCGTCGAGGATCTCCACTCGATGGAGGAAGATGCCCGTTGGGTTCTTCGACACGTCAACGATCCGTGCCGTCCCCTCCCGGGATAGGTTCTTGGCGAGCCCTGTGTCAGCGATCTGGCCTCCCGACGCCGCGTAGAACGGGGACTGTGGGAAGACGAGATTCTCGATGACGTTCTGGCCCTGCGGCAGGACGTTCTCGACATCAGATTCTGCCTCGGTGCTGTCGTAGCCGAGGAAGACGGTGGGTTCCTTCCCGACGGGGACCATCTTCACATCGGCGGTTGCTGAGATCGATACCGTCGTCTCCAATACCCTGCGCGACCTCGTGCGCTGCGCCGCCATCGCGCGGTCGTAGGCCGGCCGATCGAACGACAGTCCCCGCTCGGCGAGGATCTCTTCGATCATCTCAAGCGGGTACCCATAGGTGTCCTTCAGCTCGAAAACCAGGTCACCGGGAACCACCTTGTCACCGCTCTTCTCCATGTCGCCTGTGATCTTGTCGAGCCGACGCTCGCCGTCCCGTAGCGTGCGTCGGAACGTGTCCTCCTCGCGGTTGATGAGCCGCACCGTGACGTCCCGCGCCGAGACGATTCCGGGATACACCTTCCCCAACGAGTCGATCACGGGGGCGACGAGCGTGCTGAGGGATCCGGGCTGCATCTCGAGCTTCTCCCCGGCGCGAATCGCGCGGCGCAGGATGCGTCGCAGGACGTAGCCTTGGCGTTCATTCCCCGGCATCACGCCGTCGGCCACGAGGAAGAGCGTTCCGCGAATGTGGTCAGCGATCGTGTTGCGGTACGGGGTCTCTTCCTTCCGTAGGCGGCGGCCGGCGCAATGCGCGATCGCGTCGAGCAGCGGGGCGAACACGTCGGTGTCGAAGTTCGTCGGGACGCCCTGCAAGACCGCCGTCGCCCGCTCCAGCCCCATGCCCGTGTCGATGTTCTTGCGGGCCAGCGGGGCGAACGACCCGTTCTCTAATGCGTCATACTGCATGAAGACGAGGTTCCAGATCTCGGCGTAGCGGTCGCAGTCGCAGGCCGGGCCCCGGCATGCGGGACCGCAGGCTCGTTCTTTGCCGGTGTCGTAGTGCAGCTCCGAGTCCGGACCGCACGGGCCCGTCTCGCCCACCGGCCCCCACCAGTTGCTGTCCTTCCCGAGGCGCACGATCCGCTCGCTTGGGACGCCGGCCACGTCGCGCCAGATGGCGTAGGCTTCGTCATCCTCCTCGTAGACGGTGATTGCGAAGTGCTCGCCGGGGATGCCGAGCTCACGCGTCAGGAACTCCCACGCCAGCTCGATCGCCCCCTGCTTGAAGTAGTCGCCGAACGAGAAATTGCCGAGCATCTCGAAGAACGTGTGGTGGTAGGCCGTTCGGCCCACCTGCTCGATGTCCGTCGTGCGAAAGCACTTCTGGCACGATGTCGCACGGCGGAAGCTCGGTTCCGAGCGCCCCCAGAAGTAGTCCTTGAACTGCACCATGCCAGCGGCCGTGAACAAGAGAGTCGGGTCGTTGGGCACGAGAGGCGAACTCGGCACGAGCTTGTGGCCGCGCTCGGCGAAGAAGCCGAGGTAGCGCCGACGGAGTTCGTGGGACTGCATGGCGGGCTCCTTTGGGGCAACCGAATGGCGGAATGATAGGCTCGGGCAGGCGGCGGTTCAACAGGTGGGACGCGCGTTTTGGCACGATGCTCAATTGCTGCCCGAAGACCGGCTGGCTATACTGGGCCGGAACCTAAGGGAGGGGGACGCATGTACATCGAGGCCATCGAGGCACGAATGATCTTCGACTCGCGCGGCCAGCCGACCGTCGAGGCGGACGTCTACCTTGAGGACGGAGCGTTCGGCCGAGCGGCTGTGCCGTCGGGGGCGTCGAAGGGGACGAGAGAAGCGCTCGAGTTGCGCGACCAGGATCCGGACGCCTTTCACGGCAAGGGCGTTGACCGCGCGGTAGAAAACGTCCTTCAGGAGATCGAGCCGGCCTTGCTCGGCCGCGACGCGTTGGATCAGCATGAAGTAGACCAGGTGCTCATCGAGCTTGACGGAACTGAGAACAAGCAGCGCCTGGGAGCCAACGCCATCCTCGCTGTGTCACTTGCCGTGGCTCGCGCGGCCGCCGACAGCATCGAGATGCCTTTCTTCCGCTATGTCGCCGGTGTGCGACGCCCGCTTCTCCCGTTGCCGATGATGAACGTCCTGAATGGGGGAGAGCACGCCGACAACAATGTCGACATTCAGGAGTTCATGCTGCTTCCGATCGGCCTCTCAAGCTTCTCCAGCGCCGCAAGAGCCTGCTCCGAGGTCTTCCACACGCTGAAGGCTCGCCTGCGCGAACGCGGACTGGCCACGTCGGTCGGCGACGAGGGGGGCTTCGCCCCGAACCTTGAGGACAACCGCGCCGCGCTTTCCCTGCTCGTCGAGTCGATCGAGAGGGCGGGATACCGTCCCGGCGCCGACATCGCGATCGCGCTCGACGCCGCGGCGTCGAGCTTCTACAAGGACGGGGCGTACCGCTTTACGATCGCCAGCAAGACGGCATCTCTGTCCGCTGATGATCTGATCGCCGTGTACGAAGAGTGGGTGGACCGCTTTCCCATTGTCTCCATCGAGGATGGACTCGCCGAGGGCGACGGAGAAGGCTGGCGACACCTCACGGAGCAACTCGGCGGGCGCATCCAGATCGTCGGCGACGATGTTTTTGTCACGAATCCGCGGATTCTGCAGGCGGGGATCGAGAATGGAATTGCGAATTCGATCCTGATCAAGTTGAACCAGATTGGCACGGTGTCCGAGACCCTCGAGACGATGGATCTGGCCCGCGCGGCCGGGTACACGAGCATCGTGTCTCATCGGTCCGGGGAGACCGAGGACACTTCTATCGCCGATCTGGCGGTGGGGACGGCCTGCGGCCAGATCAAGGCAGGATCGATCTCACGCAGCGAGCGCGTTGCGAAGTACAACCGGCTGCTCCGAATCGAGGGGGAGTACGAGCTGGACCTTGCGTCGTGGCCGGCTCGATTTGCGCCGTAGACGTCGGCTCCGGGGAACGCCGGCGGAGGCAGAGATGAGGGTATGGGCGAGGGCGAAGAGCCTACTCCAGCAGCTCCCAGTTGCCCGTCATCGCCGGCGCGTTGTTGCGGGGTCGATCGCTCTTCTCTTGCTCACGGTCGTCGCGATCTTCGTCAGCAGGCAGTTTGCTGTCGCCGGACTGCGCCGTGACATCGCGCGTCTCGGAGTGGAGCAGGCTGCCGCCGAGGTCGAACAGAAGGAGTTGCGCGCCGGCGTGGCGTCGACCTCCGACCCCGCCACTCTGGAAGAGGAGGTCCGAGAGCGCCTCGGGCTGGTGAAGAGGACGGAGGAGAAGGTGTTCTTCGTTGAGGAGAAGGGACCATGACGGCGCGGTTCGTGCACCTCCATGCGCACTCGGAGTACAGCGTGCTCGACTCCTCCTGCCGTCTCCCCGATCTGGTCGAGCGGGCAGCACGTTGCGGAATGACGTCCCTGGCGCTCACCGACCACGGAGTCATGAGCGGGGTGGTCAAGTTCTACCGTGAAGCGCAAGGCCACGGCATCCACCCCGTCTTAGGTTGCGAGATCTACGTTGCTCCGGGCGACCGGCGGGACCGCACGCCCTCCGAGGGAGAACGATACTACCACCTCGTCCTTCTCGCGGAGACTAACGTCGGCTATCGAAACCTCCTGCGGATTGTGAGCGCGTCCCACACGGAGGGTTTCTACTACCGTCCCCGCGCGGACAAGGACCTGTTGGCGCGATTCTCCGAGGGCCTGATTGCTCTCTCCGCCTGCGAGTCCGGTGAGATCCCTCGCCTCCTTCAGGCCGGACGAGTCCCCGAAGCCGAGCGAGTAGCGCGCGAGTTCTCCACGATGTTCGGCGCCCATCGCTTCTTCATCGAGATCCAGCACCACGGCACCGAGCGCGACGCCCAGCTGCGACGTCGCCTCGTCGCGTTGGCGCGCAAGCTGGATCTCCCCCTCGTTGCCACGAGCGACATCCACTACCTCGATCGCGAGGACAAGCTCGCCCACGAGGTGTTGATCAACATCCGCGCCAATCGGACGCTTGCAGATCCGGAGCATCGGACCTTCGACGGCGAGGGCTATCACTTCCGGACCAGCGAGGAGATGGAAGAGCTGTTCTCGGAGTTCCCGGACGCGATCGACAACACCCTCGCGATCGCCGACCGCTGCCAAGTCACGCTGGACCTCGACCGGATCCTGATCCCTCCCTTCCCGCTACCGCCGGGGGTTGAGAACACGGACGCCTTCCTGCGGGAGCTTGCCTACGCGGGAACCCAGAAGCGGTACGGTGAGATCACGCCAGAGGTCAAGGAACGTCTCGACTACGAGCTGGACGTTATCGCCAAGATGGCGTACAGCACGTACTTCCTTATCGTCTGGGACTTCGTTCGCTATGCACAGGACAACGGCATCGCGGTGGGACCTGGGCGTGGATCGGCGGCGGGAAGCCTCGTCTCGTACGCGCTCGCGATCACGGCGGTCGACCCCCTCCGGTACGGGCTCATCTTCGAGCGCTTCCTCAATCCAGACCGCGTGAGCATGCCGGATTTCGACATCGACTTCTGCATCCGCGGCCGCGACCGCGTCATCGACTACGTCCGCTTGAAGTACGGCGGCGAGCGTTGGTGGGAACGCATTGCTCAGATCGCGACATACGATCGGATGGCTGCCCGCAGCGTCGTGCGCGACGTCGGACGAGTGCTCGGGCTTCCGTACGGCGAAACCGACCGCATTGCCAAGATGATCCCGTTCGGGTCGAAGCTCAAGGCTGCCGTCGACAAGGTCGTCGAACTGCGGACGTTGTACGAAGACAACCCTGACGTGCGCCGTCTCGTCGACATCGGTCTGCGGCTCGAGGACCTTACCCGCAACATCTCCACGCACGCCGCGGGCGTCGTCATCGCGCCCGACGCGTTGGCTGAGCACGTTCCGCTGTTGCGCGTGGGGGAGAACGAGTTCGTCACGCAGTTCGACATGACGGACATCGAAGCGATCGGGCTCCTCAAGATCGACTTCCTCGGCTTGCGGAACCTCACGCTGATCCAGGACGCGCTCGGACTGCTGTCCAAACAAGCCGGAGTCGACCTTTCCCTCGAGTCGATCCCACTCGACGACGAGCCGACGTTCGAACTCCTGCGCGCCGGCAAGACGGGAGGCATCTTCCAGCTCGAGGGGTCCGGTATGACGGGACTGATCCGCCGTGTTCAGCCGAACTGCTTCGAGGACCTCATCGCTCTCTTGGCGCTCTATCGCCCCGGACCCCTCGAGAGCGGCATGACCGACGAATACGTGGAGCGCCGGCACGGCCGCCGCACTGTGGCGTATGCGCATCCCAGCATTCGTGAGGTCCTCGAAGGCACGTTCGGCCTCCCGATCTACCAGGACCAGCTCATGCTCATGGCGGAGAAGCTAGCCGGGTTCACGCTTGCCGAGGCCGACACGCTTCGCAAGGCGATGGGCAAGAAGAAGAAGGACATCATGGCGAGCTTGCGCGAGAAGTTCGTCCGGGGCTGCATAGACAACGGACTGACGGGGGATCTCGCGACGACGACCTTCGACGATATGGAGAAGTTCTCGCGCTACGGGTTCAACAAATCGCATTCGACGGCCTACGCATTCGTCTCGTACTGGACCGCGTATCTCAAGGCCCACTACCCGACCCACTTCATGGCAAGCCTGCTGACAAGCGTCCAAGGCGACAGCGACAAGGTCGCCGAGTACATCGCCGAGTGCCGCGAGTTGGGTATTGCGATTCTGCCTCCGGACATCAACGAAAGCGCGAGTTCGTTCACGCCAGTGCGAGAGGGTGTCGTGCGGTTCGGTCTCGGTGCGATCAAGTACGTCGGCGTCAACGCGATGGAGGCGATCCTCACCGCGCGCGCCTCCGGCCCATTCTCGTCGTTCTTCGACATGTGTCGGCGCGTCAAACAGGACGGACTGGATCGCGAGGCGCTCGAGGCGCTTGTCAAGGTTGGGGCCTTCGACCCGTTCGGTGCGGCTCGCCGCGGCCTCCTGCGCCATCTTCCCGAAGGCGTGGAGCTGATGCAGGTCTCGCGTCGCGAGCGCCTGACGGGCCAGCGTTCGATGTTTGCCGATCTCTCCGAACCGCTCCCCGATCCCGCCGTCGTCGAGGACGAGTTCGCCCGGCCAGATCTCCTGGCGTTCGAGAAGGAACTCCTCGGCCTGTACATCACGGCCCATCCGCTGGACGCCCACGCGGTCACGCTGGCTACGTACTGCATTCCGCTTCGCCAGCTGGCGGAGCTTGGCGAGGGCACGTTCGCGCTTGTCGGTGGGCGAGTGAAGTCGCTCCGAAGAGTCGACACCAAGCGCGGTGGCCAGATGGCGTTCGTCGTCCTCGAGGACGGTGCGAGCCAGATCGAGGCCACCGTCTTCCCGAGGACTCTTGAGGTCGCTGCGCCTCTCCTCTGCGAGGACGGTCTGATCGCGGCCCGCGTGCAGGTCGGGCGAAGACACGGCGATGCCAACGTGGTTATCGAGGAGATCTTCCCGCTGGAAGAAGTAGCCCGCCGCAGTTCGATGTGCATGACGCTGGTGCTCGACAGCGACAGGCTTGACTCGCTCGCTCTGGAGCAGCTCGTCGCTCTGCTCCAAAACCACCCGGGACCCACCCCGGTGCGGCTCTGCCTCGCGGATCCGGACGGCGCAGAAGCCGTCGTCGTCTCGGCAGGCACCGGATTCACGGTGGCGCCGGATCCGAACCTGCGGGCGTCGCTCGGCGCCCTTGCCGGCGTCATCGCGGTGGCGTTGGCGGAGGCGGATGACCGATGACGTGGCACCCGCGCGGCGCGCTGCGATGGCTGTATCCCGGCATGCGCGTGAAGCGCTGGCTGGCGCTTGCGTTTGTCTCAATGGGCGCTCTTACGCTTGCCTTGCTCTATGCCTTCGGCATCGACCTGATGCGGTTTCTCTATCGCTCCTTCCCTCTGGCGCAACCTCTCCGGTACGCACTGGCGGCGGTCGCGATCGCCGTCAGCGTTGCCGCGTTTCTCTACGCCATCCTGCGCCTCGTGCGGTCCGTCGCCCGCGGCGTTGCCCCCTCGTCGCACGAGAAGATGGCGGCCGCCGTCTATCGTACTCGCGTCCTCGAACGGGCTCCTCGAGTCGTTGCGATCGGCGGGGGAACTGGCCTTTCCACCCTGCTGCGCGGCCTCAAGCGCGTCACAGCGAACCTGAGCGCCATCGTCACGGTCACCGATGACGGAGGGAGCTCGGGACGGCTCCGCGATGAGATCGACATCCTGCCGCCCGGCGACGTGCGTAACTGCCTGCTGGCGCTTGCCGAAGACGAGTCACAGCTGTCCGACTACTTCCAGCACCGCTTTCCTTCGCCGCCGGAGTTGGCCGGCCACTCTCTGGGCAACCTGATCCTGGTCGGCCTCGAGCAGGCGACGGGCAGCTTCGACCGAGCCATCGAGGCCATGAGCTACTTCCTCAATGTCCGCGGTCGCGTCCTGCCGGCGACGCTGACGAAGACCCACCTTGTCGCGCGGTTTGCGGACGGAGCCGTTGTCGAAGGCGAGTCGCGCATCGCGCAAGAGGGGCGAAGGATCGAGCGCGTCTGGCTGTCGACATCGCCAGTGCCGGCCTACGACCGCGCTCTTGCCGCCATCGCGGAAGCGGACCTGATCGTGCTTGGCCCCGGCAGCCTGTTCACGAGTCTGGTCCCGAATCTGCTCGTCGATTCCATCGCCGACGCGCTCGAGCGGTCCGGCGCAGAGAAGGCCTTGGTCGCCAATCTGATGACCCAGCCGGGAGAGACCACGGGGTTCTCGCTGTCCGACCACCTCCGCGCCCTCGACGGATACATTCCCTTGCGGAGCTTCGACCTGCTCATCGTCAACTCCGCTCGGCCGACGGAGCCCCTTCTGGCGGGGTACCGCAGCGAAGCGGCGGAGCCTGTCGTGGACGATCTGCCGACGCCGAACAGCTACGGCCTCACCGTCGTCCGGCAAGACCTGATCGGAGTCGCTGACCTGGCGGGAAAGACCACGGTCAAGCACGACCCCGACAAGCTGGCACGGGCTCTGGTTCACAATGCGCGGACCTTCGCCCGACGCGCCGGAGCCGAGGAGCTCGACGACGTGTAGAGCGCCTTATCCTTTGATGACAACCATCGGCCGCAGGCGCGCCACAATCTTGTTGAGGCCTGCGTCCCGCGCCGCGGCCACGACGCGCTCCACGTCCTTGTACGCTCCTGGGGCTTCCTCGGCGATGCCGCGCGCACTGTGCGCGAGAACGCAGATGCCGTCCTTTCGGAGCCCTGAGATGACGTCGTCTCCCCAGAACCTCTTTGCGGCCTTCTTGCGCGACAGCGCGCGGCCCGCGCCGTGAATGCCGCTGCCGAAGGTCCTCTCCATTCCAAGCGCCGTTCCCCGCATCACGTACGACGCTGTGCCCATCGTTCCGCCGACCAGAATCGGGTGTCCCACGTGGCGGTAGGCCGACGGGATCTCCGGGTGGTTGGGGCCGAACGCGCGCGTTGCGCCTTTGCGGTGAACGAGCAGCGACCGCCTCTTGCCCTCGACCTCGTGTTCCTCCAGTTTCGCGTTGTTGTGCCCAATGTCGTAGATGGTCCGGACCTCGGCAGCCTCGAGGCCGCAGGTCCGATGCAGGGAGCCGCGCACGAGGTGGGCGATCATCTGCCGGTTCGCGAAGGCGCAGTTCGCGCCGCTGGCGATCGCGGCAAGGTACTTGCGGCCCTCGGGGCTCTTGATCGGCGCGCAGACCATCTCCTGGTCCGGAATCGTGATCCCGTACTTCGCACTGGCGGCGCCCAGCTCCTTCAGATAGTCCTGACCCACTTGATGACCCAACGCGCGGGACCCCGTGTGGATGGCGACGACGACCTGGCCCTCGCTCAGTCCGTACGCCTGTGCTGCCAGAGCATCGACGACGCGCTCGACGTACTGCAGTTCCACGTAGTGGTTTCCGGAACCGAGGGATCCCACCTGGTTGAACTCGCGCTGCTTCGCCAGCGGACTCACCGCGCCGGGATCCGCTCCCTGCATCCGGCCTCCTTCCTCGGTGAACGTGAGGTCTTCCGGCAGCCCGTGTCCGAGTCGTACCACGTAGGCGGCTCCGTCTTCCAGCACATGATCGATCTCTGCTATCGACAGCCGCAGACTTCCCCCCGCCCCTAGGCCCGCGGGAACAGCACGAAACAGGGCCTCGCCGATGGACCTGAGGCGATTCGCGACGTCCTGGCGTCGGAGCGGCGTGCCGAGGAGGCGGACGCCGCAATTGATGTCGAACCCCACCCCCCCGACCACGGCAACACCCTCGTCGACGTCGAATGCCCCGACGCCGCCGATCGGGAAGCCGTAGCCGGGATGCACGTCCGGAAGTGCCAGCGCAGCGGACACGATCCCCGGCATCGAGGCAACGTGCTTCACCTGCCGGATCGCGCTCCACTGGGCGCCGTCGCCTTCTTCGTGCCGCAAGAGCTCGATGGTCTCGCGATCCGCGTAGATCCTCCCCGGGACGCGCATCGCCTCGTGAGGAGGCAGCACCCACTCGACGTCTCCCACCTGCTCCAGGCGTTCGAATTCGCCCATGCTCTCACCTCACGTGTCGGCGACGTACTCGGCGAACCACGTCCCATTCTCGGTCCGGATGCGGAGTCCGAGGAGACTGATCCCCTTGACCTCCGATCGCGCCTCGTGCCGAACGGCATCAAGAGGCTCGCCCCAGGCGGTCCCGCCTAGCGTGACCGCCGAGCCTTCCTCGGTCACTCGGACATCGAATCGCGAGAAGACAAGGCCGGTGAGGTCCTTCTCGGCTACCAACGCGGCGAGCCAGTCGACCAACAAGAGTTCGACGGAGCTGTCTTGGAGCGAAAAGCCCTTCTGGACGATCGGCCGAACACGATCCAGACTGACCATCGCAGCCACCAGCGCGCGGGCCGCCTCAACGAAGGCCTCGTCCAGCGTCTCTCCCCACGCGCGGACCGCGAGGTCGGCCCTGTGGTCGAGGTACGCGAAGCCCACGGCTACGCTCCCGTCTGCGCCGGGATTGGCGCCGAGAACAGAGGCGTGTACTGGGCTCCCCGCGGTGTCAACTCGCTCTGCATGAGCAGGATGCGGTCGGGTGAGCACTCCCGGGGCGGGAGTCCGCCAATCCCCACGACGACCTGCCGAAGCCGAGGGTCCGGAGCTCCCTTGAGCCTCGCGATCGTCGTATGCGCCACCGCGGGCTTCGGTTCCTCGGGAAACCCAAGCAGCGACAGATCTCGGTTGAGCGACCGGATCAGAGTCATGAAGCCCTGCGGGGTCTCGCCGCCTACCCAGAGCACGCGCGCCCGATCCAGCGAGGGGAAAGCCCCGATATCGCGTAGCGCGAGGGAGAACCTTCCACATTCCTCGGCTGCCCGCGCAGCGACACCTCTGAGATCCGCTGTTGCCAAGGGGTCGATCTCCCCGAGGAATCGCAGCGTGACGTGGTAGTTCTCGGGTTCGACCCACGACGCGGACATCCGCGTTTCTCGCCGAAGCCGATCCGCGGCCCGCGCGATCAGGGCCCGCAGGTCCGGGCCGAGCGGCAGGCAAAAGAAGGCTCGCATGCTCCCCCTCCTTGCGTCCATCATAGCACGCCAGGGATGGCGGCTGGGAGAGCCGCTACAATTGCTCCATGCGAAAGCCCTTGCGATGCGCCGCCCTCCAGTTTGCCCTCCTTGGGCTGTACGGAGTCGCTGCCGTCGCCGCGCAGTGGGTCGTCGCTCAGGATGGCACAGGGAGCTTCCGCTCGATTCAGGGGGGCATTTCCGCCGCAAGCTACGGCGATGTCGTCTACGTATCGCCCGGCATCTACGAAGAGCGGATCGCTCTCAAGGACGGGGTGCGCGTTGTCGGATCCGGAGCCTTGGACACCGTCATTCGGTACGCCTATGGGTTCGAAGAGGTCGTGCGTGCGCATCAGATGAGCTCGGGCTCGCTGGAGGGGGTGACCGTGGAGCGCCTCGCCTCGGTGCTCCCCGGACCGGCGGTGCGCGTGGACTCGGCCTCCCTCGCGCTGGTCGATTGCATCGTTTCGGGAGGGCAGGACGCGGGCATCGAAGTGACCGAAGTGACTTCCACGCTGTCGCTGCAAGGCACCCAAATCAAGGCGAACGCCGGACACGGCGTGCTCGTCCACCATGGCGCTCAGGCCTCTCTCGACAACTGCACGATCGAAGGGAACGGAGGCTCCGGCCTCCTCGTCGGGAGTGACGCTACCGCGCGGATCTCCGGCACGACGCTGGCCTCGAACGGTCGTTGTGGCCTGGCGGTGGAAGGCAACGCCCGTCTGGAGGTCAGCGACTCGTCGATCGGCTCTCATCCGCAGTGGGGTGTCTTGGCCCTCGGCGATGCCCACATCTCCCTCGTCGATGTCGAGCTCATAGAGAACGGTGTCGGGGGCGTCCGAGTGGCAGGGACGACGGACGTCACCCTGACGCGGGTCTCCGTGTGGAGAGGCGGCGCGGGCATCGAAGCGTCCGGTGCCGTCGGCCTGACGGCCACGCGCCTCCGACTGGCGAGCGTAGCGGGCGACGGCGTCGCCCTCCTTGAGACTGCGTCGCTCGTCGCGGATCACGTCGAAGTGGTCGCCGCCGGCCGGCATGGAATCGTGCTGGACACGTCGGGTGAGGCGAGCCTATCTCTCTCGACCATCGTCGAATGCGGCGAGGACGGAATCCTGGTCCGCTCGGGACATCCAGACGTGCGGCAAACGATCCTCGCCTACAACCACGGCGCCGGAATCCGCGTCGACGCCTCGCAGAGCCCGCCGGCCGGAGCTTATCTGGCCTACAACGCCGTCTGGGAGAACGCCAGCGACTACGTCGGCGTCCTGCCTTCGGCGACCGACACGGCCGCGCCGCCGCAGTTCGTCGACCCGGAGCGGGGCGACCTCAGTCTGCTTCCAGGATCAGCATGCCTGGACGCGGGCCCCGCCTGGACGACGATTGGGTCCGGCGTGGACGCCGCATCCCAGTCGTACGCGTCGTTCGAACTCCTCCCGCAGATCACCGATGGCTGGCTCGGGGCGACGTGGCGGTCCAACATCCGCCTCGCGGCCTTTCCGGCGGGACTTGAGACCCTCACTGCAGAGTGCCGGTGGGCGAGCGAAGCGTTGCGCTTCGACCTCGGAGCATCCCTCCTCGGCCGGTGGGGGCGACGCGCCACGGCGCACCTCGAAGGGGCTCAGCGCTGGCCGAGCCAGGGCACAGAGAGCGGTGGGATCGCCCTCGCATACGGTGTAGACGGCGCGCTTGCCGGATCTCAGTCCTGGGCTTCTGCCTGGCTCGAGGCTGAGGTCGAGCGGGCGGGGTTTGTCGCGAGCGGGCGCGGTTCAGTGGCCTGGCCTGACCACGTCTGGACAGCCGACCTCACTGCGGGCCTCAGGGGGCCGCTTGACGTCGAGGTCTCCGCCGGTGCGACCGGGCTCTCGCTCCGCTCGCTGTTTGCTCTGGCGTGCGCAGAGGCCGATGTCGCCGGAGGAACGATGTCGCTAGATGGCAGGATCACGCTTCTGCCAACCCTCGAAGGAATGCTGGAGGCGGAGTGGGGACGCGACACGCTGGCGTGGCAAGCTCGAGTTGCGTTCCAGCCAGCAAGCGACGCATGGGCCCTGTCAGCGTCCGTGCGCGACGCTGCGGTGCGCGTCGAGGGAAGAGCGCGTTTCGTCTCCGGCGCTGCCGCGGACGGCGACCTCTCCGTTGAATGGGGGGGTGCGCGGGCACGAGTTCGGGCGGGTCTTGCGTTGGACTCGGGCGGCGCTCGGGTGCGCGCCGGCCTCGAGGTCTCGCTCGACAGCCTGCTCCGCCGTCCCGCGAATGAACCTCCTGTGCCGGCCTTCCGGACGGCACCCCCGGACCCCGAGGCCGGGAAGCCGGTGCGGTTCCTGGCTGACGAGTCCTCCGACGGCGACGGGGAGCTGCGCGAGATCTGGTGGGACTTCGGCGATGGCGCCGCCGCGGAAGGCCGCGAGGCGAGTCACGCGTACAGAGAGGCGGGAACCTACGAAGTCACTCTCACCGTGTCCGACGACGCAGGGGCCGTCGCGTCTCTGACGACATCGGTCCGCATCTGGCCTGCTGATACCACCCCGGTGGCGGCCTTCTCGGCCTATCCTGTCTCAGCAAGCGGCATCCGGCTGCCGCGTCCGCTTCGCGACGGCGATCTCCTGCGTCTCGACGCGGGCGACTCGTCCGATCCCGACGGTTTGGTCGCCGAGTACGCGTGGGACATCGGGGCCGACGGTTCGTTTGATGTGGTCTCGGCGGAGGCCGCCGCGACGGTCGGCCCTCTCCCGGCAGGGGCGTACCCGATGACGCTCCGCGTCCTCGACGACAGCGGCCGCTCAGACGCCGTCATGCATGTGGTTGTGGTGGACAGGAGCGAGGCGCCGCAGAGTAGGTTCTCGTATACGCCGCCGACGCCGGCCGTGCGCGACCCCGTACGGTTCTCCGACCGATCGACCGACACCGACGGCGCGATCACGTCGTGGGAGTGGAGCTTCGGGGATGGGGCCACCAGCCACGAGGAGAGCCCGGTTCACCGGTATGAGCGCGTCGGCCGCTACGACGTCGTCCTGCGCGTTACAGACGACGCCGGATTGAGTTCCTCCGTGACTCAACCTGTGGAGGTGTTAGCCGTCCCCGAAATCGCAGACGTCGGCAACGTGTGGGCCGTCCTCATCGGCATCTCGGATTACTCCGAGGTGAAGGACCTTCAGTATGCGGGGGCCGACGCAACCGCTATGGCGCGATGGCTGCTGGATTCCGCGGTTGAGCAGAGTCACATTCGGCTCCTCGTGGACCACGAGGGTCCTGAGAGCAGCTTGGGGGGGCTCGTTGCTCGCCGTGCCACGCTTGTCAATGTGCGCGAGGCGCTTGGCTGGGTGCGCCGCCTCGCCTTACCTGACGACCTCGTGCTCATCCATTTCTCGGGCCACGGCTTCCAGGGAGCGGACGACGACGGCGACGAGAAGGACGGCGTGGATGAGTTCTTCGTGCTCTGGGACACCGTGAACGCAGCGAAAGAGGACACGGCGCTTCGCGATGACGAGTTCGGCGCGGCCGTCGATCGGATCGAATCGCAGCATGTCGTCATCTTCTTCGACGGCTGTTACTCGGGAGGTCTGTCGCGCAGCCTTCCGTCCTCGGCCCGGCCCGTCGTGGGGAAGCAAGATCTCTTCTCCGACTTCTCCGTCGAAGGCCGCCTCGTCTTCTCGGCCTCCTCGGAGTCCCAGGACGCCTTTGAGTCGGACGAGCTCCAGCACGGAATCTTCTCCTACTACGTGTTGGAGGGTCTGCGCGGGCGCGCTGACTCGACGGGAGATGCCCGAGTCACGGCCTGGGAGCTGTTCGAGTACGTCGCGCAGAGGGTGCCCGAACGAGCACGGGTTGAGCGGAGCGCTCGGCAAGACCCGCAACTCCTGGGAGAGGGCGAAGTGCGCGTCCTTCTGGCTGCTGCCGCCGCCGCCCCGGTCGCGGACTTCAGCTACGAGCCCGGAGTGCCATTCGTAGGTGGAGCGATCCGGTTCGCCGACCAATCGAGCGGAGATCGGCCGCTTCGGTCCAGACGCTGGTTGTTCGGAGACGGAGCGGCCTCTGATGAGACCGATCCCACGTACGCCTACGAACGGCCCGGGCAGTACGCCGTCGAGCTTCGCGTGACAGACGTGTCAGGAGGACAGGCAGACGCCAAGCAGGTCCTGACGATCCGACCGGCGGGCGCTGTCGTCGTTGCGGATGCAGCGTCCGGGCGACTCGTCGTCTCACTGGGGAGCGAGAACGGAGTCAGGGTCGGCGATCGGTTCGAGATCCTCGGAGCAGAGACGAGCGAGGAGCCGCAGGCCGAGCTCGAGGTGGTCGAGCTCATTGAGAGAGGCATGTGTGCCTGCCTCCTCCTCCGCGGGGAACCTCCCGAGGTGGGAGTCAGCGTCCGGCTGCTAGCGCCCGGCTGAGGAGTCAGGGTGCTCATCGATCGGCCGCGCTATCACGGGACCCGCGGCCCCCCGAGTCTGGCGCGATCCTCTCGCCCCGTGACGTCCAACGAGGGGCGGGAGCCCCGTGCTCCTGACAGATCGAGTCGTACGACCGTCTGCCCTGTGCCCCGCCGCCGACCGAAGACAACCAAGAGGCAGGGACGGCCGGACGTGGCCGGAGGGTGGTTCCCGGGCTTGTCCCTGGCCGGCACGCACGAGAACAAGACGCGGGCCGGCCAAACGAGGCCGAACGCCCCCGCCTCACTCCTCGATTTCGAGCGTCAGGAGGAAGTCGCGTTCGGGACGGTGCACTTTGACAACCACCCGATCGCCGGACTTCTTCGTTGCGAGGACACTCATCAGCTCCTGGCACGTGTTAACGGCCACGGCGTTGACGTGCGTGATGACGTCTCCTGCCTCGAGGCCGCGCAGCTCGGCGATCGTTCCCTCGACGACCCGCGTGATTCGAACGCCCACTCCGCCCGTCTCTCCGCACAGGATGCCGAGCGAGACCGAGGTTCGCGCGTAGTTGACCGAGACGACGTCGACCGGGGAGCCCGTCAGCGAGCCGAAGGGAACGAGGATCGTCGGCTGTTCGATCACGCTGCCGGCGCCTGTGCCCCGAGAAGCGTCGGCCGGCAGAGTGTCCGGCAAGTACACGTCGACGCGAATCGTCCCCCGCTGCGAAGCATCGGTAGCTTGAGAGTGACTAGGTGTCTCGAAGCGAAACGCGAGCGCCTCGTCGGCACTCACCTGCCACCCTGCGATTCGCACCGTCTGGCGAGGCGACAGAATCCACTTCCGATCCTCGGCCGATCCGGAGGCCCTGGATCCGCCGTTGGTGTTCAGTCCGTCGATGACGAGGACAACTCCAAGCGGCGCATCCGTCTTGTTCGTCAGAACGACGCGGTACGCGGCACCCAGTACAGGCTGGGCCGTGTATTGACGGGTGAACACGAAGTCCAGTTTCCCGAGCACTGCGCACTCCACCGAGGGCGACGCCGCTCCTTCGCATGTGTCAGAAGCCCGAGCTGCGCTCGCGGCGTCGACAGCCGTCAGTTTCTCGATGTCCATCGACAGGAAGCGAGCGTCGAGCGGTTCGTACCAGCCCATCCCGAAGAGCCCGAGGGAGTGGAAGACTTCTATGCTCACATCGAGATACCGCGTGCTCATCCCCGACGCGCACGCGCCAGTGGACGACAGGATCAAGAGCCCTACAGCGAGGGCTGGGATCAGCTTACGTCGAGGCATGGTTCCCCCTTCTCCGCCCGCAACCGCGGGACGGACCCGCGGAGCGCCCAGAAGACGTCTCAGTATACCCTCGCGCGTTGCGACCAGTTCCACGCCAGGCCGTGCCCGCCTCTCCTCAGCGCGGGAGAGTCACGCCCGGTTGATCCTGATACCCGCCGCCGGCCTCCTTCTCCCCGTACGTGCGCTGCGGCCGTGAACCACGGAAAAAGACGACCTGAGCGATCCCCTGCCCGACGTGCAGCCGGATGGGTAGCGGCGACACGTTCGCCAGTTCGATCGTGAGGATGCCTCGCCATCCCGGTTCAAGCGGCGTGACATTCACAAGCAGCCCACACCGGGCGTAGGAACTCTTGCCCCAGCAGACGCCGCACACATCGTCGGGCATCTGGAAGTGTTCGACCGACTCGGCGAGCACCTGCGCGTTTGGCGCGAGCTCAAACGCCTTGTCTACATCGAGCGTACGGAAGTGACCGTCGGGGAATTCCACCGGGTCGAGCACAACGTTGATTCCGCCGAGGGGCACGAGGATCTTGCGCCCGAGGCGGAGATCGTAGCCGAAGCTTCCGAGTCCGTAGGACGGTCTTCCCTCCTGCCGCGGGACGAAGGGCGACAGCATGGGGCGGCTGCCCGCGCACAGCGCGGCGATCTCTTGGTCGGACAGGATTCCGTAGGTCATGGGATCTAGCTCTCCTTCAAGTACTCGGGGTGCTCCACGGACGCGATGAGTTGGTCGACGAACTCGCGCCACTCCGGCAGCCGGTGCGATAAACGCTGTCGGACGATGCGCTGCAGCGCCATGTAGTTCGCCGACACGACGCGTCGCTGGAGGAAGGACTCGGGAAGCTGCCACTTGGTCTCTTCCCATCGTCCCTCAGAGATCAGCCGGTTCAGGTGGGCGAGGTGCGCCTCAGGCACGGAGTGGGAGAAATCCGTCTGGGCAAGAGGACGCTGAGTCACGGTGTGCATCGTGGACTCGCTCTGCCGCGTCACCCCGACACGGTACGTGTCGAACTCCTGCCAGAAGTAGCGCGGAGCGACGACGTCAAGCCACACAACGATCGACTCGAGGAACTTGTTGTGGCCGTCCCCGAGGAACGCGAGCCGACGCGCCACTGCGGGCATTCGCGCCGGGTCCTGCCGATGCGATAGCGACAGGCCGAGTAGCGCTGGCTCGTGCCCGTGCTCTTCGAGAACTCGGAGTCTCATGGTCCCGCCTTCGTGCCTTGCTTACGGCTCCCCGGCTGGCTGATCGGGATGCCGGCAGCGCACAGCGGGCACTCGTCGTACGCGTACGTAGGAATCTCCAGCCGGATCAACGCGTGAATGGGCAAACCGTCAACCTCGTGCGTCTCCGAGCGATCGACGATCGCCGCTACGCATACCGGCTGCGCCCCGTGACCTTTGATGAGAGCCATGAGCTCGCGCGTCGTGCGCCCGGTCGTGATGACGTCCTCCACCACGGCGATTCGCTCGCCGGGATGGATCGAGAAGCCACGCCGCAGTTGGAAGAGACCGTCGGCGGCACGCTCGGGAAACTGAAACGGACGGCGCAACCCGCGCGCTACCTCGTACCCTACCAAGATCCCGCCGAGCGGCGGGGACATGACCCGATCGGCGTCGGCTCCTATTCGTCGCGCCAACTCGCCCCCGACCGCGGTTGCGTTCTCCGGATCCTCGAGGGCTTTCGCGCACTGGATGTACCGCTCCGAGTGACGGCCCGATGACAGGAGGAAGTGGCCGTTCTGCACAGCCCCGACCTCTTCCAGAAGCTTGAGCCACGGCTCTATGGAGCTCATCGGCATTTCCCTCCGATCTCCTCTTTCCACCGCCGTGCCGCCGCGCCGGGTGACGGGTCGGCGTAGATGCCACGCGACACGTTGTAGAGCACCACGTCGTGCTGCACTGCCCGCTCGAACGCGACGAGGTTCCCGCCCTGCGCCCCGAGCCCGGGGACGAGCCAGGGCAGTCTCGGCGCCGCCTCGTGCACCCTCCGCGCAAGTTCCGGCCGCGTTGCGCCCACAACGAGCCCGACGCGCCCCGGATACTCCCGCTCCCAGCGCGCCGCCATCTCAGCGACCTTCACGAAAACGGGCGGCGTCCCGTGCTCGACGATCTCGGCCGCCGACGGGTTCGACGGCAGGGTTACGACAAAGACGGTGCCGCCCCGCTCGAGGAAGGGCCGTACCGCATCCTCGCCCATGTACGGCACGACAGTGATCGCATCGGCTCCGAGGACGTCGAACGCCGCGCGCGCGTAGGCCTCGGCCGTCGACGCGATGTCGCCGCGCTTCGCATCAAGGAGGGCCGGCCGCTCCGCTTTGTGAATCCATTGGATCGCCTCCGCGAGGACCTCCACGCCACGAGGTCCCAGAGCCTCGAAAAACGCGCTGTTCGGCTTGAAGACACAGGCGTGCGCCGCCGTTTCATCGATGACGCGCCGGATCCGTTCTCGAATCTCGCCCGCTGAGCCCGACTGCGGATCGAGCCCGATGCATAGCCGGCCGCGGGTAGCGCGCTGCGCATCCAGAGCCCGCTCAAGAAACACGCCACCCTCCCCGTTGCGCCGCTCCGACGAGCTCTGTCACGGATCCGATGCTGCGTTCGTCAAGCCACTCCTCGAGCTCCGTGGCCCAGCCGAACACGGCGGCCGGATCCACCATCAGCGCAAATCCCACTCCGACCAGGTTAGCGCCGGCGCAGAGCATCTCGACGACGGCGCGAACACAGTCCACGCCGCCTGTCCCGACGATGAACGTATCGGGGAACGCGCGCCGCACGCTGAATACGCTCGAGAGAGCTATCGGCAGGATCGCTGGCCCACACAGCCCGCCGCACTCGCGCGCCATGTACGGCCGGCCTGTCTCGACGTGAATGCGCATGCTGCGGACTGCGTTGATCAGCGTCAGTCCATCCGCGCCGGCCGCGATCGCAGCGTCCGCCAATTCGATCAGCGCGTTGCTGCTCGGCAGCTTGACGAGGAGCGGCCGCGTCGACACGTCGCGCGTCGCTCGAACAAGAGCCCCGACCTGCTCAGGCCGGTTGGCCAGCATCTCTCCGCTCACGTTAGGGCACGACAGGTTCAGTTCCAGCCAGTCGATGCCCGCGTCTTCCTGCAATGCTCGGGCCATGGTTGCTGTCTCATCCGGGGAACCGCCCGCGAGGCTCACGATCCGCGCCGTCGGGAGTGACCGAATCTGTGGAAGGACGTTACTCCGGAACGCCTCCAGCCCGGGGTTCTCGAGCCCGACCGAATTGATCGCTCCCGCCGGCGCGTCCACGATTCGAGGCTGGGGGTTTCCATCTCGAGGCTCGAACGTGACGGTCTTTGTGGTGAGGGCCCCGATCCCGCGGAAGTCAAGAGAGCGCGCGAGCTCGATCCCGAATCCGGCGGGACCCGAGGCGAGGACGATCGGCGTGCGGAACGTCCCCTTCTCGTGGGTGACGCCTATCCGAGCCAAGGCACCTCCGAACAGGCGAACAGGGGACCATCCACGCAGACGCGCCGCATTCCGGCGGGGGTCGGGATGCTGCAGCCCCGGCAGGCACCAAACCCGCAACCGAGGCGGACTTCCAGCGAGACGAACGCCGAAGGGTCCTCCCGGTGACGGCGAGCGACAGCCGCGAGCAGCGGCTCCGGGCCGCAGGCAATGATGCCGAGGCCTGTGTGCCACGAGCCCGTGAGCCGGCCGTCGGCGGTCTCGCCGTTCTCGTCTTCCACGGCGACGTCGATGCCAGGCAAGAGGGGGCGGACGCCGCCGGACCGGAACCCGAGAGCCAAGGCCGCAACGGAGTCCGGGTACCTCTCCGCAAAGTGGAGCAGCGGAGCTACGCCGGATCCGCCCCCCACCAAGACGTAGCGGCGGCCGCGATCGATCCGCTCGGCATACGGGACGCCGTACGGGCCGCGCACCTCAAGGGTAGCGTCTCGAGGAGCCTTCGCCATGGCTCCCCGCAAGATGCCGTCGCTCTTGATGAACACGTCGACCCACCCGTCGCCGGCGGCCAGAGCGGAGATAGCACGCGGCAGCGCCGGTCCCCAAGGGAATCGGACCATGACGAATTGCCCGGGCGCGGGCGTTGGAAACCCGCGGTCGACCGCTACGCGCAGTCGCCCGTACCCGCCCCCCTCTCGCGTTTCAACGATCCTCCCTGGCCAGAGACGGAAAGACGGCCCGCCGTGGGCCGTCCCGGTGCACTTCGAAGTTCCGACCTCCACCCGAGTCCCCCTCCTGATCCCCGGGGCGAGATAGTACGCGCTTGTGGGTCGGCCATGCAAAGACCCGGCGGGCGCGACCTCAATCAGAGCGTCGGCGTTCTCCAACGTACACGGCGACGCCGATAGCGCCGAGGAAGAGCCCTCCGACGCAGACGAAGTAGGTGAGAATGCTCAACCACAGCGGCGACGGGATCATTCGTAGCACCATCGCGAAGGACAACCCGCACGCGAGGAGCAGGAGGAGCAGGCTAGTCAGCAGGATGGCGCGTGGGCTCCGCAGGGCCCCCTCCTTCGCGGAACAACCAACACTCGACGCGATGCCCCTTCACGGGCTCGAACGTCGGCGGTTCGTCTTGGTCGCACAACCCTGCGATCATGTGCTTGCAGCGAGGATGGAAGCGGCATCCGGACGGCGGATGAGCCAGACTCGGCGGCTCTCCCGGTGGAACCTCCCTGAGGACGTGCGCATTCTCCGGGTCCGGGTCGGAAATCGCGGCAAGGAGCGCGTTCGTGTACGGATGGAGAGAGTGGCCGATCAGTTCGCGGACCTCCGCCTTCTCCACAATCCTTGCCGCGTACATGACGAACACGTACTCGGAGAAGTACCGCACCGTCGACAGGTCGTGTGTGATATAGATAACGCCGAGGTTGTGCGTTTCCTGAACGCGTCGGAGCAGCTGCAGAATCTCGACGCGTACCGATGCGTCGAGCATCGAGACGGGCTCGTCCGCGACGACGAGCTTGGGCTCAAGCACGATCGCCCTGGCGATCACGAGTCGCTGCTGTTGCCCCCCGCTCAGCATGTGAGGGTGCTTGTCGAGGAAGTCGTCCTGCGGGGTGAGCCGAACCTCCTCCATCACAGCCCGTACCCTGGCGAGCTGGTCCCTCCGCGGCACTTTGTGAATCGCCAGGGGCTCGCGCAAGATTCGCTCGACGGTCATGAACGGCGGGAGCGCCCCGTACGGATCCTGCTGGATGAAACCGACGTTAGCTCGCAGCCAATCGAGTGCCTTCCGGTTGCGCCCGTCCAGCCGCTCGCCTGCCAGAACGAGTTCGCCCTTTGTGGGGGGTACGAGCCCGAGAATCGTCTTGGCTAGGGTCGTCTTGCCCGACCCGCTCTCACCGACAATCGTGATTGCCTCTCCGCGCTTGAGGTCGAACGTCACGCCGTCCAGCGCCCTCACATGTCCGGAGAGGAAGAAGCCCCACTTGCGAAGCTCGTACCAGGTGCGCAGGTCGCGCACGGACAGAAGTGCGTTCTCCGCCGTCCGCCCTCGTCTTGTGCGAAGGTCGTTCCACGTACGGAAGCTACTCCCAGGAACTCGCTTCTGTTCTGTCATGTTCCCCCACTTCACGCGTGCAACCAGCACTTGACCCAGCGGTCGCTGCCCACGTCCCGCAACTCCGGCTCCTGCTCGCACCGGTCGAACCGGGAAGGACAGCGCTCGGCGAAACGACAGGTCTTCGGCGGGTCCAGCAGACTCGGCGGCCTGCCCGGAATGAATCCGAGCTCCTTGTCTTCACGCAGCGTTGGGACGCTCGCCATGAGCCCGCTCGAGTACGGGTGCAGCGGCTCGCGGAAGAAGTGGCGGGCATCGGAGAGCTCGACGAGTTGGCCGGCATACATCACGGCCGCCCGATCGGCCAGCTCGCTCGACGTTGCGATATCGTGGGTGATGAGGATGAAGGTGACGCCGAGGTCACGCTTGATGCCCTTGAGGACGTTCATGATGTTCGACTGCGTCAGCACGTCGAGCGCGCTTGTCGGCTCGTCGAGGAACACGATGTCGGGTCTGGTCACGAGCGCCATTGCGAGGACTGCGCGTTGGCGCATCCCGCCGGACAGCTCGAACGGGTAACGATCGAGGAAGTCCTTCGATACCCCAACGAGCCGAAACACCTCTTGAGCCTGAAGCAGCGCCTTCTTCTTGTTGGGCACGATGCGGTGGACGCGCAGCGGCTCGGAAACCTGGTCCCCCACCTTGATGACGGGGTTGAGAGAGTTCATCGCTGCTTGCGACACAAGGGACATTTTCAGCCACCGCACTTGTTGGCGGAACTGCTCTTCTCCCAGCGCCATGACATTCGTGCCGTTGAGCCAGACCTTGCCTTCGAACGCATGAACGTTTCGAGGAAGGAGGCGCAGGATCGCCCTCGCGAGCGTGCTCTTGCCGCAGCCGGACTCCCCGACAACGACCGTCGCCGGACCCCGTTCCAAGGCGAAGCTCACCCCATCCACGGCCTGCACGGGCCCCCTCATGGTTCGGAAGTGAAGCTTCAAGTCTTCGACCCGAAGCACGTCGTCCCTGCTCGTCATATCACATCGTCCTCAGCCTAGGGTTGAAGATCCGGTCCAGGGCAAACCCCACAAGGGCGAACCCGAAGCCCGTGACCATGAGCAGCACGGCCGGCTCCAAGACCCAGTAGTAGTAGCCCTTGTAGAGGGCATCGGCTGCTCGCGCATCGTAGATCAGCTTCCCCCAGGTCGGGAGCACCGGGTCCCCGAGGCCGAGAACGGCCAGCGAGGCCTCCAAGAACACGAACACCGGGACGACCAGCACGAACGTGGGCAAGAGCACCGGCACGATCCGCGGCAGCAAGTAACGGAAGATGATCCGTCCGTTGCTCGCGCCGTAGGCTCTGGCTGCTTCGATGTACGGCGCCTCCTTGGCCTGAAGGAACATGGCCCGATACGTGAGGTAGGCCCCGCTGAAGATGCTGAGCAGGATGACGATTCCCATGATGACCCACAGACTCCGCCCGAAGAAGTGCCCGACCATGATCAGGAGCGGCAGGAGGGGGATGAGCAGAGTCAGCATGGTGAGTCGCTGGAACAGCCCATCCAGACGCCCGCCGAACCACGTTCCGATGCCCGCGAGCACGAACGTCGCGGTGTTCGCCCCGACGGCGGCGGCAAGGCCGAACAATAGGGCGAGGGGAGTGCCCCAGAGAAGGGCGATCATGATGTCGCGGCGGAGGTTGTCCGTGCCGGCGAGCCCGTACGCTTGCCCGAACACGACGAGCCTCGACTCAAATGCGGCGGTCTCGGGGATCTCCGCCTCCACGACCAGCTTGTATTCGCCCCGGCGGGGACTCCACTCGGCCGCTGGAGCTGTTGCTGCGGAATCGATGAACAACCCCTTCTCCGGAGCCGCCGTGTAGGGCATCCGGTCGCGAAGCTGATTGTCGAGGGACATGTAGTAGATGTCGCTCGCTCGCATGCCACGGCCGGAGACGATGGGGCTCGTCGATCCATCGGGCTTCACCCACGTCACGGAGAACTTGGTCCGCGAGCCTTCGTAGGTCGCAGCAGAAAAGAGCGACAGCTCCGTCGGGAACGTGGTGTACGGGAAGTCAAACGCCAAGGTGTGCCGGACGCGCACCTTCCCGTCGCCGAGCGGTTCAACGGTCCGGGTGCCGTCGGTGCGAGAGTCGACCGAGATCGTCCTTGCGAGCCGCTCGCTCGTGAACCAGTCGAACCACACGGGCACCGCGTTCCGCGGCGTCTCATCCCACACGCCGGGGCCTCCCCGCCAGAGACGGATGGCCTCGCCGTAAGGGATGGCGATCATGGCGTACATCGACACGACCACCAATAGGCCGATGATGGCCAGCCCAACAATGGCCGAAGGGTACCGACGCAACTCCTTCAGACCGCGCAGGAAGCTGCTCATGGGTTCATCGCCTCCCCCCACCAACCCGGACGCGCGGATCCACCACGGCGTAGATGAGTTCCAGGAGGAGCAGAGTCCCCGCCAGCAAATACCCGTAGATCACGAGCGTACCGAGGATGACCGGCGTGTCGTTGAAGTTCACGGCGACCAGGAACTGGCGCCCGAGTCCCGGCCAGTTGAACACCGTCTCAAGGATGATCTGCCCCTGCCACGTCGTGATCAGCAGGAGCATCAAGCTGGTGATAATGGTCGGAAGCGTCGGCCGCAGGATGTAACGGCGCTGGATCTCTCGGCGCGACAGGCCTTTGGCCTTGGCCAGTTCGACGTAGTCTTCGCTTGAGTAGATGAGGAAGAACGTCCGCCACCTGTAGATGTTGGCAAAGACCGCCCCGAGCGTGATCGCGAGAATCGGGAGGATCATGTGCTGCAGCACACTCACGGCGTACACGAGCGGTTCCTTCGGCGGTGGGACCTTGACGAGTCCGCCCCACGGAAGGACGCGCAGCACCGCGGCAAAGATGAGAATCATGAAGATGCCGTAGAACCACCCCGGGGCGGACGACAGCGGAGCAAGGCCGACCAGGGTCTTGTCGATCACGCTGCCGTAGCGGCGTGAGAGGTACAACGCAACCTGAATCGCGAGGAAGAACAAGAGCAGACTGGACGTCGTGAACAGGAGAAGCGTTGCCGGGAGTCGTTCCGCCAAGATCTGGCGTACCTCGCGCGAACCCGTGTCGCTGGTCATCTGCTCTGCGATTCCCAAGCGAAGTGACAACGCGGTGAACAGGTAATCTAGGCTGCGCCACGGAAAGAACGGGCGATCCAGTCCCAAGCGGCGAAACTCGATCTCGGCGGTCTCGTCGACCATCTCTCTGAGCACCGTGGCGGGGATTCCTCGGTTCGCCGGGTCGAGGAAGATCGCGGACCCAACGTTGGAGCGGATCTCGCCCTTCCGCACTTCGTCCAACGCGCCGCCCATGTTGGCGATCAGGACGATGAGGTAACAGCCGATGACCACAGTGATGCCGAGCACCACGGACTTCACCAACAGATAGCGGCCGATCGTCAGTAGGGTCTTCAAGGCGGCGCTCCTCCTCTCAGAGGCGGCTTCACCCTCCACTCGGAGCGGAACCTAAGATGGGGCTGCTGCCGCTATGCGCCGCAGCAGCCCCTTCGTCCACATACTCCAGCCTGCCGCCTCCTACTGCAGCGGGTTGAGCAGGAACATGAACTGCTCAGACGGGAGCTGATAGTCCGCGAACCGCTTCAGGACGACAACCTTCTCGATGGGATAGGCCTTCTCGAGGTAGTACGGACCGCTGCCGACCCAGAAGTGGCCCATCTTCGCGTAGAAGTTCTCGAGCAGCGTCCAGCGAGCCACCGCTTCCGACAGCGGCAGGAACTCCGCCATCGTGGGCTCGTACGGCCGGTATCCCGTGCTCAGACACTGAAGCATCATGTCGCGCAGGATGTCGAGCGAAGGCCCGGAAATGTAGCTGGCCCAAGGTACGCCAAGCTTTCCTGCCTTCGTGGTTCCGAACGTCAGCAGCCGCTGCTCCTCTGCCAGGATCCCGAGGGTAACCGTATGCCAGAAGCCCGGGCCCTGCGAGTAGTAGGGGAAGATCGCCGAACCGGCCACGACGCCGCCATTCACAGCTTGAAGCTCGGCGTCGAGTTGGTACGAGTCGGAGTAGTACTCAATGATGAGCGGATCCCGCTGCGTGATCCGGTAGCCCTTAAAGATCTGCATGAAACTGCGATACGCGGGAACGGCCGCCTCGTCATAGATCTTGCTCTCCGGCTTCGCTCGATCACTCTGAACGATCATCGCCAGCACGATGTCGGCGATCGAAACCGTGGTTCCGTCATGGAGCTTCGTCTCGTAGAAGTCCGCCGGGTAGTAGACAACCGTCTTCACCTTGGCCGTCGTCCCATCCGGGAACTTCTCGCCGATCGTGATCCACTTCTGCGTCGTGGCGTTGAAGTCGTACCACGCGTCCGCCGGAACCGTGATCTGGTCGGCGAACGTCAGCTTGCACCACGTGTGGCGAGGATCCGATGAGATCGGGAGACCCCTGAGAGCGGTCACCTCGGCACGCTCGAAGTGCAGCGGCCAGAGGAGTCCGTCGCGGGTGTCGCGCACGAACGCCTGCTCTCCCGTTGCGCGAATCGGGAACATGTCGTAGACCCAGTTCGACCCGGCAATCGGGTTCCACGGGTTGCTCAACATGCTGTTCACGAGCGCGCGGAACGTCCCACCTTCCTGACGCGTGCCATCGGCGTTCTCGAAGTGAGCCGTCCAGCCCCACGCCTGCGAGCCGTAGATGCCGCCCGCGACGTCGGCGGCCACTCTGAAGTTCTTGACGTACGGGGAGAATGCCGTGCGGTCGACGAGCCAGACGCGGTGCGACTCCTTCATCGCGAGCGACAGCGCCTGCTCGAACAGCTCCTCACGCTCGGCCATGCTATCGAAAGCGTTGTTCCAAAGCGCATCGGCCACAGTGAAGAACGCGGGGTCGTTCTCGTACGCCTGCCACAGCGGCTCGCTCCGGCCGACCTTCGTGTAGTAGTACGAGAAGTTCGTCCCTTGGTCACGCGCGATGGCGGTCGTGACCCAGCCGCCCGTGTACAGATTGAAGAGCCCCAACGCCGGATCGGAGTTCATCCAGATCGGCGAGGACTCGGCTCCGGTCCTGTACAGGCGCGTGATCTCGAACCCGAGGTCCTCGAGCAACCCGGCAATGTAGTCGCCCATCTGCCGTCGCTCGTCCTCAACACGAATGAGGAAGATCAAATTGACGGGCTGGCCGTTGAACGTCCACTTCCCGTTGGCCTTGACCGCACCGAGCTTGGGCATCTCCTCGTCGAAGATCGCTGCCGCTTTCGCCGGATCGTGGGCGTACTCATCCTCGATGGCTTCGACCATGTCCGGATAGCGGACTTGTGCATCCGCGAACGGTCCAAGAGTCGTGTACTTCGGAATGGCCAGACCTCCCATGATCTCGTTCGCGATGTAGTCGCGATCGCATAGGTAGTTCATGGCCTCCCGGATCCGGGGCACGGAGAACGGGTTGAGCGCTCCGGTCCCGGGGAAGGTCGGGCCCACGGGGTTCATCGTCAGTTCGCTCATCGAGCCGACGTTTCGGACGTACCCGAGGTCCGGATTCTCGCGGACCTGAGCAAACAGCCTGGCATCTGTGAGAGCGAAGATGAAAGCGTCCGCATCGCCTGCGGCGACGCGCGCCACGCCAGCTCCCAAATTGTTCTCCTGCGAGATGACCACCTCGTCAAACCAGGCGCCTGTGCGGGCAATGCCGCCAAGCGCCACGGTCAGCACGAGGAGGAACATGCCGACCAACTTCTGCCAACTCCGCCGCTGCACCATCTCCAAGACACCTCCCTGAGCTCGGTTCCTCACGGGACCAGCAGCCAAGCTCCTGAATCCCTGACGACGCGACATCATGGACGGTCTGTAGCATCCGAACTCCTACTTCCCGCCCTGTGCGACTCTAGTGGAGAGCGCGAGTCGCAGTCTAGCATGCGTCGGCGATCCTGACAACGGGTTCGCGAGGGCCTGCCTCCCTAAGGCGACACGGCATACCGAACGAGGACAGGAGAGGCGACGGCGGGGCAAGCCTGAGCGATCAGATCGGGATGGTGCCACACGAACAGAGCCCTTGACGTGGACGAGCCGCCTCGAGAGGAGGATCGCAGGCGCTGCCTAGCTCGGACTAGTAGAGGGTGCCGCCGTCGATGACCTCGACCGGGCGTTGCTCGACGAGCACGTTCACACCGACCTCAGCCCTCTCTCCAGCGGCGAGACGAACGACGGTCTCCTCTTCCGGCAGAGAGTGGAATCGCGGAAGCTCATCGCGCGCCACGCGGATCGTCCACTCTCCCGGGCGCAGTCGATCGAAGTGGAACTCCCCCGCCGCATTGCTCACCGTGCGCAGCGCCTCGCCATCCTTGCTCTCTAGGGTGATCGCAATCCCGGCAAGGACGGTCGTGGTCTGGCCCTCTCCCGCGAGGATGAGGCCGCTGCCCGCCTCGCTCGAACTCGGCGCCGGAACGACGTCGACCCGGCCGCGCAGGCTCGCTGCCTTGACGACAGGGAGAGAGACGTCGGCCGTCCCTCCGGCCTCGAGCTCCGCACGAGTCGCAGCGAGAGTGGGGAAAACGTAGTCCAGGGGTATGTTGGCAACGCGGAGCGAGTAGCTGCCTGGTGGAAGCGGGGAGAAGCGGAATCGTCCGTCCGCGCCCGTGAGCGCGCGGGTCCCGTCGAGCACAAGAACGACGTTCCCAAGGCCGATCTCGCCCGGGTCGCTCCGTCCATTGCCGTTTGCGTCGACGAACACGCGCCCGGCGAGCCGTCCCTTGCTGAGGAGGAATGGAAGCGGCAGGTTGAGTTGGTAGTTGAGCGTTGTCGACCAGCCCAGCTCCAGCTGGGACGAAGCCGCGCGATCCCATCCCGTCGTTGTGGCAAGGGTGAAGTCGAGCCCATCCGCCAGCCGGAGCGCGAGGGACAGGCCGGCGTCGAACTGGTTGTCGGTGTTGCCAAGATTTAGCTCCACAGTGCACGGCGCGCCTGAGGAGTCGAAGCGAAACGCGACACTCGTCGATGCGTCCGTCACCACTTCGGTGATGAGGTCCTTCGCCTGGCGATGAATCAGCGTGAGTCCTAGACTGTAGCTGTCGAAAGTCATTCCGCAGCCGGCGACGATCGTCACGTCGCGCGTCGATGCTCCGAGGACATGATCGATTCGATCGACGCGCTCCGCGGACAGGTTGTAGGGAAAGGCCCCGATGCCGCCGCGCGCTGCGAACGCGAGGCGCAGGCGGGCGAGATCCTTCCACGTCGGATTCTCGCCGTGATCCCAGAGAAGTCCGAACTCGCCGCGCAAGCTCGGCCCGTCGAGGACTGGCGTGCCCGACGCGTCGAGTTCGAGTCGCTCGCGGATCGTGCGCTCGACGAGGGGCGAGGCGCTGGTGTCGTCCCACGTGTGGGCGAACGACCCGCCGAGTGTCAGCTCAGGCAAGTGGAGCCGCTGGGCGATGAGGATCCCGGCCGAGTCGCCGTGAGCGCCGGGGAACTCCGTGCCCACCGAGAGCACTTTGACGTCGAGATAGAATGGCCCCGCATCCACCTGGGAGGCCAGCAGCAACCCCTGGCTCGCGACGCTGTTGTGCTCGCCGAGCGCTCCCTCCAGCTGCAGTGATACAACATCGAACGGGCGTGTCGCGACCGCGAGACTCCAGATCGACTCAGCGTCACCGGCACTTCGCGAGTCTACGTAAGCGAGGCCGACGTTCAGCGCCTCCGGGCCAATGACCAACCGCCCGCCGGCCCGAGTCTCGCGCCGGAGCCCGCCGCCGACGAACATGAGCCCGTAGTTCTCCGCGTCGATCTCCAGCACCCCGCCGCGGCAGGAGATCCCGACGAGATCTGTCAGGTGCTTCGCGGTGTCGCCGATCGCGAACGAAGTCATGTCGCGACGGTACAGGATCGAGACCGAGTGGACCTCGAGAGGGGAGGGCCCGAACCACGACCGCACGCCGAGGTCGACAGACAGGGAGCCATCCTCGACGTCGCCGGCGAACGATAGGCCGACGTCGCCCGAGACCTGACCGCTGAACACGTCTTCTCCCACGGCGAACCGGACGATCGCGGGCAGGTGCTGCATCAGTGACCCACCGACCGCGTCGGGCGGCGGTGGCAGCACTTCGGTCGTGAGAACCGCAGAGTCGGAGACCTGCCGATCGAGCCGCGCGGTCACCGTGAGAGCCATCCGCACGAGATCTCCCGGCGTCGCCTCGGCCGAGATGGCCTGGCGCGCGACGGCCTTGGCCTGCCCTCCGGGAGGAATATCGAGGAACGCTGGAACGATCTCGACTGTAGGCGCGGCGGGGGAGAAGGCCGAGAGTTCGAACTCGGCTCGGCTGTTGCCACAGTTGTAGATGACCAGGGGGTACACGACCAGATCGCCGGGCAGCGCTCCCTGGTCCTGGACGCCGACCGCAAGATGGACGCCGGCGACTGCCAAGACCGTCACCGTCTGAAACGCCTCGGACGTCACAGAGGGATTGACCAGGGAGATGGCCTGAAGCGGCACCTCGTAGACCCCCGCGGGCGTGCCCGCCGGGCAGCGGAGGACCAGGAGAACCGTCTCCGAGGCTCCGGCGCTGACTTGAACATCCGTGCCAAGATCGATCTCGCTCCACCGGTGCGGCGGCATCGAGTGGACGGCGAACGTATCGGGGATCGACCCAGTGTTGGTGACGCGAACGACGAGCGTCAGCGTGCCCGGCGGAGAGACAGAGACACCGTGCGAAACGTTGTCGATCGACACCGTAGCGAGCGCGGGCAGCGCGACAAGCGCTAGGACGAAGCTAGACAGCAAAGCAGTCTGGGCTGAAGGTCGTCGTCTCATGGTCGGCGCTCTATTCAGAAGAATGACCGACGACCGGAATCTCGCTCCGGCCACGCCGCCCGTCGCTACGGGACGTTCGACCTGTTGGCCCTGGAAGTTCGCTGCACCCCGCCGGCGCTGCGACACCCTCCCATCCGGCGCCTAGAAGTTGAGCGTGTAGCGCGCCGCGCGCACGAAGTCGTCGCCGTTGTCGAAGAAAACGAGGCCCTGATACGGTCCGCTCGCAATGCTGCCGATGACGAGCCGCTGGCGGATGGAACAGCCGGGATAAATCCGCATTCGCGTCCCGTCGTACCGGCCGACGAGCGTGCCCAGCGCGTCGTAGAGTTCAAGCCAGACGTCCGGACGCAGCCATCGTTCGCCATTGTTCTCGACGTCCATCTGAAGCACGACTCCCTCGTCGGTTCGCAGCAGGCTATGCCCGACGATCTCTAAGCTTCTCTCGCCGGTGTCATCGATCGTCGTGACGATCTGGAACCCGTACTGGACGACGACACGCATCCCCACTTGGTCGGCGGCGGCCTCCGGCGCCGGGGACGAGTCCACAGGCTTGATGAGGATCATGCTCCAGTACGTGCCGACGAGCGCAGGATCGTTCGGGATCGTCACGCGGTAGCTCACCACGGCGATGGATTGGGCGGGCACGGTGACGCGCTCGCCGGCCGGCAGAGCGATCCATGGTGCATTGGAGCGCGGCGTGGATCCCGGCTCGGCGTAGGAGTTGGACCCATCGAAGAAGAAAAGGTAGTCGACCTGCGTCATCGTCACGTCGACGGCGGCGTCGCTCGAGTTGGACACGCTGATCGTCCCCTCGAGGATGTCGCCCGGCGCGCAGACGAATTCGGCGTCAAGCCCGCCGCTGACCGCGATCTGCGCGCCCGCGCCTGCGGCGGCCAGGGCGAACCACGCGGCCGCGGCAACGGCTCCGACGATCCACCGACCTACATCTCGCTGTCTCACCGGTCCCCTCCTCTTTCCGCGCGTGCCACCGTGGACGGAGTCCGGCCTCAGAGTACCCGAGGTCGCGGCGCACCCGCAATCCCTGCTGTCTCCTTGCCGTTCAAGAGGAAGGGGCGGCCGCTCGGCCGCCCCCCGACTCCTTGACTCTCACTGTCAGGACTACGTGTTGACGATCGTCAGGGTGAGCGTCGTCGAGCCCACGACGGGTGGCGTGGTCGAGGTGGCCGTCAGTCGGAAGCTGACCTGAAGGCCGGTCTCGTTCAGCGAGTCGATTCCCGTGACGAGATCGCTCGCGGACGTGAGCATCTCGACATAGCCCGGGCTCAAAGCGCCCGTCGGCGCCGCAAGAGCGACCTCGAGCAAGAGACCGATCGCATCCATGTCATCGTCGACCACACCCGTGATCTTGTGCGCGTCGGTCCCGCCGTTCGACGTGATCATGTACGTGACCGTCGTTGTGTCAATGGCCGGATCGGGGGCCGACCCGGCAGTCGCCGTGTCGATCACCAGGTCCACCAGCGCGACGTTGGTGTCGATCGCGTTGATCTCGTCCACCTCGTAGTTGATGACGACGGTGCAGTACTCCTCGGCCAGAATCGCCCCGGCGATCGCGAGGACGATCACGCCCGCCAGAATCGCTACCGAACCACGCTTCATACGCCTCTCCTCCTGTCTTCTTCCGATCCTGCCTGACTAGCAGCCACGGCACGCGGTGGATGCTGTACCTATTCCACGATGCAAGCAGATACGTTGATCTCTCTTGAGACTGCAGACTGCCGCGCCTGGCCTCCGCCTTGGACTCCTCTCGTGGTCGCGGAGATCCGAGACCCCGCGCTCCCGGGTTCCTTCCGGAAGTGCCCCGAGTCTAGCACGGAGGTGCCGGCTGGGTCTGTGATCCCAGTCACCGATGAGTAACGCGCGAACTTGCCTGCCTAGTCTCGGGTCGAAGCTAGGCGTTCACGATGGTGAGTGTGAGTGTCGTTGAGTTGAGGGGCACGACGCCCGCCTCGACGTCTGCCGAGAGCTGGAAATCCATCCAGAGGTTTGCCTGTACGACGGCGCCCACTCCCAACATGACGTCCTCCGGACCCGTCCACAGTCCCAGCGTCACGGGCGTGCACTCAGGGCTTGGACGCTCCATCTGGAGCGTGAGATAGACTCCCGGCGGAAGCTCCGAGTCGATCGAGGCGACGATCTTCCGACTTCCGGCTGGCGCGTTGGTCGTGATGCTGTACGTCACCGTCGTCGAGTCCTCGGCAATGTCGAGGCCGACCCCAGCAGCACCCGAATCGAGAACAAGCGTCACAAGCTCGACGTTCGTCTCGATTGAGTCGATCTCCGTCACTTCGTAGGTGATGACGACATGGGCTGTCTCGGCTCCGTGCGCCGACGCGGCGGACGCGGCTAGCAGTGCTAGGATGAGAGTGACGCTCCTCCGGGTGCTCATCGTCGATCGCCCCTCCCCAGCCACGTTTCTCCCCAACGAGCCGAGAGCCTACGCAAAAGAACGGCGCTTGTCCATCTCCTCGCCAGAACTCCGGGTTGCGGCCGGCGCTGCCGCTGCCCGCAGATCGCGGTCTCTGGACGCTACGCCTATGTCACGACGATCGTCAGCGTCAGGTCTGTCGAGCCGAGCGCGACGACTCCAGCGGCAGCCGTCGCCTCGAGGCGACACGCGACGGTCAGGCCCTTCTCGGCTGTGGATTCGATCCCAAGGACGAGATCGTGGGCTTGCGTGTTCGACATCACGACGTAGCTCCCGCCGCTTGCCTGATAGGCGCCGCCAGGAGGCGGGGTGAGGCGGATGGCCAACGTGACCCCGGCGGGGAGCGCGGAGGTGATGCTGCCCGTGATCTTCTGGCTCGCGTCGGATGCCGTCCCGTTCGTCGTGATCTTGTACTTCGCGTCCGACGTGTACACGGTCGCCGGCGGACTTCCGGCGACCGCAGAGGAGATCGTTAGAGTGGTCTGGTTGCCCGGTGCGGCTCCCGGAGAGAAGTACAGGATGCGCTCCACGGTCGCATTCACAGAGCAATCGCCCGCCGTGGCGAGCAACGCTCCGTCGGAGACCCTGACGAGTCGGAACGACAAGAGCGTCGCGTAGGCCTGAATTGGGCAGTAGATGCCGAAGCCGGTCAGCTCGATCTGGATCGGGATGTCCGATCCGTCCGCCGTTAGCGTGAATAGCGCGGCGTAACTCGTCGTCACGGTCTGGTACTCGGTGCCGCCTGCGCACGTCGTGCAATCCCCGCTCCCGGTCGTCCGCCTCGCGCCAACGGAGATCGCCCAGTCCCGCGTCTGCCGCGTCCCCGCCCACGAATTGTCGCGCCTCACTTGGACTTCGTACGTCACGCCCTCGACGTCCACGTCGACATCAAGGGTGACGATGTCCGCCCCGCTCTCGTACGTCGATTGGAGGTCGTTCCCAGCCGCACACGAGTCGGCACAGCCCGGAAGGCAACCGGATGGGGTGCAGGCGTTTGACTGTCCGATGGTCGGCGACCAGCTGCCGGTGGCGGCAATGCTTGCCGCCATCGCGCAGAACGATACGACCCAACCCGCAACCAGCGCAGCAACGAGCGTGAGGCGAGTTCTGGCTCGGCTCTGCAAACGAGTGCCATTCGGAAGCCTCATCCTGACTCCTTTCCCGCCGCTGCGCAGCAGTATAGCTGCCCGCATCGTCAGCGGGCGAGACCTAGGCGCTCGATTGAGCCTTCGCCCACGTATCGCGCAACGTCGCGGTGCGATTGAACACGAGGCGACCAGAAGCGGAATCGGTGTCGCAGGCAAAGTAGCCCTTTCGCTCAAACTGGAATCGGTCTCCCGGCTTCGCGTCGCCCAGAGAGGGTTCGAGCTTGCAGCCGCCGACCATCGCCAGCGACTTCGCATTCACGCCGGCAAGCCAGTCGTCACCCTCTTCCACCGATTCGGGCTTCTCCGCAGGGAAGAGGACATCGTACAACCGAGCTTCGGCGTTCACGGCGTGAGGCACCGACACCCAGTGCAGCGTCGCCTTGACCTTTCGCCCGTCCGGCGAGTCGCCGCCGCGGGTCTTCGGGTCATAGGTGCAGCGGATCTCGACGACCTCGCCCGCTGCATCCTTCAGGACATCCTCGCAGCGGACGAAGTACGCGTACCGCAGCCGCACCTCGCGCCCCGGGGCGAGCCGGAAGTACTGGCTCGGCGGATCCTCCATGAAGTCCTCGCGCTCGATCCATAGCTCGCGAGAGAACGGGACCTTCCGCGTCCCAGCCGCCGTATTCTCGGGGTTGTTCACCGCGTCGAGCCAATCGACCTCACCCTCAGGATAGTTGGTGATGACGACGCGAACGGGATCTAGGACGGCCATGGCCCGCGCCGCACGCAGGTTCAAGTCCTGTCGCACGCAGTGTTCAAGGTAGGCGAAGTCGACCATCCCCTCCGCCTTCGTCACCCCGACGCCGCGAATGAATGCTCGAATCGCCTCAGGCGTGTAGCCGCGCCGACGCAGGCCGCGCAAGGTCGGCATTCGTGGATCGTCCCAGCCGTGCACGTGCCCTTCCTCGACAAGTCGGCGCAGCTTGCGCTTGCTCATCACCGTGTGGGTGACGTTCAGGCGGCTGAACTCGATCTGCCGTGGCCGGCACGGTACGGGGAGGTTGTCGAGGAACCAGTCATAGAGCGGGCGATGGTTCTCGAACGCGAGGTCGCACAACGAGTGCGTGATTCCCTCGATCGCGTCAGATTGCCCGTGGGTCCAGTCGTACGTCGGGTAGATGCACCACGAGTCGCCGGTCCGGTGATGGGTGGCGCGGAGGATCCGGTACATCACCGGGTCGCGCATGTTGAGGTTCGGATGCGCCATGTCGATCTTGGCGCGCAGCGTCCGCGAGCCGTCGGGGAATTCTCCCGCGCGCATGCGACGGAACAGGTCGAGGCTCTCCTCCGGCGATCGGTTCCGGTACGGGCTGTCCTTTCCGGGGGGAGTGACCGCCTGTCCGGCGCGCTCCATCGCGGTCCCGCGGTACTTGCCCACTTCCTCCGGCGAGAGATCGCACACGTACGCCTTGCCCTCGCGGATCAGGAGTTCGGCCCACTCATAGAGCTGCTCGAAGTAGTCCGAAGCGAAGAAGAGCCTGTCGCCCCAATCGACGTCAAGCCAGCGCATGTCGTCGATGATCCCGTCGACGAACTCCTGTTCTTCCTTCGCAGGGTTCGTATCGTCGAAGCGGAGGTTGAACATCCCGCCGTGCTCTTGCGCGATCCCGTAGCTCAGAAGAAAAGCCTTCGCGTGTCCGATGTGGATGTAGCCGTTCGGCTCCGGCGGGAAACGGGTATGGACTCGCCCATCGTTCTTCCCGGCCGCTACGTCGGCTGCGACGATCTCGCGAATGAAATCCAATCCTGGACCCTCTCGGCGACCCTCTACTGCCCCATGGCACCGACCTCCTGGTCGTGACTCCACCCCGCCCCTCCGGCGGGGACAAGGCGTGAGTCTACCTCAACGTCTCGCGAGTTGCCTAGGGCGCTTCGGCTTGTCTTTCAGGCAGCCCCGGCCTCTGCCGCCCGCGTGGAACCGCGGGAGCCTGTTCCGGTACCCTTGTCAGATGGCCTTCTGGAAGTGGAGCGAATGGCGACGCGGCCGCATCCGCCGCCGCGGCTTCCCCGCCGCGTGGACCGACATCCTTCGCCGAACGTTCCCTCGCCACGCTCGCCTGTCCCCGGAAGACCGCGCGGAACTCGACGGACTCGTCCTGGTCTTCCTGGCTGAGAAGCGGTTCGATGGCGCGGCCGGGCTTGAGGTCACCGACGAGATTCGCGTCACGATTGCCGCTCAAGCCTGCCTCCTCCTGCTGCATCGGGGTAGCGACATCTACCCGGGACTCGCCTCGGTGATCGTCTACCCAGGTGAGTATCTGGTGCGACAGCGAGTGTGCGACGAGGTCGGGCTCGTTCGCGAGGGCACGCAGGTGCGGCTTGGCGAGACGGGCGCCCGCGGCGCGGTGGTCGTGTCGTGGGACGCAACCCTGCGGGGCGCTTCGGGCGCGAACGGAGGCAGGAACATCGTCTTCCATGAGTTCGCTCACCTCCTTGACGCCCAGTCCGGAGGGTTCGATGGCGCTCCCCCTCTCGCGTCTCCTGCGCGGTACAGCCAGTGGGCGCGCGTGATGGCCGATGAGTATGCTGAGCTCCGTGCCCGCTCCGAGAGCCACGAGCCCGGCGCCCTCGATTCGTACGGCGCCACAAGCCCCGCGGAGTTCTTCGCCGTCGCGACCGAACGCTTCTTTCAGGAGCCTCACGGGTTGTCGCGCGACGTGCCTGCGCTGTTCGACGAGCTGGCGCACTACTACCGGCAGGACCCTCGGCTCTGGGAGAGTCCGCCGTCCGGTTGAGACGCGGCTGCGACGCATCGCGGGCATGCTGCAGGATCTCCAGCAGGAGGATGCCAATGCCTGAACTGCCCGAGATCGTCTGTCGCTCGCGGGAAATGAATGAGCGGCTCGCTGGCCGCGCGATCCGCGAGATCGAGGTTCTCCAGCCCAAGTGCCTCAACGTTGCAGTGGATGAGTTCCGTCGCGGACTCGTCGGCGCGAGGATTCGCAGCGTGGCGCATCGCGGGAAGTGGCTGCTCGTCGAGACATCGAACGGACACCTTCTGCTGAACCTAGGGATGGGTGGCGAGATCCTGCTTGTGCCGACGGGTAAGCTGCCGAACAAGTGGCGCGTTCGCCTAAACCTTGATCACAGCGAGTCGCTCGTCGTCAACTTCTGGTGGTTCGGCTATGCACACTACGCGCCACCTGGCCGCCTGAGCGAGCATGCGATGTTGGCGAGCCTCGGCCCCAACGCGCTCGACGTCTCGCTCGACGAGTTCCGGGCGCTTCTCGCCGGGCGCCGTGGCGGAGTCAAGTCGCTGCTTCTCGATCAGTCGAACCTCGCTGGAATCGGCAATGCCTACATCCACGACATCCTCTTCCGCGCTTGCCTTCACCCGCTGCGGCCGATTCCCTCGTTGTCGCGAGGCGATGTCGATCGCCTCCACGGCGCCATCCGCGCCGAGCTCGAACGCAGCATCGCCGTGGGCGCTGCGTTCTACGAAGTCGATCTCGATGGAAAGGCGGGCGGGTTCACGGCCTCTGAACTTCTTGTAGGCTACTGCGAGGGCAAACCCTGTCCCGAGTGCGGGGCGTCGATCGAGAAGATCAAGACAGGTTCGACAGCGTCGTTCATCTGCCCCCACTGTCAGCCGCTTCCGAAGGCGCGACCGAAGAAGAGGAACAGGACTTGACCGTCTACTCGCGGGCGGCGGAGCATGCGCCACCGCTTCGCTAGCGCAGTTCTTCCATCACCAAGTCGTCAAACTGGATCCGCGCGTCCCGCGTCGTCGAGAGGTTCTCGACATACAGGCCTACATAGCCTCCTTCGGCTGCCAACCAGGGATCGTCTTCTAGCGGGACGACGAGCACCATCGTGCCGTTGAGCTCGCACACGACACTCTCCCCGGTCAGGGTCATGGCCAGCCGGTTCTTCTCCGGGTTCATGACCGACGCCGGGCACGGCGTCCAGTCGCTGCGCCACATCACCCCTGCGGATGCGCTCCACTCGGTGAAACTCACCTCGCCAGAACTCCTGACGAGGAAGCTGCAATCCTCCTCATCATTGCCCCGTATCTTCGCAACGATTGCGACCACTACCTCTGCTCCCCGCTCCCATTCCGCGTCGATCGACACTCGTAGCTGGTCGAGGAAGGGTCCCGCCGTGGTGCTCCAGACGGTGAGGCTCTCCTCTGGCTGGAGAGCCATCCGATACTCGCCTCCGGCGACTTCGATCTTCCCCGCTGCATCGGCGCCCTGATACCAGTCCCCGCCGTCTTCGAAGCTCTCTGTGTTCACGAGCGTGCCCGTGCACACTTGGGCCTGAGTCGCTTGGAGAGCTTCGAGTTGGCCGAGGACCAGTGAGCCTGGCGAGAGGTCGAGGGGATTGCCGCGTAGGTCGATCCAGTATCCTGACTTCGCCTTCAGGGCCGCCACGAGGGGGGCCAGATCCGCGATCTGGTTGCCCGAGAGATCGATGTTCGCATAGAAGCAGCTGAAGTCGTAGCCGCCATAGACCCCGTCGGACGAATCTGCCTCAAGCCAGCCGGACGGGAATCCTTCAAGCGTGGCAATCCGATTCCCGGAGAGGTCGAGCCACCAGAGCCTCCCCATGCCCTTGAAAGGCTTGAGAGACGCGAGTTCGTTGCCTTGAAGTTGCAGCGTCTGCAGATTCTCCAGCTCGATAAGGGGACTCATGTCCCGGACGTGATTCCCTGCCAGCACGAGGTACTCGAGAGTTTCGAGCCTTGCGAGTGACGAGACATCCAAGACCTCGTTGTAGGCCAGGTCCAAAGCCCAGAGCGCAGGGAGACGTCCCAGGGGGGAGACGTCCGTAATGCCGTTGTGATACAGAATGAGCGTTCTGAGGCCCGTCAACGCGGAGAGAGGCGAGATGTCTCGCACCTCGTTGACCCCGAGCCCCAAGTCAGACAGACGCATCAGACGGGCCAGTGGGGAGACATCGCGGATGAGGTTTCCCTCAGCCTCCAGCACCTTGAGCTTCGTGAGGCCTGCGAGAGGAGTGAGATCCTCGATCCGATTCCTCGACACGTCCAGGCCCACGAGCTCCGTCAGGGAGGCCAGCGGCTCGACGTCGTCGATGTCGTTCCACGAGGCGTCAAGCCGCCAGAGTGACGTCATCCCGGACACGACGGATAGGTCGCGAGCTCCAACTGCCTTCATGCGCAGGTCTGTCAGGCGGGTGAGTCGGGCGAGGGGCGTGAGGTCCGCCAAGGAGTTGAATGAGACGTCGAGTGTCGTGAGGTTCACAAGCGCTGCAAGAGGGCTGATGTCGGAGATGTAGTTCCCTTCGACGTAGAGCTCCTCGAGCGCGCTGAGGTCACGAAGAGGGGATAGGTCCTCAAACATGTTCAGGCCAAGATCCAGGTGTCTCAGCTTCGCCAATTCGGCCAGAGGGCTCAGGTCCGTGATCTGATTGTCAGAGACACCAAGAACCGTCAAATCTGTTGCTTGCTCGAGGCCCGCGAGAGAAGCGATCTCCCGCCCGTCCGCGTCCAACTGCGTGATCGAAGCTAGCTCCGCCCCGCGGATTGGGCCCGCAAGTCGAGGCACGGCTCCGCGCAGCGCGTCTTCCAGCCCCGGGTCGGCGAAGGCGACGGGGCCGTCTCTGTCCGATCCGGTGTACTGCCACTCGTAGTCCACAAGACTCGCGTTGCCGGGCCTCCAACTGAGACGGAAGGAGGTCCCAACCGGAACTCGGCCGCCGGAGAGGGTGATCTCCGCCGCCTTCCCCGTTGTGGACACGTTGGGCAGGCTGTCGTCGTGGTCATCGATCGTGACCTTCTCCGAGAAGACCACGCGCAAACCGGTCGCCTGATGACCGGTCGCGTTGGGCAACGACTCCGCCAGACAGCCGCTGGCGGCGCAGGCGGCCAAGAGGACGGACGCAATAAGGGCTTGCACAGGCTCCTCCTTTAGGGCAGCACTCTGTACCTGTCGTGATACTCTAGCACGTCCTCCCTTATCTTGGGGCTCGGGCGGGCAACCCGCGCCTCCGGAGGATCGGCACGCCAAGCTCAGCCGGGGGGGGAGGAGAAGCACGCCGTGGGTCGGCGCACTTCTGCTGGCGGCGGCGGTGGACACGACGTACCCTCGCGGCGTGAACGCACCTGAGCTTGCGCCGACTCCTGTCTCCGGCCGGATCAACCTGCCTCTCGCGACGTCCGCAGTCCTCGTCGCGATCTCTAGCGGCGGGCTCGGCCTGCTCGTTCAGCTCTTTCTCAAGGAGCGTGGCGCCTCGGTGTTCCTCATCAGCGCCGCATCGAGCCTCGGTTCGGTGGGTGTCCTCGCAGGGAGCTACTTCTGGGGCCGACTGTCGGATCGCGCCGGCCGGCGGGGCTTCCTCATCCTGACCTCCGCTGGCGTTGCGGCTTCCATCGCGGTTCTGGCGCCGCTTCCCGGCAACGGAGTCATCGTCGCCATGTCGTTCGCCCGCGCGTTCATGGACATCGGCTTCGCGTCGATGAGCCTTGCCATGATCTCGGCGGCCAGCGTCACTGCGACTCGGGCTCGCGGCATGTCGTACAACTCGTCCGCGCGTTCGCTCGGGTTCTCCCTCGGCGCTCTGGGCGCTGGCGCCGTGCTGGAGGGGCTCGGCTACCAGAATGGGTTCATCCTCATGGCGTTCCTCCCCGTGGCGGCTGCGCTGTTCATCCTCCGCCTACCGCGCGAGCCGAGGCCGGTCCCCATGCCCCGGCAGCTCATGTGGCATGCCCTCCGCGAAGCCGGGCTGGTGCGCCTCTACCTTGGGACAATCCTCCGTCAGTTCGGGACGAACGGCGCGTTTGCCCTCCTCTACGTCTACATGGATGACCTCGGCATCCCGCCGATCCTGATGGGCACTGTCAGCTCGCTCAACACTCTCACGCAGGTGGTGGCTCTTGTCGCGTTCGGATGGGTCGCTGACCGAATCGGCAGGCGTAGGGTGTTCCTGCTTGGCTTCGGCCTCTCGGCGCTCCTGCCGTGCATTCTCGCTATGGCGAACGGCGTTCCGATGATGGCTCTGAGTTACGTTGTCCTGGGGATAGGTTTCAGTTCCCTCTACATCGGGTCGACGGCCCACATTGGCGACCGAGTGTCGGTCGAACGGCAGGGGACGATGCTGGGGCTGTTCGAGATGGCGCGCGGGTTCGGCGGCCTCTTGGGACCGCTCCTTGCGGGCGTTCTCGTGCCGCTGGTGGGGTTCCGCGGCATGTTCCTCACGATGGCCGGCGTGTCGGGCGCCGGCTTCCTGCTGGTCATCGGGGAGCGCTTTCCGTTCCCCGGGCGCGGCCCGAGCGCGCCGAAGCCGGAGGTCCGATCGCCGGCTGTCGACGGCGGTTCGACCTAGAGAGGTCCCTTCCGTAGACTCCGAGGGAGGAGGCACGATGGCCAAGCGGAAGCTGTCCCTGGTTGTCCTCGCGGCGGGCATGGGGAGCCGGTTCGGCGGGGTGAAGCAGATCGAACCGGTGGGGCCTAGTGACGAGATTCTGCTCGACTACTCCGTCTTCGACGCAGTGTCCGCGGGATTCTCGCACATCATCTTCGTCGTCCGCGACGAGGTTGAAGCCGTGTTGCGCGAACGGCTGAGCCCCGAGCTCGCCGGCCGCTGCGGGACGGACTTCGTCCTCCAGCGCCTCGACGACCTTCCGAGTCCACATTCCGCGCCCTTGCCCCGCGTCCGGCCGTGGGGAACCGGCCATGCCGTCCTCGCCTGCCGCGATCTTCTTGTCGGACCGTTCGCCGTCGTGAACGCTGACGACTTCTACGGTGCGGACGCCTTCCGCCGCGTCGCTCGATTCCTTTCGCGAGAGGACGTGCCCGCGGCCTCGCGGAACGCGCTTGTCGGCTACGCGCTTGCGGGCACACTCACCGAGCACGGAGTGGTGTCGCGGGGCGTATGCGAAGTCGACGGCGAGAATCGACTGACCTCCATCGTCGAGCGCCACGGCGTCGGTAGCCGCATCCGGGGCGGCGGCCCGGGCTCCGAGATCGGCTATCAGGATGACGCAGGCTGGCACGCGGTGCCGCGCGATGCCATCGCCTCCATGAACTTCTGGGGCCTCGATCCGAGTCTCTGCCCACTCCTCGAACGCGAGTTCCGCTCCTTCCTCGAGGCGGGTCCGAGCGATCAGGACGAGTTTCGCCTTCCGTCTGCCATCGGCCAGCTGATCGACCGCGGTGAGGCCGCCGTGCACGTCTTGAGAACGGAGTCCACGTGGCTCGGCGTCACGCACCGCGACGACCTGGAGTGGGTGCGCCGCTCGATCCGTGCCCGGGTTGTCGCGGGAGAGTATCCGAGCCCATTGTGGCGGCACGACGGAGCGTGAACGTGCGGTGGGCACGCAGCCGCCCAAGCCCCTGTCGAGCTAAGCGCCGCGCCGCGAGCGACGCTTGAGTGGCCAGGTCAAGCCCAACACGATCTGATACAGAAGAGTCCAGAACACCGCGAGGACGACCGTGATGCCCGCTGTGCCCTTTGGGTACGCAAGTTGGGCCATGCCCGAGCGCGACGTGTCCGTCCTCTCCGGGCGCGTTGTGACCCCGCGGATGAGAGCCGCCGGTGTCATCTCAGTCGTCTGTCCCATGACCCCGCCGGCCATGGCGGCCACACAGTCAATGACGATGTTGGCGTCACCTGTCCGAAGCTCGCCGAACAGGTCGCGGGCGAACAACTTGCGTTCGACCGGGTCGAGGCCGGAGAACCCGACGGCCACGTCCAGCGTGCCGACTCGTCCGATCGGGCAGTAGCTGTCCGTCACGACGACAGGAAGATCCACGCCGAATCGCTCTTGCAGGTCGCCGCGCAGCCGCCGCGCGCTGGCGCACGGATCGACCGGGAGGCGCGTCAAGTACCCTTCCGGGGAGTTCATCAGGTCGATCCCCGCCTCGTTGAGGACTGTCGCGTGCATCGAGTGATAGAAGACGAAGCGCTCCACGCGGTGCGCCCCCTCGGCGGTCGGCCGTCCGTCGGCGGCGAGGTCCTCCGTGACTGCCGCGCTTCTCCGCCATCGAGAGATGAAGCGCATCGGCAAGAGCGCAGGGGCTCCTGCGTCTTCGAACATCAGTTCTAGCTTGCGCGGATCCTTTGAGAAGAGCTTCGCGACGAGTCTCGCCCGCAGCGACGGTCGGACGTCGGCCAGACGCACCGTGCGACCCTCGAACAGCGCCGTCACTTTCGACGAGACGGCGAGGATGTCGCCCGGCTCCGGAACGATCTCCGCGCGCGCCATGGCGTCCGCGAGGACTGCCGCCAATGTGGTTCCCACCGCGTCAGCGGGAGTGAGTGGGCGGGGGACGGTCAGTCCGAAGGCGTGAAACGCGCGAACCCTGGAAGGCGCGTGTTTCTCCGTTGCGAGAGCCTGCTCCATGTGCGCCATGACACGAAGGATATCGAACCCTCGGCGCCCCTTCACGTCCTCGATGGATCTGGCGGCTGCGTGGGGAAGACCTCATCGAATCGACCCTTCTCCCGCGACCTGGCGATCGATGGACCCGCAAGAGAGCGGAGGCGCGCGGCCCGGCCGGATCGTTCGTAGACGTACGGGAGCACGCGGTACCCGAATCTGGAAGGACCCTCCGCGAAAAGGTCGAGGACGAAGACCAGGCTGAGACGACACGGCCATCTGCGGGCGCATGGATCGTTGGAGATCGCGTTGCCGCCGCTGTAGAGGACGAGGCTGTCTCCGATCCGTTCGAGACCTTGCACCACGTGGGGATGATGGCCGAACAGGACATCGAATCCCCGCGAGGCGAGAGCTGCCGCGAGACGCCGCGTCGACACCTGCGGCGCATGGCGGAACTCCATGTCCCAGTGCGGGAAGCCGATGAGGAAGTGGAGACCGAGATCGCGCTTCGCAGCGCGCCAATCGGCTCCCTCAACATCACGCGTAGTCCATGGCCGCGGAGCGCAGGCCCCGCCCGGGCGGTTTCTCCAGTGCGTCCAAGCGCAGAGCCCGACGCGCGCCCCGGTCTCGGCCACCGTGACGAGCCTTCCCCCATCGTCTTGCTCCCGCAGGCCGACCACTCGTGCGCCCATTCCCTCGATTCGTCGCGCCGTCTCGAGGAGCGCACGAGCTCCTCGGTCTTCGGAGTGGTTGTTGGCCACGGAAACGACCAGGCGTTCAGGCTTCGCTCCAAGCGCGGCGACGTGCCGAGCAAAGGCGGCGGCCTCGAACTGGAAGCGGACTCCACGCACATCAGAGGTATCGGCGAGAGGAGACTCGCAATTCGCGACGACGAGATCAGCCTCCGCGATCGCCGTGGTCAGGACGGGATCGACATCGAGTCTGAGGTCCGCGGGCGTCGGCATGAGATCGCCGAGGAATGCGATCGTCGCGATCGGCTTGTGCATCCCGTCGGCTTCGCCCACAGGCGGAAGCGGCACGAACCCGGCCTTGCGAGGGGGCAACGGGCACGCATAGCGGAGCGGCCACGCCAGCGCCACCGGCCATGGATAGGGGATCCCCAGCGCGCGCCTCAGCGGGCCAACCTTCGGCCTGTCTGCCCAGCCCTCGCGCGCCGAGGCCGCGGCAGCCATCAGGCTCCCGTCCCGGCCGACGCGGCCGAGCCGAAGACGTCCTCGAACGCCTCCGGTCTGCGCCAGACCTCGACCCGACCGTCCGCATCCACGGCCAGCTTGCCGGGAAGCGGGAACCCGCATGAGTTCGACGCGAAGTGATCGGCCGAATACGCGCCGGTGAGGTAGATGGCCAAGCGCTCTCCGACACGCGGGGCGCGGTTCAGGTGCACCTTGACCTTGCTCAGCATGTCACCGGAGAAGCAGAGACGTCCGGCGAGGAAGGCATCGACCGGCCTGTCGCCGCGGCGTCGCGGCAAGACGGCGGCGGGAAAGATGTCAGGCGTGATGAGATTCGTGCCGTGGTTCGTGATCCCGACGTCGAGCGACACGACGCGGTTCCCCAGTACGTCTTTCGTGCCGCGCACTTCGACCAACGTCACGCCCGCGGGCGCCATCAGACTCCGCCCCGGTTCCGCGATCAGAGTTGGAGACCCGAGCTCGGCCAGGTGCTGCGCGGTCGTCCGGCCGTCGGGATGAACGAAGGTCAAGAGATGTTCGAACATCCGAGCGCCAGGGTACGGCGACCAGTACGCCTTGCCAATCCATTCCGAACGCACCTCGCCGCCGGCCGTCCCGTAGCCCATGGGTAAGTCGTTCCAGGTGACGGCATCCGCCGTCTTGTCCGGGCAGCGCAGGCGCGCGAGCAGGCGCTCGCGGAAGCTCGCCCACTCCGTTTCCGACAGGAACGACACCGGATACCCGCCGCCGAAGTCGATTCGGGACAGCGGGAGGCCCCGCGACGCGGCGCGCCGCGCCAAGGCGACGAAGTGCACGGCCAGCCGCTCGTAGGCCAGCGGCTGAGCGATCTGCGTCCCAATGTGGGCCGAGATGCCCTGAAACAAGGCGCCGGGTGCGTCGCAGACGCGAGCGAACACCTCATCCGCCGCCTCGATCGGGAAGCCGAACTTCGTCCACTCGGATGCCGTCGTTTGATCGTCGGCCGTGAACCCCGAGAGCGGCATGCCCCGGAATCGAACAAGGATCGGGGCTTGCACACCACGCTTGATTGCCGCGCGGGAGAGCTCTTCCAGTTCATCTGCGTTGTCGACAGCGCACGTCGCTCCCGATTCCACGATGGCTTCGATGTAGCGGGACGTCTTTGCGTTTCCGTTGCAGACAATCCTGTCGGACGGAACACCCTCTTCGAGCGCCGCCCGCAGCTCATGCTCGGAGGCCGTGTCCGTTCCGAGTCCCAGCCGGGCCGCCGCACGGACAGCGCCTCGACACGGGTTCGACTTCACAGCGAAGAGAACGACCGTCCGCGGGTAGAGCCGCCGAGTGACCTCGCGGAACTCGGATGCCGC
>CAYUSW010000008.1:0-3772 GCA_964447445.1 uncultured Thermotogae bacterium
GCGTGCCGGGTCCGCGCCCTTGTGGTAAACTGCCGGCCAGTCTGCCGCAGGGGGAGGGGTACGTCCGGCAGCTATCCGCTCGATGGTTTGGCGAAGGTAAGGAGGCGCTGTGAGTCGTCAGGTCGTTCCAGTCACTGTCGCGCTTGTGCTTTCGCTCTCCTGTGTCGCGCTCGCCCAGGAGTGTGGAACCCTGATCGCGCAGGCCGATCTTCTCTACGACCCGCAGAACGGGGAGTTCGACTTCGTGGCCTACGAGGGCCGGCTGCGAGAATCACTCCGCCTTTACGAGGAGGCGCTTGACCTCCTGCCTCCGGGTGCAGTTCAGACGCAGTCGTTCACACTCAATCGGCTGGGGCGCGCGTACTTCGAACTCGCCAAGGCGTACCTGCCAACAGGTGCGGACCAGAAGGCAGCGTACGAACGCGGGAAGGACTGCGCTCTTGCCAGCCTACGTCTAGATCCCGAGTTCGTCGCTCGCGAGGCGGCGAGCTTCCGCGACGCGCTATCGAACGCTGACGACATCGAGGCCGTGTTCTGGTACGGCAACAACGTCGGAAGCTACCTTCGATATGACCCCATTGCGGGGCTCATGGGTGCGGCTCGCGACGTCCTTGCGTGCTACGAGCGGGCGGTGGCGCTTGACGAGACCTTCCTCGGCGGGGCGTCGCTGCGGAGCCTTGGCTGCTACTGCGCGCAGACGCCGGAGTTCCTTGGAGGCGACAAGGAGCGAGCTGGGGAACTGCTTCGGCGTGCCATGGAGGTTGATCCCACCTTTCTGGAGAACGCCGTGGACCTGGCGGAGTTCGTGCTCAAGCCGGCGGGAGACAACGCTGCCGCATGCACTGCTGTGCGGGACGTCTTGGCGCAGGCTGCCGACGTGTCGGTCATGAAGGCCTGGCCTCTGTACAACGACCTTGCACTGAAGGCAGCGACGACTCTGGCGAGCGACTGCCCATAGTGCGAGCGCGGTTGCCCATGGGAACCGTCATTGCTATCATGAGTCCTGCGTAACCTCAATAGGGAGTCGTATGGCTGGACATTCCAAGTGGGCGAACACAAAGCATCGCAAGGAGCGCCAAGACAAGAAGCGCGCCGGCGTTTTTTCCAAGCTGATCAAGGAAGTTACCCTGCAGGCGCGGCGAGGCGATCCGAGTCCGGAGAACAATCCCGGTCTGGCACAAGCGCTCGAGCGCGCCAAGGCAGCGAACGTTCCGAAGGACAACATCGACCGGGCGATCAAGCGAGGTGCTGGCGGCCTGGACGGAGTGCAGTACGAGGAGATCACGTACGAGGGATATGCCACGGCTGGCGTGGCCATCCTCGTGCGGGCCGTCACCGACAACAAGAATCGCGCTGCCGCCGGCATCCGACATCTCTTCAGCAAACACGGCGGCAACATGGCATCCGCTGGGAGCGTCTCATGGCTGTTCGAGCGCCGGGGCGTGCTGACGCTCGACGACCTGCCTTCGGACGTCGATCGGGATGAGCTTCAGATGGCGCTCATCGAGGCAGGCGCCGACGATGTGGATGCGAGCGGCGACACGGTCGAAGCGTATTGCGACGTTGCGATCTTGCCGCAGCTGTCCGCCGTGGCCGGCGAGCGGGGGCTGACGGCGTCCCGGGCCGAGGCAACCATGGTGCCGAAGAACTCGGTGCATGTCGACGAAGAGGCGGCCGGCAAGATCCTGCGTCTGGTCGACGCTCTGGATGACAACGAAGATGTGCAAGAGGTATTCGGCAACTTCGATGTGGACGACGACGTTCTGGAGCGCATCGAGGCGGAGGACATCTAGCACGGAGAGGGGCCGCGCCGCGGCCTGCAAACGGTGTGGAGGACAAGCCGCTTCGGGGTCTGTACAGAGGGTACGACGCGGCAAGAGAAAGGGAGGCAGGAATGAAGAAGGTGTTGGTGCTGGGGTGCGTCATGGTCGGAGTACTCCTTGTGTCGCTCAGCTCGCTTGCGGCATCGAGTGACGCGTGGATTCCAGGGATTGCCTCGTTTGTCCTGCCGGGACTCGGGCAGCTCCTGAACGATGAAGTGGACAAGGCGATCCTGCACTTCGTCGTCGGCGTGGGTATTAGCGCTGTCTCGTGGGGGATTGGCTGGTACATCCTGCCGGGCGCGTGGTATTTGACGCCTGCCCTTTACTTCGCCTGGTCGCTCTACAGCGGCTACGACGCCTACAGCGTGGCGAAGAAGAACCACTTCACGCTGGGGCTCGTTGAGAACGGCGTCGGGTTCTCGTACGGCTCCTAGAGCGCGAGGGCGATCGAGAAAGCTAGAATCGCCAACAAAACCTGAGTGAGAATCGCGAGACCGCGGCCCGTGGCGGCCGCGGTCTCGCTTTCCGTCGGCACGAGCTTGTGGTCAAGAAGCCGCGCCGCTCCTGCGCTCACGTCCAGCGTGAGTTCCCCGACGTAGCGCCCGAAGGCGCCCGACTGCACGATGAGCGTGTCTCCGACGACTCTTGGGGTCAACGTTGTGGCGTGGGAGTGTCCCGTCACGAAGACATCGACTCCCGGCACGGCGCGAGCGAGACCCTCCGCTTCGCGCACCAGAATGTGGGCAAGGCAGATCACGAGGTCCGGGCTTTCTGATGCCGACTCGATTTCACGGCGAAGTGCCTCGACGGGGTCCACGGGGCGAAGCCACGGGAGGTCGAGGGCCGGCAGGTGCTCGAGCGGCCCGAGCGCGACGACGAGGACATCAAGCCCGCCCCGCACAAGGCGAACCGAGGGCAAGAAGGGGCTCGGCGTGCAGTCGATCGCGACGAGGTTGGCACACACCACGGGAAAAGCGGTGCGCGACAGGAGGTCGCCGACCTTCGGCCAGCCCCAATAGAGGTCGTGGTTCCCCGGAGCCATGGCGTCGTAGCCGACGCGGTTCATCCACTCGACCATGCGATCGGCTCCCCACACGGCGTAGAGCGGGACACGGAAGTCATGCCACGCGTCGCCGGCATCCAGAAGGAGCACGGGGTCGCCGCGGGAGCGGACCGCCTCCACATGTCGCTCGATCGATGCAAGACGATCGAGGCGGAGGTGGACGTCGTTGGTGTACACGATCACCAGCCGTTCGCCGAGCACCGGCGCGGCGCACGCGGCTACCAGGATCAGTGCCACCGAACACCAGCGCCTCACCAGGTCCCTCCGATCGTGACACGCCATTGCGGGGGAGCCAGGGTGAGCGTGACGCCCCAAAGCTCTACGGGGTTCGGAAACCACGAAGCGGCGAGGAGCGGCCGCACGCGTCCGCCGAGCTCTGCGCCTGCCGCAACCGCCAGAGCGGGTGTGGAGGCATGCAGACTCACGCGAACGCCGGAGCTCTCTCCCCACCTTCGTTCGCCCACGATGCGCATGGGGCCGAGATGGAGCGCGCCGAACAACGCGAGATGGTCCTGTCCCGCTTCGACGGCCATGCGAAGAGGAAAGGGGGACGAAGGAACGAGCGCCCGCACGCGGAGGTTGAAGGGCGAGAGGGACGAGACGACGGCCACGATGTCGCACGCATCCGAGATGGAGCGAGACAGAGTGGCGGTCCAGCCGTATGGTTCAAGCGCGAGAGAAAACGTCGTCCTCCCCGGATCTGCCTGGACGAGCGCGACGGGCGGGTCGACCGGGACAAACAGCGGATGGCCCGCCGCCATGACGGCGATCGCCAACCACAGGCTCGTGACAACGCCCCATCGGTTCACGAGCCCAGCATATCGCCGAGCGTCTCGCGCGACGACGCCGTTGCATTGCCCGCGGAGCGTCGCCACAATCGCCTTAT
>CAYUSW010000009.1:0-5924 GCA_964447445.1 uncultured Thermotogae bacterium
CGGATCTCCGCTTCTTGTGCATCGAACTCTACCCCCAGTTCCTCCCTGCGGTGACGCCCTACGCTCTGCCACTCCAGCGCTCGCTCCTGCGAAGATGGAGAGACCGCTTCGGCTCAGGGTTCCAGCACACACTTGCGCTCTCGCTTCTCTTCCTGGTGGAGGAACGGAAGAGCTACGCCGGCGCCCGCGAGCACAACCAGCGAGCACTCCGCTCTGCCGTTGAGCATGTTCGCGGAGGAGGGAGCGTGCTGATCTTCCCGATGGGGGAGGCGACGAGTTGGAGAGACTGGTTTGCGGGGATCGGTGTTCTGGCGAGGGGACTGGCGGAGACAGCCCAGCAGCACCCTGCGTACTTCGTTCCCTTCTTCGTTAGAAACGAGTCGAATGCGCGTCTCTACTCGCTCCTTTCCACAAGCCGCGTTGGGAAGTGGCGGTGCCGGCGGCTGAACCGCGAACCCGTGCGGATCCAGTTCGGACGCCCTGTTCGGGTAGAGGAGATCGGTCAGGACGCGACTCTCTCGCCAGCCGCGCTCGCGAAGCTCCTGCAGAAGCGGTACCGGCAACTCTTTCCACGCGCCTAGCTCTCGGGGTGGCGAGTCTAATCACTTCGGTCTGACCTCGGCAGGTACTTCGATGCAGCTGGCGTGCCAGCGTGGCCGTCGCGAAGTCGTAACCCACATGGTGGGGTCTACCATCGTTCTGCTTTACGGAAGGGAGATCGTGCCGGATCCGATGGCGTGGCCGACCAGAACTGCCAGGCAGCTCCAGAGCAGGTACCGCAGAGCCTTCTGGCGAGCGCTTCGCCTTGTGCACCGGGATGCCGGCGCCGCGCACCGCCAGGACGTCTCGATCATCGCATTGCACGAAGCGGGTCTCCGGTACGCTTCGCGGAGGGCCGCGTCCGGCCGTCGGTCCTACAAGCCGCCTGGCGGCCCGGGCGAGTCGTAGATACCTGTGGGGCTGGCGTCTTCATCCTGACCCGCCGTCTGCTCGAGTCGATCCAGCGCTGCGTCGAGCAATGCGATGAGACGCTCAGCGTCGTCCGCCCGCATTCCGTGGCGAAGCTCGGCCTCGATGCTCACGCACTCCCGCTCAATCGCGTCGCGCAACGCCTTCCCTTGCTCTGTAAGGAAGACGCGCGAGATGCGGTAGTCGTACGCGTCGCGACGCCGTTCCACCCACCCGCCGCTGACGAGGTGTTTGAGCATGTTCGACGCGCTGGCTTCGCTCGAACGTACAGCCTTCGCCAGTTCAGCCTGCGACAGGCCGTCGGCGATCCACAGCTCCTGCAGAATCCGCTTGAGCCCCCAGTGTAGGCGGGTGCCGGCGAAGTGGGTCAACAGGCGCCGCTGGATGCACTCGGTCAGCGCATACACCGTCTGCGGAATCCCCTCTCCGGGAAGGGGTGAAGGTCGCCGTGTCATCGCTCGATCACCCATCCACCCTATCTGGTCGCTGCGGGCGGTGCAACAGCCCCAAGCGGAGAGACCCTACAAAACCGAAACCTTCTTGCCGTATGGATCTCAGTGTTCTAGGATCGGGCCCTCCGATCGGAAGTCAAACAGCTCGCAGAAGTTCCTGTCTACGTTGGCGTTGTGCCGCCGCCCGGGTGCCGAGTGGGCCTGGTGTCGCGGCGCGACGCACTCGCGGCGCGCTTCGACGCGCCGAAAGGGGAAACAGAATGTTGAAGCCGTTTGGTTCTGCCGTGACCGCGATGGATCGGATGCTGGCCGACCGCCACCGCCAGGGGCTCGGTCCCGGCCTGTCGCTTGCCCTCACGACACGCGACGAACTCGTGGCGACGAAGACCTACGGAGTGGCGAACGTCGATCGCGGTGACCCGGTGACCGATCGGACGCTCTTCCAGATCGGGTCGATCACCAAGCACTTCACCGCCGTATCGTGCCTGCGCCTCGCCGAGCAGGCAAGGCTCGATCTCTCGGCACCGGTGACGCGGTATCTCGACTGGTTCGAGGTCCGATCGCGGTACGCGACGCCGATCACGCTCCATCATCTCCTAACGCACACCGCCGGACTCGTGATGATGATGGACTCGTATCCCTCGGCGTGGGCTCAGGTCTGGATGCTGCGTGAGACGGAGCTCGGCTTCGAGCCAGGATCGCAGTTCTCGTACTCCAGTGTTGGCTACAACGCACTGCAGTGCGTGATCCAGACGGTGACCGGCCAAAGCTTCGACGCGGCGCTGCGTGAGCTTGTGTTCGAGCCCCTCGCGATGAACGACACGTGGGGCGAGGTCTCCTGGGAGCTCTATCCACGGCTTGCGGATGGGCACAAGTACTCGGGCGTCGACGATCATCCAGTGCCCCGGCCGGCTCGTCAGACGGCGGTCAACCGTTACCGCGTGAGCCAGGGGTGCGCGAGCGTCGTAACGACGGCAGCGGACCTCGCGAAGTTCCTGCGCATGCAGCTGCGCGGCGGGCGGGCGGACGACGGGACGTTGTTCCTGTCGGAGGAAGCGTTTGAGAAGATGACTCATGCCCACGCTCAGTTCGAAGGGTTCTTCGAGGGGACGACGCAAGGCTACGGCGTCTTGGTCGAGAAGTCGGAGCGAACGGGGGGCCATCGGCGGATCATCGGCGGGGGCGAGAACCTTGGCTTCGAGGCGATCATGTACGGCGACGTCGAAGCGGGCGTCGGCGTTGTCCTGCTCTGCAACAGCTTCGATGTCTCCTGGACGGAGGCGCGGTGGAGTCTCGAAGCATTGATCGCCGCCACGCAGGGCCGCGAGCTGCCGGCGCAGCCAACGCTGAAGTCGTTGTTCGAGGAGAAGCTCGGGGACCGCGCGAAGGACTTCGTTGGGACGTACACGTCTGGCGAACGCTGCTTCACGATCTCCGAAGAAGACGGCGACCTGCGCTTCTCGGCCCCGGGAACGAGCGCCCTGCTGAAGCTCCTGTGGGGAGACAGCTTCATCTCGACTGCGGCGGGGTTCGATCGTGGGATGCTCTTGTTCACGCGCGATGAGGCTGGGCAAGTGATTGGGGCTGATCAGCTTGGCGACGTCTATGCCCGCGACGGCGCCCCGACTCCGGCAGCGTCGCATCGGTCCGCGGAGTGGAGCGCCCATGTCGGCCACTACAGGTCGTTCGGATCACTGGTTACCAACTTCCGGATCTTCGTTCGCAAGGAACAGCTTTGGTGCCAGATGTACGGAGGCTACGGCGAGCAGCCGCTCAAGGACCTTGGAAATGGCCAGTTCCGTTGCGGCGGCGAGACGTCGCCGGAGACCTACACGTTCGACTGGATGGCCGGCGGGCGGGCGCTGCGCTGCCGCGTTTCGGGGTGCGACTTCTATCGAGTCGATGGGTGAACAGGCGGACGGCCAGCGCGCTACACGAAGCAGAGTCAAAGGCGGTGGGGTCAGATCTTCACTCTTGGTGTTCTCGGCTCTCCGGATCACGCTTCCCGCCCCCCATGGAGCGGGAGGGTCAAGTCCTGCAATCACGCATTCCGGTCGGTGAGAAACGGAGGGCTCGGAACGACGTAGCAATCGGAGAAGGGTCCGCAGGATGCGGTCGAGGTTCTGGAGCCTGGGGGACCGATCCGAGAACGCGCGCGGCCGTCGTGGAGTGGTGAGCCGTGGGCAGTCGGAACGGGATCTCTGGCTCGGCCTGCAGATTTCAAGAGGCAAGACACGCCTGCATCGCCCCCTCTGCGGGGGATCACGGCCCGATTCCGATGATGTGCAGCGAGACCCGAGATCGCACTCGGACACTGGACGGAACACCAAGAATAAAGATCTGACCCCGCCGCCCCTCTCTTGTGCCGCCCTCCAATGCCTCTCTCGCTCGACTCGCCGGAAGCCATTATCCACCGGCGCTCGCTGAGGACTACCGTCGTTCTCCGTTGCGCTTCCTCGCAACCCCTCGGCCGGAGTGCGAGGCAGTTCTGTCCCGTCAAGGACAAGGGAGCTGGACAGCCCGGATGACCTTGCGTTCCATGGACGCGGCTGTCGGTCGTGTGCCATCCCCCGGAGCGCGAGCCAAAGCGGGACTCTCCCCATCGATGAATCGGCTTGTGGCTCGGGTCAGGAATGGAGACGCCTCCGCTATACTGAACCTATGGGTGGCAGGATCGTGCTGCGCGACGTCCAGGAGAGCGACCTCGCCACGTTCTACGAGCAGCAACTCGACCCGGAAGCCACCCGCATGGCCGCCTTTCCATCTCGCAGCCGGGACGCGTTCATGACCCACTGGGCGAAGATCATGGCCGACGAGGCGACCACCCTCCAGACCGTTCTCTTCCACGGTAGCGTGGCCGGGAACGTCGTCAGTTGGGAGCAGGTCGGCGAACGGAACGTCGGCTACTGGTTCGGGAAGGAGTACTGGGGACAGGGAATTGCCAGCACGGCACTGTCGCAGTTTCTGCAGCGCATAGCGCCCCGTCCGCTCTACGCCCACGTCGCGAAACACAACGCCGCCTCGATTCGGGTTCTCCAGAAGTGCGGCTTCGCGATCGCTGGGGAGGCCAAGTTCTCGGATGCGGACGGCGCGGAAGGCGAGGAGTTTATCATGACCCTCGGGCCCGGCGCCTGACGCAGAGAGCGCCTGGGCCCCTCGGACCGTCAAGCCCTGTCCTGACAGGGCCCCGGCGGCCGAGCGCGGCACGACCGCCGGAAGAACCTCCCGTCGGATCGCGAGGCAGCCATGCAGCCGGATCCTGTCTCCCCGGTGAGGGTGATTGGCGGTCTGCGCCCCGTCCGACAGCTCCTCTGGGGAGCAGGCCGTCCCCTACTTGCCGCGGCCAACCTGAGATCAGATACTGCTGGAGAAGGAGAGCGGGAGGCCATGGACACTCGACAGCTTGCAGCCATCATGCTGACGGACGTCGTCGGGTATACAGCGCTCACACAGGCCGACGAAGCCCTGACTCTGGCACTCCTCGACGAACACGCGCGACTCCTTCGCCCTCTGTTTGCCGAGCACGAAGGTCGCGAGGTGAAAGGCACGGGAGACGGATTCCTCGTCGAGTTTCCCAGCGCCCTTCAGGCCGTCCGCTGCGCTGTGGAGATCCAGCGGACCCTCCACGAGCGTAATAGCGCGGTCCCTCTGGATCGCGCCATCCATCTGCGTATCGGCATTCACCTCGGAGACGTCGTTCACCGGGGCGGTGACATCTTCGGTGACGGAGTGAACATCACTTCGCGCATCGAGCCGCTGGCTGAACCCGGAGGAATCTGTCTCTCCCGTCAGGTCTACGACCAAGTCTGGAACAAGACGGATCTCCCCATGGCGAGTCTCGGCAAGAAGGATCTCAAGAACGTGAAGGTCTCGATTGAGGTCTACAAGATGCTCCTCCCCTGGATGCGGGACGAGGCTGCGGCGCACGCAGCAGGGGAGCGGCCCCGCATCGCCGTATTGCCACTGATGAGCATGAGCCCAGAGCCCGGCGATGAGTACTTCGCCGACGGGCTGACCGAAGAGCTGATCTTCACTCTATCGAGGGTCGGCGGACTTGAGGTGATCGCCCTCACGTCGGTGATGAAGTACCGCGGTGCGAAGAAGGCCGTGTCGGAGGTCGGCAGCGAGCTGGGCGTCGATGTGGTCCTCGAAGGCAGCGTCCGCAAAGCGGGGAATCGCCTGCGGATCACGCTCCAACTCATCGATGTCGCGCGAGAGGCCCATCTGTGGGCGGAGACATACGATCGCACCCTGGATGACGTGTTCGCGGTCCAGAGCGAGGTTGCTCGCAGCGTTGCCACGGCTCTGGAAGTTCAGCTCGTGCCACGGGCCATGCGGCCGGCCGTTGAGACGGGGAAGGCGAATCCGGAAGCCTACGCGTCGTACTTAAGGGGTCGCAGCTTCATGAGTCGCAGGTCCGCTGGCAATATCCACCACGCCATCGAGTGCTTTGAGCGGGCGGTCGCACTCGACCCGGGGCACGCTGCGGCCCACGCCGCGCTG
>CAYUSW010000010.1:0-20251 GCA_964447445.1 uncultured Thermotogae bacterium
ATCAGAGGCTCGCATCGCCGACTTGCATCGCGCGTCTCCCCGACAGTAGGATCACTTGTCAGAGCACCGACGAACTTGTCGGCCTACCCAGTGTCGCTGGTCCGGATGCTTCTCAAGAAGGTGATGACCATGCGTAGATGGGAGCGCGGTGTGGTTTCTCTCGGTCTTCTCATCCTCCTGGCTGCAGCGTCAGTCGCCGCGGAGACCACAGTCCAACTTACGGGAAGAATCTCCGGAGTCCAAGGGACGTGCGAGCAAGTCATAGAAAGCAAGATCCATTGTTGGGTTGCGCCAGGCTCTTCGGCGATCCTCGAGCTGACCGCGAAGGTGTCCCCGCCCGGGGACACGGTGACCATCGAGCCGCTGGGCCTTCCTCCGTGGGTCGAGTTCGTGCCTGTGTCAGGCGCCGGAACCGCGTTGGCGCCGGCGATCATCCGTCCTCCAGCGTCGGCGGGCGGATATGCCGTCTCGTTCGGGTTCATGGCGACAGCGAGCGACGGGCGGCAGGCGGTCCTCGAGGTCGAGCTGACCATCGCGGGTCCCCCGCCTCCCAACGGCGACGAGCCTGGGATCCCGTACGAGATTCCCGGTGGGAAGGAGACGCCACAGGGGATCGCGTTTGAGATTCCTTTCCTGTCGGATGCATCCAGTTTCGTCCTTGGGAGAGTCACCGACTGCGAGACGGGAGAAGAAATCGAGGCCTCGAACCTCTCGACGGAGTTCTTCTTCCCAACAGGATCGACTCCACCCTACGTGATGACCGACCTCGAAAAGGTCATCGTGCGCTGTCCCGGGTACCTGCCGCGCGAGATCACGGAGTTCCGGCTACTCACGATCCCGTTCCTGTTCCTTCGTCTGACCCTCGTGACCCCGGCTGTGCCCGACATCTGCCTCGAACCCATCGGCAAGCCCAGTCTCGTGGCCGTGAGTCCGGTGGGGGTCTGCGTTGGCAACGTGACCACCGTGATCAGTTCGCCGAACACGGTCTTCGAGTGGAGGGCGACGGGGCTCTTCACGAGCTTCGAGGTCTTCGTGTACGACAACCCGTGCGGCCAGTACCCGCCTCCGGGGACGCCGACGCCGGCTCCTGTTCCCGCGCCGACGCCCACTCCGGTGACCACAACGGCCGGAGTCTGGGAGCCCCTCTGGGACCGGCTGACTCAGGAGCAACGCGATGAGCTCGCCAAGCGCAACCTCTCGGGGTGGGGTTGGGTGAAGGCAGCACGGGAGGTGCTCGGAGAAGGGAGCGAGCCGGTTCCCGCCGAGGCACAAGTCGAGGAGACCGAAGGGATCCTGCTACCCGACACAGCGCTCATCGCGCGCGTCGGCCCCTTCTCGGGCCAGACGACTCAGGCCATGCCCCCCCTGTCGGCTCTCCTTGAGCCGGGACAGGCCTTCATCTGGCAGGTGTTCGGAACCTACGAGGATGCGGAAGGCAAGACCGGAGCGCTCTTGTCCAGCCCACAGTGCATCCGCTACCAGCCGATGGACGAGGACACCGGAGAGGTGACGCCGGTCGTCTCCTGCCCGACGTGCTATCCCACGGGACCGGAATGGGACTGCGACCAGCCGATCCAGGTCGCCAAGCCGCTCGACTACTTCCCGAAGAAAGCCGTAATGAGCCCGGATGAGCGAGTCGCGATTTCCATCCTTGGGACGGACGTAGACGCGCTCTACTGGAAATGCGAGTGTCTGGAGAAGACCCAGCGCAAGATTGGGAGCTATCCGGAGCGAGTGCGCTACGATTGGCAGCTGACGGGCAGCGGGCAACTTGCCGACGCGTTTGAGAACAGCGCGATCTACGAGCTTCCGGTAGGTCTGAACCCCGGCGAGCAAGTGACCGCCACGATCCGCGTGACACTGAACGCGCCTCGGGGCAGCGACAAGTCCATCGAAGGGAAGATCATCCTAACGATCGCCGCGGGCGAGGAGGGCTGCGACGACTACTTCGTACAGGCCCAGATCACACAGCCCAAATTGGAGAAATGCCCGCCGCCGCTTCCGGAGTTCGGCCGCGACTGCATCGCCGTTCTCAAGTACGGAAAGGCCGACGGCCCCATCTCCGCGTCGATTGCCCTCAACCCCATGGCCTACGTCGACGAGGTCGTCCTTCTCAAGGCGATGCACACCGACACGGATGAGCTCTCCATCAAGTGCGAGAACACGATCTGCGACCTCCTGCCCGAGGTTGACTATCCGCTCGAGGATCCGCTCGCCCTCACGTGGGACGACCAAGGAGCCGGCGGCACATTCCCCCTCGGCAACACCGGGCGCTGCGTCGTCTACGTGCCGCCGCAGAAGGACGACGTCTCGATTCGTTGCGTTCCTCAGGACTTAATCGTCCGAGATCCGGACGCGCGCAAGACGGAAAACCAACCGGTCGCGCGCGTGGCGATCGATCTGACGAAGTGCGACCGGGACTGGCTGCCTGAGAAGGACAACTCGACCACGTTCACGGCACGCATCTACGAGTACCGGTACGGGCGCTGCACGTACCCGGGACCTGCACGGCGCATCACGTTCGAACTCACGGAAGTCTCGGCCGAGCAGGGCTACTGTGTCAACCGCGGGCCGTCGTGGGAGAACGACCTCTTGTTCTCGCAGGCGCTTCTGGACGGGAGCTTCCACCTCTGCATCGGCACCGCTTCGTCGTCACGACCCCCCTACTTCACCCAGGCGACCACGAGAACGCGGGGAACGGAGGCCATCGTGACGGTCAGCAGCGAGGACTACGGCAGCTACGGCGAGATGGCATCGAGCGCCTTCAACGCGCGCGCCCTCAGCCCTCGCGAGCCGGGTGGGGACGTCGTCTGCCAGGTCGACCGTAACTCCGTCGACATCCCGCGAGATGACATTCCTCAGGATGGAAACCACATCGCCGACAAGTGGGACCTCTTGTACCCCGGCGACGACGGCGAGACCGCTGACCAAGACGCAAGCGTCAACAACGCACAACGGGGCGACGGCCTCACGCGGTACGAGGAGTACCGCGGCGTCGATGTCGACGACTCCACCGTGATCACCTACAACCCTGCCCGCACAACCCAGCAAGAACTCGCCGATCCGCAGAACGAACGCCTGAGCCCATACCAGAAGGACCTGTTCGTGACGTCGTACGACGAGGCCGACTTCGCGCAGCTCCTCTACGGCCGGGCATACGAGGAGGCCTGGATCATGGTCCACAAGTTCACCGGCTCGGATCGCCGGGGAATCGACGTTCTTCAGGTGGACGTCACAGCCGGCACCCCTCCTAACGCCTTCTTCACGACACCGCTGGAGACCGACAGGGACGGACACCTCAACAAGCTGCACACGCCCACCACCGAGCGCGATTGGCGGGCGGATTGGCTCGGCGGTTCGTACACCGATTCGCAGAGCGGTGAGTACGCGATGCCGCTCGTGTTTGACAAGTGCATTGACGCCTACTTCCACGAGAAGTCCTACGTCGACGGGACGACTCTGGCCAACTTCGGTGCCGCACCGGCCGACTGGGAGTGGAGTGGGGCGCCCAACGGGCAACTCGACAACCAGGTGGCGGTCGAGGATCGGAACGACAATGGCAGTCTACAGTCCTGGGAGGACGACGACACGAGCAGCGGCGGCTGGAACTTCCCTGACAACGGAGACGGTGGACTCGACGGGGACTACCTCGGAACGGCCGTGCGCGCGCTTGCCTTCATCAGCCGTGCCTGGACAGGGGATCTCTCCGTCTTCGACTTCGACAACGATGGGCGCGTGGAGCTCGGCGCCAATGACTACACATTGGCTCGGGTCACGCTTCACGTGTTGACGCATGAGATGGGCCATGCCCTCGGCATCCGAGCTCACTGCCAGGACTCAACCTGCCTGATGTACGAGGCGACGCTGAACTGGGACCGGCAGGACCACTTGTGCCCGCGATGCCAAGGCTTGCTCCGGATCCACAATGACTAGAAGGGGGCACAACATGGCACTACGAGTCGGCTTGGCCCTTGTCGTATGCCTGACCGCGGCCGTATGGCTGTTCGCCGCCGACGCCACCGTCTCCGTACAGATCCTGACGGCGGAGTCGCTTGTCAGCCTCGGGGTACCCTTCGATGTGACGATCCGCGTCGCCAACTCCGGGCAGTCCCCGCTCGTGACAAGCCCGAGCGCGCTTTCCATCAGCGCGCTGTGGTCGTATCTGGAGATCGCGAGGGGTTTGCCCGATGGATCGGACGTCGTGGTCTCGACCGACCGCGCTCTGCCCACGCCGCTTCCGCCATCGCAATGGGCCATGCGGGACGGAGTCCTGGTGGCAGTCTCGCCGGCAGCGCTTCTCGCGCCGGGAGAGTTCGTCGACCTCACATTGACCAACCTCCTGCTCTATTTCCCGCTTCTGGAGCCCGGGCAATACCGTCTCGGGCTCACCTACGAGTTCCCGGTCTACGCGGAGACGATCACCGACCCTGCCTACGGTGACACGCGCTTGGTGGTGCTGGGCGACGAGAGCCGGGTGCCGCCCACCGTCTCGCCGGCCATCTTCACTCTCGGACTGCCCGAGGAGGTCGCCAGCGACGATGTCGAGTGGTTCCGTGCAGCGCGCGGAAGGCTCCTCGCCTCGCGGGCGGCGGAAGAGGCAGTCGGCGCCTTCGCCCCTCCGGAAGGCGCCTCTGCGTACATCCAGGCCTGCAGCCAGTACTGGATCGGAGAAGCGTACGCGCTCTACGATAGCTACGATGGAGCCGCCGCGGCGTACGAGGCAGTGCTCACCCAGTTCGGCGAGAGCCCGTTCGCGGTCTACGCGGGACGGCGGCTCGAGGAGATCGCTGCGTTGGAGGAGGCGCAGAGCCCGTAGCGAAGAGCGATGCTAGTCTTGCGCCGCGATTTGTGCTAGCGTGAGTCGCCACCCGCGGAACAGCTTCACCGCGAGCACAAGAGAAAGAGGAAGAGACCAGAGCGGGTGGGGCGGGCCCTGTGAGCGACACCAGGGCCCGCCGCATTCGGAGTCGCAGCAAGGAGCAGCAACTCGGTGCACCGGCCCGCGCAGATCTCCTACGCGCTGGGTTGGCCGGGAGGAGACGCCCGCACGTCCACACAGAACCCCGACCTCCTCGCGCTAGGGAAGCCGGGGCACGAGCATCCTCGCAGGCCCGAGGATTCCTTGGCGCGGTTCGGCCTGCCTCTGACCTCACGACGCGGCCGAGCTTGAGACCTCGTACCGTTGCAGATCAGGCCGCGGGCCGTGTACTCTTCGGCCGGAGGCGGCGCATGGCTCTGTCCAAGACTCAGGAGAAGGCGTTTCAGAAGTGGCTCACAGACCACAACGTACACCCGCGGTGTTCGGCATGCGGCTCTGAATCCGGGTGGGCAGTGCACAACGAGATCCTGTCGACAATGGTCTTGGATCTCGACCAGAAGAAGATCTCGCCGTCGACGAATGGCTTTCTCGTGCTGGTGTGCAAGAACTGCAGACACGTTCTCTTCTTTGCTGCGCCCACGATCCTGAAAGGGTAGTCGGGGGCGAGCTGCGCGAACGACGTTCGGCGTCCGACGGGTTAGCCGAACGCTGGACTCACATCATGAGATCGGGCGGGAGGTCTTCCTATGACAAGCCAGATAGGCGTTCTCGGGATCGTCGGAAGCCCACGCGAGGGCGGCAACACGGATACGCTGGTGACGGAAGTGCTGAAGGGAGCGGAGGAAGCCGGCGCGCGATCGCACAAGCTCTTCGTCGGGCGATACAAGATCGAGCCATGCACGTCGTGCGGTGCCTGCTTCAAGACGGGGCAGTGCGTCAGCCGTGACAGCATGGACGAACTCATCCCCCTCATGGAACAGCATCAGGTCTGGGTTCTCGGCACCCCGGTCTACTGGTGGGGAGCCACCGCACAGATGAAGGTATTCATCGACCGCTGGTTCGCCCCGTGGGGGAACGCGACGACGCGCGAGATCTTCAGCGGCCGAGTCGCCGTCGTGACCACGCCGCTCGGCGATGCGAACCCGGCTGTGGCACGGCACACGACAGGAATGTTCGCTGACATCTTCGCCTTCCTCGGCATTCCCATCGCCGCGACCGTCGTGGCTCCCAACGTCGGCGGCTCGGGCATCGAAGCCGGCGCCGACGTGCTAGAGCGACCTGAACTTATGGCGGCCGCCCGCAATGCCGGGCGGACGGCGATAGAAATGGCGCGGGCTCGCGCCTAGAACGTCCCGCCGCTACGTGACGTAGCCTGCCTTCCGGAGAAGCAGGATGCCCCGGCGCACGTCGTCGCTGTCGATGAGAGCCCCGGCGTCGAGCGAGAGCAAGAGCGCGATGTCGAGCAGGGTGTTCGAGCCGTCACAATGATTGAGAAGCCCCTCGGCAAGCGCGCGATGGTTCGTCCCGAAGCGGCCTTTGAAGAACTCGCGCTCCTCTTCGCTCCACCGCTCGCCGATCGTGTAGACAAGGGGGCCGTCTAGGCGTCGAACCGGCCGTTCCGCTCCGCTCTCTCGATCGGGAGAGCTTTCGGCGGGCCTGACGCCGACCGCCGCTCGAGTTTGACGGAGGATGTCGACCAGCGCGGTGCAGCGCTCTCGGTTGAGCGCCGACATGCTCTGCGCTCGTGCAACCTCAATGCCCAGCGCCAGATCGAGGAGACGCGGTCTCTGTTCGGGCAAGGCCTGGCGCGCGATGCCGGCCGCCCGCGACATCTCCCGAACACCGTAGGCAAGAAGCCAGTCTCCCACTCGATCCGCCGCCTCACCCCGCGGGTCCGCAAGGGCGGCGATCGCCCCAGCCAGGACCGCTACCTGCTTGAGCCGCGTCGGATCCAGCTTGTCGGGCGTGTCGAAGTCCGTATGCCAGTAGGGGTCCTCGTGGCCGAACATGAGCGCGGGGAGGCGGTGCGGACTCGCAGCGAAGACGAGATGGTCGCTCCCTCCGCTCGGATGTTCGAAGGCCCAGTGGAGAGGCCGCGACGATCCCCGAGCCGAGCTCGTCGCGCGTTCAGCGGCAACCAGGTTGAGAAGGGGTTCCACGAGCGCATTGACAAAATGCGGCGTGTGGTTCGCGGCGCGGAACACACGCAAGGGCTCGCCAATGCGCTCCGGCGATGCGCCCACCATGTCGAGGTTGAGCACGTACTCGACGCGACGCAACTCCTCAGCCCGCGACGCTGCCCACGGGAGAGAGCCGTAGAACTCCGGCATCCACAGGAAGCGAACGTCGGCAGGCACCGGACGTGCTTGCAGGACTCGCGCCAACTCCGCGAGCACCGCCGCTCCGGAGGCGTTGTCGTTCGCCGATCCGCGTGGGTGACACAGGTGAGCCGAGAAGAGGACCGTGCCGGCGCCGGATGCCGTTCCGCGGACGGTGGCGTCGATGACCTTCACCGATCCGTGGTGGAACTCCGCGTCGATCTCGCCGCGCAATCGGACTGGGCCGTCCCCCAGTTCTTTGACGAGACGATCGCCCACCCGGCGCGAGACGGAGAACGCTGGGACGAGGCCTGAAATCGCGTCTGCGGACGGGAAGAGGCTCTGATACGAGACGAGTTCGTGCGACGTGGCCGCCCTCTCCGGATCGGGATAGACGATGACGCCGACCGCACCGCGCTCCGCTGCTCTCCGCACGACCTCGCTCGCCCTCGCGCAGGCAAGCACGACCTTCCCCGCGAGGTCTCTCGCATCGTAGTCCGAGTCGCCGGCCGGCACGCCCAGATGAATCATCTCCCCCTCGAACGTTCCCCCGGGGGAGTGGACGACGACAGTCTGGGAAACCTCGTCGAAGTCCGCCAGTTTCCGCTCGGTCGGAGCCGTTTCGAACAGCATGCCTGACCGCACGGTCCACGCTGGAGGAGAAACCCACCCGTACGTCGACGTCCGCCCGTCGGCCGGGTACTCGTGCACGGCGGCCCTGACACCCGCAGCCTCAAGCTTCCGGAGGATCACGTCGACCGCATCGTCATAGCCCGGCGAGCCGGGGATGCGGTGGAAGCGTGCGACGTCGGCCGCCGTATCGAGGATGCGGGTTCCGGAGGCAGCCTCAGCCAGCCGCCGAACTTCGTCCTCAATCCGCATTGCGGCCCCCTGTCATGCTACGCCGAACGGACGACCAGGTTACGGGATCCTGGCAGTAGTAGCGCACGAGAACCCGGTAGACCTTCGGGTAGACGGCCTGCAGCCGCCGCGGCGCCTGGAAGAAGGTCTCGGTCGCGACCGCGAAGAACTCCGAGGGGTGCTCGGCTCCGTACGGGTCGAGCGCCGTGTTTCGCCCTGCGTCGACCTGCCGGGATAGATCCTCATACGCTTCGAGCATGGCCAACGACCAGTCGTTCCGCAGCTCCGGGTCGGCTATCGGTGGTTGGCCGTTCATCTCGCCGCGCTCGGCGTCCAGCTGATGCGCGAATTCGTGCAGGACGACGTTCAGGTCCGTGCCCGGATCCTCTCGATCCTCCATGATGTCCCTCCAGGAGAGAACGAGACTTCCCTGAGACCACGACTCCCCAGCTCGCTCCTCGTCCTCTTCCCACACGAGTCCGTTCTCATCTTGGTCTTGCAGGCGAGCGACATACTCGGCGGGGTAGACGATGATCGAGTGCAGCGACGGGAAGTAGTCGGTCCCGCGGTGCAGGAGAAGAATGCTTGCTTGCCCGGCGATCGCCAGCCGCGCGTCGTCGGTCATCTCGAACCCGCCCGCTCCCTCGAACCGCTTCTCGGCGAGGAGCACCTGGATATGTCCGCACAGCTCGTCGCGATCCTCCGACGACAGACGCCGGACGAGGGGCACGTCCCGATCGAGGATTGCTTTCCAGGCATCCGGAAACGGTCTCGCCCTCAGTCTTTCGCGCCGCCGCTCTTTCAACCCGAACACGTCGCCTGTTCCCTCCGGCGGAGATGCTACACGCGCGCGGGCATCCCGTCCCGCATCGCCGCAGAGGCACGCACCCGAGCCCTAGGCTTCGCTTCAAGCACCGGCGCGAAGAGGCGCGGCGGCCCTCAGCGAGGGCGCAGAGCTCCGTCCCACTTCGCGAGGTTCTCTTGCAGCTTGCGGCGGCGCTGGATGTAGATCTGCTCGAGGGGAACCGCCCGCCCTGTCGACGACCACACGGGCGTGGCATACGCCAACTCGTCCCGCGCAGCCGGGAGGGAGATCTCGGAGAGGACGAGCAGGGTGTAGTACGTCGGGAAGCGCTTCCAGCGACCCGCCCCGTCGCGTTGCTCGGACAGCGTTCGGAGGCGCCACGTGATCTCGGGTGCCGCGGCCTCGCCCAAAACACCCCACACGAACCGCACGTAGCCGATGAAGCTTGCCGCGCACTCGCCGATCGTGCAATGCTGCAGGGCGTAGCACGTCTCGCTGAGACGTCTCGTGGTAAGCTCTACGGCCACGCCGACATCGGGACCTCCCCCCTTCAGCGCGTGAAGGATGCGCGCGGACTCCTGCGACAGGATGTGCGTCGTGGCCAGCTTCGTCTTGAGCCGCTCGCCGGTTGGCAGGCGTCGCTCTTCGAAATCGTCGACCGTCGGCTGGAAGAGACCGCCGCCCCGTCCCTTTCGGACCTGGCAAGAGAGGAGCCACTCCACGAGCCGGACTTGATCGAGGCCGGTCTCACCAAACGAGAGAGCCCCGTTCGCCTCGCCAACTGCATCGACCAGTCCTCTCCATCGATTCATCCCGCCTCCCGCCCACACCAGGGTCGTCATGCTTCGTCTCACGTCCGTTTCCACCCCGCAACCACGTATACTTCACCCTCGCGAGAAGCGAGGTCACGGTGCCGCAGATCCGGATCTACTTGTTTGGTTATCCCCGTGTCGAAGTCGGGAGCGAGGCCGTCGTCGTTCCGAGACGCAAGGCGCTCGCCCTCCTGTCCTATCTCTGCGTGACGCAGTCACACCACAGCCGCGACGTCCTCGCCTCGCTCCTCTGGCCTGAGGAGGAGAGCGCCAAGTCCTACGCCTTCCTCCGCAATGCTCTCTGGGTCTTGCACCAGACTCCACTCGACCCCTGGGTCTTGGCGACTCGGCACATGGTGGGGCTGCGCCCCGACGACTCGCTGTGGGTGGACATCGCGGAGTTCCGGAGGCTCCTGCAGACCTGCCGTCGTCACAAGCACCCCGAGTCGGAGCTCTGCAGCGAGGGCGCCGAAGCCCTTCAGGCGGCGGTAGAGCTCGCACCGTCCGGCTTCCTCGCGGGATTCGTGGTCGACGAGAGTCGCGCGTTCGAGGAGTGGCAGTACAGCGAATCGGACCTCCTGGCCCAGGAGCTGTCATCCGCTCTCAGCCGTCTCTCCGACCACTTCGAGTCGAGGGGGGACGCGGAAACCGCCCTTCGCTACGCCCAACGCCGCTTGGCTCAGGAGACACTCGACGAGAGCGCCTACCGGACGCTGATGCGACTCCAGGCGCGACGAGGCGATCGGGCCGCCGCCCTCCGAACGTTCGACGAATGCATCCGTGTGCTCGATGAGGAGCTCGGCCTTGCGCCGAGCGAGGACACGCGATCTCTGGCGGATGAGATCCGGACCCGAACCCTAAGCCGTTCCACGCCACGCGCACCGCAGACGGCGCGGCGCGAACTCCCCGCCTTCCGATCCGCGATCGTCGGACGTGAGGAGGACGTCGAGCGGATTCTCAGGCTGCTGGACGACGGCGATTGCCGGTTGATCACCGTCACCGGGCCGGGCGGCTCCGGGAAGACGCGCCTCGCGGTGGATGTGGCGGAAAGAGCAACCCGCTTCTCGGAGGGAGTTCTCTTCGTCTCCTTGGTGGACGTCGAGTCACCAGCCTTCGTTCCTGCCGCCATTCTCGGCGCGCTGGCGGAGGTTGCCGAACCGCAAGGCTCGGGCACAGGCTCCGGCGGGGGGGGGCCGTTGCTGGAAACCGCTCGACATCTCGCAAACCGCGACCTCCTCGTCGTGCTCGACAACGCCGAGCACCTTGCCCGCGACCCCCGCTGGCTGGGCGAGTTGATCGACCACACGAGTCGACCGAAGTACCTCCTGACGTCGCGCCAGGAGCTTGCCGTACGCGGCGAGTGGGTGTTCCCCGTCGAGGGTCTGGCGTCGCCACCCCCAGAGCTGCAGTCGCCTGCGTCGCAGTTTCCGGCGGTGCAGCTCTTCCTTCAGGCGGCGCGTCGCGCGGACGCGCGCTTCTCTCCGACCCCCGCCGACCTCGAATCCATCGCCGCCGTCTCCCGGCACCTGCAGGGGAGTCCGCTTGGACTCGAACTCGCCGCCTCCTGGGTTCGCGCGATGTCGTGCCGCCGCATTGAGACGGAGATCCTGAAGAGCGTTGACTTCCTTCGCACCGACCAGCGGCTCGTGCCGCGGCGGCACCGCAGCCTGCGCGCGGCGTTCCAGGGCTCTTGGGATCTTCTGGACCGCGTCGGAAGGGGAGCCTTCCGCACGCTCTCGATCTTCCGCGGCGGCTTCACGGCGGACGGCGCGCTCCAGATCGGCGGCGCCACGCCGCCCATCCTTGCGTCGCTGGTCGCGAAATCCCTTCTCGCGCGGAAGGCCGACGGGCGATACGAGATGCTCGAAGTCGTGCGCGAGTACGCGCATGAACGGCTTCGCGCCGTGCCGGAGGAGGCGGCCGCCCTTCAGGACAAGCATGCCGACTACTTCCTTGCTCTCTTCGCAAGCCAGGAGACCCGGCTCAAGCGATTCGACCAGATGGAGGCCCTTGCGCTGCTTGCGGCGGACGAGGCCAACCTCTACGCCGCGTGGAGGCACGCCGCCGCCCGGGGGGCGGTCGAGCTGCTCTCGCGAAGCGCCATGAGCCTCTTCCTCTTCTGCGACATGACAACCCGTTTCACTCAGGGGGCCGATCTCTTCCGCCTGGCGGCGGACGCCGCTGCGAAGGCGCGCGACAAGGGAGGGCGCGCGCGGCGCGCCTACTTCCGCGGCCTCGAAGGTTGGTTCACCGCCTTTGTCGACCCTGCCGACGCGGCGCTGCATCTACAGCAAAGCGTGGACGATGCCCGCCGGCTCGAGCTCAACCGCGACCTGGCCTTCGTTCGCGTCCTCATCACGTTCTCGGCCGAGGGACGCGCGCCTGCCGCACCCCAAGTCGACACGGAGGAGGCGCTTCGGTTCTTCGAAGAGCGCGGCTTCGCGTGGGAGGCTGCCGCGGCTTGCGAAGCCCTGTCCGCGGCTGCGGCACCGCCCGCCGCCCTCGCCCTGGTCGAGCGAAGCCTCACAATGCGCAAAGCTCTCGGCGACTTGTGGGGCATCGCCTTGGGACACTTCGCGAAGGCCTCCGTGCTCGTACGCGCAGGAGACCTGAAGGCGGCACAACACGAACTCGAGACGAGCGCCGAGATCCGGGAGGACCTCAGCCTCGATCCCCACGGGCTCTGGGGCTGCTACGTCGGCTTGGCAACCATTGAGCGGAAGCTCGGGCAGTTCGAGAAGAGCTCTCGCGACCTTGCGAAAGCGCTCGACATCGCCTCGCGTATCCATAGCTCGTTCGCGGAAGGCCGGACGTGTGAGGAACTGGCTCTCCTCGATCTCGCATGCGGCCGGACAGCGAGCGCTCGAGAGCAAATCAGGCGTGCCGCCGCGGCGTACGAGGCGGGGCACCGCACCGACGACGTGCTCCGCGTCCGTCGACTCGGCTCGCAATCTCCGCGCCGGCCGAAGGCAGGTTGAAACACCGCGGCTCGATCGCATACGGTTTGGGCTCTCGCAGAAAGGGAGGAACGAGATGAACATCGTCGTCCTGGGCGCCGGGCGGGTCGGACGAGCCATGGCGATCGACCTGGTCAAGGATGCGCGTTTCCGCGTCGTCGTCGTCGACCGCGACGCCGCCAGTCTCGATGCGCTCCGCGCAGTGCACGGCATCGCAGGAGAGACGGCCGACCTCTCGCTCGAAAGCGCGGTGCGCAAGGCAGTGGCCAAGGCGGACTTCGTCGTCAGCGCCGTGCCGGGCTTCCTCGGATTCCGCACGCTGCGGGCTGTGCTCGAATCAGGCAAGACTGCGGTTGACATCGCGTTCTTCCCCGAGGATCCGTTTGCGCTCAACGAACTGGCGCGCGCGAAGAACGTCACCGCCCTCGTCGACTGCGGCGTCGCCCCTGGGATGAGCAACCTGTTGGTGGGGCGGGCGGCGGCGCAGCTCGAGCGCACCCATCGCGTTCGCATCTACGTCGGCGGCCTCCCCGCCGTGCGCAGGTGGCCGTACGAGTACCAGGCCGGCTTCTCGCCCATCGACGTGATCGAGGAGTACACGCGCCCGGCGCGCCTCGTGCGCGGGGGGGAGGTCGAAGTTGTGCCGGCGCTGTCGGAGGTCGAGCAGATCGACTTCCCCGGCCTCGGGACCCTCGAAGCCTTTATCACAGACGGCTTGCGCACACTGGTGAAGACGATCGACGCGCCCGACATGATTGAGAAGACGATGCGCTATCCCGGCCACGCCGAACGGATGCGCATGCTGCGCGAGACTGGCTTCTTCTCGGAGATGCCCGTCGATGTCAACGGTACGAGCGTCCGCCCGATCGACGTCGCGACGCGCCTCCTCTTCCCGATGTGGCAGATGCACGAGGGAGACGAAGACGTGACGGTCATGCGCATCCTGGTAGAAGGCGTGGGAACGAAGGGACCGACGCGGATCGCCTACGACCTCGACGCCCGATTCGATCGCGCGACGAAGACGTCGGCGATGGCCCGCACGACGGGGTACACGGCGACGACGGCCGTCCGCATGCTGGCAGCTGGGATGTGGACCGAGAAAGGCATCATCCCGCCGGAGCGGATCGGGCAGAGTGCGGCGTGCACTGAGTTCATGCTGTCTGGACTGCGCGACCACGGGATTGTCTACACCCGCTCCGAGGAGCTGCTGCCTGTCCCGCAGGCGTAGACGTCGGACGTCGGTCGTCACTCCCCGCTGCAAGGAGCCGTATGAGTCAGGACGTATACCGATTCGCAGTGGGGAATCTCGACTGCATCGCCGTGCGCGACGCCTCCGAGGTTGCGCCTGTCCGTGACCTCGTCCTGGACATCGACGATCCCGCAGTGGCGAAGGCGTTCGCTGCCCGCGGCTGGTCGACAGGAGACGTGCCCTACGACTTCCTCGCGTTGTTCGTCCGAGCGGGGCGCGCGTTGCTCGCGATCGACGTCGGATGGGGCGCGTCTGCCGACCACATCCAGGGCCGATTCGCCGAGACTCTGGCCGAGGTGGGGGTCGCACCGGGCGATGTCACGTACGTCATCCTGACGCACCTCGACGACGACCATGCAGGGGGCGTCCTCGACCCGCGGGGCGAGCTGGCTTTCCCCGGCGCGAGCCATGTCATCGATGCGGACGCCTGGGACTGGTACACAGCCGAGAGGAATCTCGCCGCGATGCCGCGCGCGGCGGCCGCGTTGTACGGAGCGATGAAGGTAGCCCTCGAGAGCCACGTGCAGCTCACGCAGGGCGAGACGGAGATCATCCCCGGCGTGCGCACGATTCCGGCTCCCGGCCACCGGCTCGGCCACGTCGCCGTAGAGCTCGTCTCCGAAGGCAAGACCCTCCTCCATCTGGCGGACACGGTGCTCCATCCCATCGTCGTCGAGCACCCGGAATGGAGGACTGGATACGACTCCTCACAGGAGAAGATCCGGGAGACGCGGCGCCGCCTGTTTGATCGTGCGGCGAAGAGCGACGCTCTCGTCTTCCTCTCGCACGCGCCGTTCCCGGGGCTCGGTCACATCACGCGAGAGGGAGCAGCTTGGCGTTGGCGTCCCCTCAACGACGGCGCGTAGGCGGAGAAGGAGGTCATTGACTTGGAGTCCTTCCTCTGGTCGGCGAGCAGCTCATTCATTCGATTCCACGACTTCCCAGGCCGCGAGCCCGCATTGGTCCTCATCCACGGCCTCGGAGCATCGGCGGCTCAGGCGTTCGTCGACACGTGCCGGCGCCCGCCGCTTCGCGACCGCCGGTGCATCGCTCCGGACCTTCTTGGCTTCGGGCACAGCGATCACCCCGAGACGTTTTCTTACTCAGTCGAGGACCACGCCGCTTCGGTCGCCGCGCTTGTCGACGCGCTCGGGCTCGACACCATCCAGCTCGTGGGACACAGCATGGGCGGCGCCGTGGCCATCGCCCTCGCAGCGTCGCGCCCGGATCTCGTCGCGCGCCTCATCCTCGTCGAAGCGCATCTGGATCCCACCCCGGGATCAGTCAGCGGACCGGTCGTCGCGTCTCCCGAGAGCGACTTCGTGCGTAGCGGCCACGCAGATCTCGTGCGACTCTTCGCGTCGCAGGGACTCGCGAGCTATGCGGGGGCGTTCCAGGTCGCTGATCCGGTGGGCATTCACCGCACTGCTGTCTCGCTCCTCGCCCCGCGTCGTCCGTCGTTCCGCGAGATGCTGGTCGCACTTCCTACGCCGCGCACGTTCTTCTTCGGCGGTAGGAACGCCTCCGATCCCGACGTCGAGTGGCTGCCTGCGCACGGGATACCGATCCGCATGATCCCGGATGCCGGTCACGATCTCATGAGCGACCAGCCGGACGCGTTCGCCGACGAGCTCTCGCGTCTCTTGTCCTCCTGAGGCGAGCGCCTTCGGCCCGTTCGGGCGCGGTTTCTTGCACCTCTTCCAGCTCGGGGGGATGATGCCAAGATGGACATCACGCGCCGTGAGCGCCCGTGGGCTCGTACGGGACTTCTCTTCATAGGCCACGCCGTGAACGACGGCTACGGAGGCTTCTTCGCGCCGCTCCTGCCCCTTCTCATCGAACGACTCGACCTCTCGCTCGCTCTCGCCGGGTTCCTCGGCACGACTCGCATTCTCACGAACACGGCACTCCAGCCGAGCTTCGGTCATCTGATCGATCGCTCCCAGCGACCGAGCCTTCTCGTCGTCGGCCCACTCCTCACCGTGGCGGCGATGAGCTTCATCGGGCGCGCCGGGAGCGTCCCAGCCCTCGTGCTGCTTCTCGTCTTCGCTGGAGTGGGAACCGCGCTCTTCCACCCCGCGGCTGCATCGCTCGTCACGATGGGCAAGCCAGCGCGCGCCGGGGTGCTCATGGCTCTCTTCTCGTCTGGGGGAGCGATCGGCGCCGGTCTCGCGCCGATGGCAATCGTCGCGTTCACGACCGGCTTCTCCCTCGAGCGAACTCCCTGGCTCATCCTCCCTGGCGTCGCCCTGATCTCTGCCTTCGCGATTCCGCTTCGGCGTGTCTCGCCTGCGCGATCGGAAGGTGCGCCATCACGAGCTGACAGGACTCCGCTGCCGCCTCGGCTCGCGATCCTCTGGACCGCCATCGTCTTCGCCGCGCTGGGAGCTACTGCCTTTTCCACGTTCCTCGCGGTCCTCGTCACGGAGCGCGGCGGAAGCACGTGGCTTGGCGGAGCCGCGATCAGCGCGTACCTGATCGGCGGCGCGGCGATGGAGTTCCTCGCCGGGAACCTCTCCGACCGGTTCGGCCGCAAGGTGGTCATGATCGGCTCGCTGGCCCTCGCAACGCCCTTCCTGCTGGGCTTCCTCCACGCGCCGACGAGCCTGCTTCTTCCTTTCGCCGCGCTCAGCGGAGCGTTCTCGCTCGCCTACTCGCCCGTGGGGATCGTCGCCGCGCACGAGTGCGCCCCAGGGCGCAGGGGCCTCGTGTCAGGTCTCGTGATGGGCTTGGCGTGGGGTGTCGGCGGCATCGCCCTGACACCCATTGGGTGGCTCGCGGACCGCTACGGTCTCGTCTCGGTCATGACGTTCGTGGGCTTCCTGCCCCTTGCCGCCGCAGCGGTGCTTCTCTTCTATCGGGAGCCCAAGCGCGAGATGTCTGCCACGAAGAACGGCTGACCGACCGACACCGGCTAGCCCGTCTGCGGGACCGCCGGCGACTCGATCTCCGTCGCAACCTTGCGCTCGACTGCCACGAGCCGCGCCAGAAAAGCTGCCAGCACGAGGGCGAAGTGACACATGATCGACGGCAGTGCGCCTTGTGTTGTCGGTACGAACCACGTCACGACGAGCGACGGAACGATAAAGCCGACCGACCCCGTACGCAGTTCGGCGAAGAGCCGCCGCCCGCTCGCGTCCAGAGCAGCCTTCGCGCCGTACGCCGAGAACCCGACCATCCCAAGCAGGCCGAGCCAGTAGAAGCCGGCGTACACCTGGAATCGCGGCATCGCGTGGGAGTACCGCGCGAACACGGTCGAGCACACGGAAGCTGAGACGAATCCCGGGTCGACGGCGATCCAGACCATAATGCCGCCTGCTGCGGCCAGCATCGCGTAGGCCGCGCCGGTGACAAAGCGCGAGCGCCGCTCGAACAGGCGTGAACACAGGAGAAGCCCCAATGGCGGCAGCCACGTGACATCGATGAACGCGAGGCGCGGGAGAAAGCCGTAGGTCGGGGCAGCGGTGCAGATCAGCACTTCTGTGATCTGGTAGCCAGCAAGCAAGAGGAGGACGGCACTCGTGATCCGCACGACGTCCTTCCGACCCGGACCCGTCAGAGCCCAACCAGCGGCCACGACTTCAAACGCCGCCGTCGCCAGCCCGAGAATCGGTGAGTAGTCCATGTCCCCTCCCAGCCCTTCCGGGCGAAGAATACACGATCCGGACTCGTCAGATCCACCAGCTACTCAGGGTTTGTCGCCTCGCGCACGGGCGCGTACGATGCCACCATGGCTGAACCCGACCGCACGTCTACGGAGGGAGCTTCGCCGGTCCCTCCTCCTGCTCGAGACAAGCGCCCACCGGCATCGTGCCGCGGCGGGGTCTGCGCTCTGACGGATCTCCCTCAGCTGGACAAGAGGACTTGATGGCCAGAAGTCGCGATGCGCTCCTCGCCGAGTTCCAAGCTCGCGCCGATCGGAACGACAACGCCGGCGCTCTCGCGAGTCTCCTCGAGCTCATCGCGCTCGACGGCGCCACCGACGATCGACTCCTCTGGAAACATCAGCTGTTGAGCGATCTCGGCCGCCACGTCGAGGCCCTCGACGCGGCGCTCGAGTTCGAGCGTGTCGCCGGGCGAAAGAGCCCATTCAACTACGTCCGCATCGCCGAGTCCCACCTCGCGCTGGAGCACACGGAAGAAGCCTTCGACTGGCTCGAACGCGCGACCGACGAGCGAGGGTTTCGTCATGCCCGCCTGTTCCAGCACGAGCCGTTCGACGCGCTCGTGACCCACCCACACTACCGAGAGCTCGTCGCCATGATCGAGAAGAACACCGGCGTCGGAACCGTGCTCCCGGACTTCGCGGTCGAGCTCCTCGACGGCACGCGTCTTCGACTCTCGAGCCTGCGCGGCTCCGTCGTGCTCGTCGACTTCTGGGCGACGATTTGCCCACCTTGCGTCGACGAGATGCCGAACCTCAGGCGCCTCTACGAGCGCTACGGGAGACGGGAGTTCACGATCCTCGGAATCAGCCTCGACAGCGATCTCGACACCGCGAGGACGTTCCTCGCAGAGCACGAGATCGCGTGGCCGAACGCCTGCTCAGGCGATCGCTGGGCCGACAGGACGGCCAAGCTCCTCAACGTCCACGCCACACCGTCGGTATGGCTTGTCGACCGCGCGGGCGTCGCCTGCGCCTTTGACCTCCGCGGAGACGACCTCGTGAGGGCCGTTGCCGGCCTCGCCACGGAGACGTAGAAGACGGCCCCGGCGTCGACCACTGCGGCTGCGGCTACGTGGGCGCGACCCCGTCGCCCTGGCTCAGACGGCGGCGTCGAACTCGTCGCGGTAGCGGGCCACGCCGGAGACGCCGCGCATCGCGTCCAGGTCAAAGACGAGGACCATGAACGCCTCGTCGGGAACGTCCTTCCACTGGCACGTGAGGCCATGCCGCGATGCGCGCTCGAATCCAAACCGTGGGTAGTACTCGGGGTGACCGAGGACGATGACGAACGGGCAGTCGTCGGTTCGCAGGAGTTCGAGTCCTCGACACACGAGAGCCGAGCCAATCCCTTGCCGCTGCCGTTTCGGGACCACGGCCAGCGGCGCGAGCCCCATCCCAGCGACGCGTCGCCCGACATACCGCTCGCCGTCATCGACGATCACGGGTGTAAACAGGACGTGGCCGACGATCGCGCCGTCGTCCTCCGCGACAAGCGACAGGAACGGAGTGTCCGCCTGGCGCAGCCGATCGACGACGTCGGCCTCCTCCGGCCGCGCGAACGCCAACTCGTTGACGCGGCGGATCCCCGTGCTATCTCGAGGTTGCTCGACGCGGAGAATCGGCATGCGCACATCGTACCGCACCGTCGCTCTGCCGTTGCTGCGGACAATGCGTCGACTCACGATCTGCCCCACCGTTCCCTGGCTCGCGGGGGACCTTGGGTGCGTGCAGAGGCGGCATCGGTCACGATGCACTTGCCTATGACACCAGAAGACACGCCCGGCGTACCGAGAGTCCGACGCGGACCGATCCCGTGGCTCGCCGCCCCGCTTCGGGTCTGCGTCGAAGAAGCCGTCTCCGCCTACGAAGGCCGTCCGTGGAGGATCAAGAGCGAGGCGGATCTGTCGGAATTCGCCTGCCACCGCTGCGCCATCGTGTCGGACGGCTCCTCTTCCGTCTTCTTCAAGTACAGCGAGACGTCGAACGCCCGAGCGCAGTTCGCGACCGAACTCTCCGGCCTGAAGACACTGTCGGCGACGGCCGGCGTCCTCATCCCCGAGCCGATCGGCATCGTGCCCGTAGAAGGAGGGACGCTCCTCGTCCTCGAGGCCCTGGAAGCGGTCGAGCGCGGACCGCGCGAGTGGAGAGAGATCGGAGCGACCCTGGCTCGCATCCATCGCGTGCGCGGCGACGCGTGCGGCCTGGACTCGAACGGTTTCTGGGGCCCGCTGGCTCAAGACAACGCGCCCGCGCCGACGTGGGCGGACTTCTTCGCGCAGCGCAGGCTCTTGCCGTTGCTGAAGACGGCCGTCGATTCGGGCCATCTCCCCGTCACCGTGTCCCGCGACGTGGAGCGACTGATCCCGCGCCTTCGGGACCTCTGCGGACCCGAGGCGTCCCCGCGGCTGTTGCACGGGGACGCGCAGCAGAACAACTTCATCAGCACGGCCGCGGGCACGTTCGTGATCGATCCCGCGGTTTACTACGGCCATCCCGAGATCGACCTCGCCCTGCTTGACGCGTTCCAACCGGTGCCCGACTCTGTTTTCGCGGGCTACCGAGAGGAAGCGCCGATCGATCGGGGGTTCTTCGAGCGGCGCGATCTGTGGCGCCTTCCCCTCGACCTCGCCGCGGTGGCCCTCGAGGGTCCCGACCACCTGAGCCGGTTGACGAGTGCGCTCGGAAAGTACGTGTAGCGCGCCGGGGGCCGCGAACCTCGGACGGCAGGTCGCACCCCGCTGCCTCGACTGGCGGCTGTCGAAG
>CAYUSW010000011.1:0-6258 GCA_964447445.1 uncultured Thermotogae bacterium
CGACCCGTCAGGAAACGACGCGCGGAACTCGAGACGTCCGGCGAAGTGGACGAGATCCTGGCGGACGGAGCTCGCCGCGCCTCAGACGTCGCCTGCGCGACCATGGCCGACGTACGCAGCAAGGTCGGCCTAGGGGCCTCCATGTAGTAGGCAGAGTCAAGGAGCGCTCCGAAGTCACCGTCGTGGGTTGTGGCATCTCCGTAGCGTCGTGGATTGTCGAATCTCTGTAGCGTCGCAGCTTACTGCGACGTTCGACTTCCCCACCACATCGGAAACGACAACGCTGTCGGAGACAGGCCCCGACACTCCACAGCATGCACGCGAGGCTAAGCGCGGACGCCTCCTCCTCGCACGAGGGGAGCGATTCGAGGCCAGACCTCGCGCAACGCCGCGGGAGAGAGGGCAATTCGTCTTCCCCACGTTGGGTCGACGAGGTCCTTCTCCACGGGGACGTAGAATGGCTGCAGGACGTAGCGCTTGGCGCCGGTGACCCAGCCGGCGATGGCCCGCAGGTCTTCTTCCCCAAGCCCGGGAGCCGCGGTGGTCCTGAACTCGTAATCCGGCGAGCGGACACGGAGGAGGCGAACGGACTCATCGACCGCCGCGAGCTCGACGGGCACCCCGGCGAACTCGTTGTACCGCGCGGCGGGAGCCTTCAGATCCATGGCCACGTAGTCCAAGAGCCGCCTCTCAAACAGATCGGCAAGAACGTCGGGCTGCGAGCCGTTCGTGTCCAGTTTCACCCGCAACCCGAGGTTGCGCACGCAGACGAGGAAGTCCGCGAGATCCGTCTGCAGCGTCGGCTCCCCGCCGGAGATGACAACGCTGTCGAGAAAGCCGCTGCGCTCGGCAAGGCAATCCAGAATCGCCTGAAGGGACATGCGCGGGCCGGCTTTCGTGCGGTCCGGCAAGACGAGATCGGCATTGTGGCAGAACGGACAGCGGAAGTTGCAGCCGGACACGAAGAGCACGGCCGCTACGTGGCCTTCATCGTCGGAGAGCGATAGCGGGACTAGCGTCGCGGCGTCCACGATTCCTCCCGCCGCTGCGCCTACGCCGAATTCACGGCACGAGCGACGAACGTCCTGCGCTGAGCGAACTCGGCTCGCTTGCCGTCATTCCACTGCTCCACCGGCCGCAGATAGCCGACGATACGAGAGTAGACCTCGGCAGGCGCGCCGCACTCGGGACACGTCCGATGCTCGCCGATCAGGTAGCCGTGGCTCGGGCACACCGAGAAGGTCGGCGTCAGCGTGTAGTACGGAAGGTGGAACGAATGTGCGATCTTCTTCACCAACCGTTTCGTGGCCTCAGAACTGGGCAGCCGCTCTCCGAGGAACCCGTGGAAGACAGTCCCCCCCGTGTATTTCGTCTGCAGCGGATCCTGAAGTCGAAGCGCGGCCCACAGATCCTCGGTGTAGCCGACGGGCAGCTGCGTCGAATTCGTGTAGTACGGGACCTTCCCGCCGTGGACTTCGAGATTGTGAATGCGCAGGTCGGGGAATCGGTCGAGGTCTTTCTTTGCCAGGCGATAGCTCGCGCCCTCCGCCGGCGTTGCTTCCAGGTTGTAGATCTCGCCAGACTTCTCTTGGTACGCCCCGAGCCGCGCCCGCATCCAATCTAGGGTCTCAAGCGCGAACGCCTGACCCTCGGCGTCGGCCATCGTGCACCCCTTGAGGTTCAGGAGCGCCTCGTTCATCCCGACGATGCCGATGGTCGAGAAGTGGTTGCGCCAGTATCCACCCTCGGCTTCCTTGATCCGCTCAAGGTAGAAACGCGAGTACGGATAGAGTCCCTGCTCGGTGAGCTGCTCGAGCGTCTTGCGTTTGATCTCGAGCGCCTTACGCGCGAGATCCATCTCTTCTCCGAGGCGATCGAAGAAGTCGGCGTCATCCGCGGCAAGGTAGCCGAGCCGCGGAAGGTTCAGGGTCACCACGCCGATCGAGCCGGTGAGCGGGTGGGCTCCGAACAGCCCGCCGCCGCGGCTGCGGAGTTCGCGATTATCGATCCGGAGACGACAGCACATGCTTCTCGCGTCCTCGGGCCTCATGTCGCTCCCGATGAAGTTGGAGAAGTAGGGGATGCCGTACTTGGCCGTCATTTCCCAGACCGGCTCGAGGATCGGGTTATCCCAGTCGAAGTCCTCCGTGATGTTGTAGGTCGGAATCGGGAACGTGAACGGCCGCCCCTGCATGTCCCCCTCGAGCATGACCTCGGCAAACGCTCGGTTGAACAGGTCCATCTCCGGCTGGTACTCCCCGTAACACGTCCTATGCAGTGCGCCCCCAAGGACAACCGGTTCCCCGGCCATGAACCGTGGAACCTTCAGGTCGAGCGTGATGTTCGTGAATGGCGTCTGGAATCCCACTCGCGTGGGAACGTTCATGTTGTAGATGAATTCCTGTACGTTCTGTTTCACCTCGTCGTACGACAGCCCGTCGGCTCGGATAAACGGGGCAAGGTAGGTGTCGACGCTCGAGAAGGCCTGCGCCCCCGCCGACTCCCCCTGGAGTGTGTACATGAAGTTCACGATCTGCAGGAGCGCGACGCGAAAGTGCTTGGCCGGCCGCGACTCGATCTTGCCGCGGACGCCTCGGAATCCTCGCAACAGGACGTCGCGCAGATCCCATCCAACGCAGTACGCCCCGAGGGTTCCGAGGTCGTGCAGGTGGAAGGCCCCACTCTCATGCGCGGCCCGTATCGGCTGCGGGTAGATCTTGCTCAGCCAGTACTGAGAGATGATCTTGTCCGTGATGTGCGTGTTGAGGCCCTGAAGAGAAAAGGTCATGTTGCTGTTCTCGCGCACCCGCCAATCGCGGTCGTTCAGGTAGTCCTCCACGAGCGGCATCTCGCGGAGCAACCCGTGCATCTCGCGGAGGTCCTCGTGCTGCTTCCGGTAGAGGATGTAGGCCTTCGCCGTGCGCGCCTGCCCTCGCTGAATGAGGGCCTCCTCGACCGCATCTTGGATTTCCTCAACGGTCGGGGGTTCGTTCGGGAAACGGGATTCCAGCGTACGAACCACGCGGTCGGCGATGCCCTGCGCGAGGTACTCGTCGCCCTCGCCAACTTCCTTCATCGCCTTCCAGATGGCAGTGGTGATCTTCGTTGGATTGAACGGCACAACGCGCCCATCGCGCTTGACGATGCACTCCATGAACCCCCCTCACCCGGAGAAACCCCAGAGACTCCGCCATCCTAGCTTCGAGGCGCAGGCGAGGCAATCCTCGCCGTGCCCGTCCGAGAGGAGGCCAAGAGGCATGGCGACGACCTCTCCCCCTCTCGTGAGGCCGGGGCAGGGACAGTGGTCACCATTCAGGCACCGGGGCCCTTCCTGGTCATGCCGGTGACATCGTACGCCTATCGCCCTCGCTGGGCGTTCTTGATTCGCGGATTGCGCGTCGCTACCATCAGCACGAATTCTGCTCTGGTGGATCGGCTACGATCACGCTGCAGTGAGGTGAGTGAAATACCGAACATTGCTTCCGCAACCAAGCGTTTGCGACAAAGCGAGAAGAGGAAGAGCCTAAACCGTTTGCGCAAGGCGGCTCTGAAGCGCGTTGTCAAGGAGATCCGGCTGCACGTCGATGCCGGAGAGAAGAGCGAGGCCGTCTCGCTTCTGCCCCGGCTCGCGAAGGCCGCCGACAAGGCCGCGAAGAGGAATACCATCCACAAGAACCGCGCGTCGCGAATCAAGTCGCGTTGGGTGAAGAAGGTTCAAGCCCTCTAGGAGGATTTGGCATGCGTCACTACGACTTCCTCGGCAAGGCGAAGTACCTCGTCCCGCTGTCGCTCTGCCTCGTCGTTGCCAGCGTCGTGCTGCTCTTCCCAGGCATCCGGGGTCTCAACATGGGAATCGACTTCACCGGCGGGACCGAGTTCACGGTGAGGTTCGCCGAGCGCGTCGACGCGTCGCAGATCCGGGATGTCTTGGGAAGCGTCGATACGGGCTCGCTCGACTTACGGACGAGCAAGGTCCAGAGCGCCGGACCCAAGACCTTCACGATCACGACGCAGCTTCTCAACGTGGAGACGGATGAGGACGCAATCAACGACCTCGAAGCGGCGCTGAAGCAGGCGTTCCCGGGCGCCGAGATCAACCGAGAGCTCATCGGCCAGCAAATCAGCAAGGAGCTAGCCCAGAAAGGCCTCCTCGCGATCCTCATCGCCATGGCCGCGATGCTTGTCTACATTGCGTGGCGTTTCCGGCTTCGCTACGCCACAGCCTGCATTCTCAAGCTCATCCACGATGTCGTGATCGCGCTCGGGGTCTTCGCGTTGTTCAAGCTTGAGTTCAACCTCGAGACGATCGCAGCGTTCCTCACGATCATCGGGTATTCGCTCAACGACGTGATCGTCGTGTTCGACCGCGTGCGCGAGAACTTGAAGATCGACCAGAAGCGGAACCTGTTCGACACAATCAACCTGAGCATCAACCAGGTACTCGTGCGGACGCTCATTACCGCAACGGGAACCCTGGCCGCCGTCATCGTGCTCCTCATCATCGGCGGGCCAGTTCTGCGAGGGTTCTCCGTGGCGATGCTTATGGGCATCGTATTCGGCACGTACTCGTCGTGGTACATCGGAACGCCGATCCTCAACTCGTGGGGACGGCTGTTCGACAAAGGCAGAGCTAGGGAAAAGGGCTAGATGCGGTCGTTGCTGCGCGACCGAAGAGAGTGGCGGCTCGCTCCTTCCCCTGACGCAGACCTCGTCGGAGCCATCCGAACGTCCCTCGGGTGTTCCCATGCGATGGCCGTGCTTCTCGCGCAACGCGGCGGCACGGCGTGGGACGCGCTTCTCGATCCCGGGGGCGAGCGCTTCCACTCCCCGTGGGATCTTCCCGACATGGGGCGCGCCGTCGATCGCCTCGTCACAGCCATCGAGAAGAGCGAGCGCATTTTCATCCACGGCGACTTCGACGTCGACGGGCTGACAGGCGCAGCCGTTCTCTATCGCGCGCTGCGGCCCCTCCTGGCGCCGAACTCCGTCAAGGTTGAGGTGAGCGATCGGGCCGTCGGACACGGCCTATCGCGTCCGTTCGTCCTTCGCGCCATCGACGAGGGATTCTCGCTCGTCGTCACCGCCGACTGCGGGGTCGCGAGCCATGCGGAGATCGCAGAGCTCCGGTCCGCCGGAATCGACGCCGTCGTCACCGACCACCATCTCCCGGTGGGCGACCTCCCCGCCGCGGTGGCGATCGTCGATCCCCATTGCGGCACCCATCACTACCCGAACATCCACCTCGCGGGCGTCGGCGTCGCGTACAAGCTCGCCTGCGCGCTGTACGAGCGGTTGGGAAAGCCGACCCCGACGTTGCTCCTCGACCTCGTCGGGCTGGGGACGATTGCCGACCTCGTTCCGCTCTGCGCCAACGGCGACAACGAGAACCAGCGACTCATCCGAGAAGCATTCCGCTTCCTATCGGCCGGACAGGGATCCTCCCTCGGCCTGCGAACCTTGATGGCCAAGCTGTCGATCAACCCGAAGAAACTCACGACCACCGATTTCGGCTACCTCGTCGCGCCGAAACTGAACGCCGCCAATCGAGCCGGGGATCCGAAAGTGGCGTTCCTTCTCCTGATCACCGAGGCCGCCGACCAAGCGGAGTATCTGGCCGAGATCCTTCTCGACTACAACCGCGACCGCGAAATCGCGCAGAATGACCTCATTGCCCAGGCCGAGACGATGATTCGCGACGAGGGCACGGATCCTCAAGAAGACGGCGCCCTGTTCCTCGTGGGCAAGTACTGGAACGAGGGCATCCTCGGACTCGTGGCCTCGAACCTCGCCGAACGGTACCGAGTCCCGACGTTCGTCCTGTCCCGAGGAGACCGCATCTCGCGCGGCTCGTGCCGCAGCGTCGGCGACTTCGACGTCAGCGCGGCCCTCGAATCCCTCAGCGGTCTGCTCCTCCAGTACGGCGGGCATAAGATGGCGGCCGGATTCTCGGTCTCCAACGAGTCACTACCCGATCTTGAGGAGCGCCTTGCCGAGTACGTCGCCGTGCACCGCACCTCGATCGCGGCGTCTCACCCCGAGGAGATCGACACGGAAGTCGATCTGGTCGACGTGGACCTTCGCTTCTACACCAACCTCACATCCCTCGCACCCTACGGCCCCGGGAACCCGCCCCCGCGATTCCTCCTGCGCGACTGCCTGTTCGATAGCCTGAGCCTTGTAGGCAACCGCCGCCAGCATCTGAAAGGGCGAGTCGTCCAGAACGGCGTCGCCCTTCCGTTCATTGCCTTTCGCCTCGGC
>CAYUSW010000012.1:0-6153 GCA_964447445.1 uncultured Thermotogae bacterium
GGCGCAGGTGGAGCGGATCCGGCGCTTCTACGATCCGGTGTTCGAGAGAACGTACGACAACCCGGCCGCCCGCGTCCGCGACCTCATCAGCCTTGAGCAGATCGCGAGCGGATACCGATCCCGTCAGCAGTTCCTTGCCGACGTCCAGCTCGACCCGCCCAGCTCGACGAGCGACCTCGCCGCCTCGCCGTACCTCGACGAGGATTGGCTCGTCCTGTCGACGATTCACTCCGCCAAGGGCTGCGAATGGGATGCCGTGTACCTCATCCATGCCGCGGATGGATTCCTGCCGTCGGATCTCGCTACAGGGTCCCCGGAGGAGATCGAAGAGGAGCGGCGCCTCGTCTACGTGGCGCTCACCCGTGCGAAGGACCATCTCTACGTCACGTGGCCCCTGCGCTACTACCACAAGTGGTACGCGCTGGGGGACGGACACAGCTACGCCCAACTCTGTCGCTTCTTTACGAAAGACGTGCTCGACTCCGTCGAGGAAGTCGCGCTCGCTACGCCGGAGAAGAAGGATGATCCCGGATCGTTCTACGACCCCGAAGCGGACATCCAGCAGCGGATGCGCGGCATGTGGGAGTAGGCGGCACGCGGCGATTGAGGAGAGAAGACGGTGTCGAGCGATGCGATCGCCCTAGCGCTTGCGGCGTCGGCGGCGTGGGGAGTCGGTATGACGGCGGCCACGCCGGCCCTTCGCTACGTCGATCGACTGACGTATCTGATCGTCCGCTGGGGACTCGTGGCCGTCTTCGCACTGGGCGTCGCGCTCGCCACCGGGCGCTTCGCGGTGCCGACGTGGGAGTCGGCTGTCCTGGCCGGAGTTGCAGGACTCGTGGATGCGACGGCCGGCGGCTTCTTCTACCTTCTCGCGCTTGAACGGGCGTCCACCTACGAGGCGAGCACCCTGTCCAACACCGCGCCGCTGTGGGGCGTCTTCGGAGCGGTGTTCCTCTTGGGCGAGCCGTTGCGATGGACGGCGGTGGTTGCGGCCGGGCTGGTCGTTCTCGGGGCCTGCTTCCTCGAGCGTCGCTCCGAAAAGGGGCGGCGGCGCAGGGTTTCGGGAATCCTCTTTGCCCTCCTGACGGGCATCCTTTGGGGAATCGCGGAGACCGTGCCGGCCAAACTCGCGCTCGCCCAAGGGCTCTCGCCGGAGGCTCTCCTGCTCCTCTTCGCGTGCGCGGGGTGCTTCGGGGCGCTGGTCCTCCTCCCCTTTCTGCGCCGGAGGATCCCGGCGCGCGCTGAGCCGCGCGGCTTTCTGTTTGTCGGCCTCTCTGGCCTGCTGGGAGCGGGCGTGGGCTGGATCTTGTGGCTTCAGAGTCTGGAACGAGCTCCGGCGAGCGTTGTTGCACCCGTGCGAGGATCCACGCTCGTCTTCTGCCTCATCTACTCGGTCGTGTTCTTGCGTGAGCGTCCGTCACCGCGCGCTCTCGTCGGCGTCGCGCTGGCCCTCGGCGCGCTGCTTCTCGTGTCGTTTGGCGTGTAGGAGAGCGAGGGCTGCCTCAGGTGCGCCGTGTGCCTGCCGCGACCTTCCTGCCGAGCTCGAACGCTGCCTCGAGCTGGTCGGGAAAGTTGGAGATTCCGACGTCGCGTTCGGTCTGCGGATCGTACGTCTGGCACGTCATCGCGTGCATTCGTGAGCCGAACGAACGCGTGATGCGCTCCAGCCACTCGACCATCGAGCCGAAGTAGTGGCGGTACGTCACGAAGAGCACGAAGTCCTTGTTGCCGAAGTGGTGGGGCGACGCGAGGGTCTCCAGTCGGTCGAATAGCGTCTTCAACTGAGAGGTCATGTAGCCCCAGAACATGGGGGCGGCGATGACCACGACGCCCGCCTGCGAGAATTCGGGGTAGACGTCCTGCATGTCGTCGCGAATCACGCAGGTCCCAGAGGTCGCAGGGGTCCCGCAGGCGCCGCAGCCGCGGCAGTGCGCGATGCGCATGTCGATCGCGTGGAAGTGGCGTATCTCGTGAGTCCCTGACTCGGTCATGCCGGCGAGAAACCGGTCGACCAGCGTGTCGGAATCGCCGCCCCTGCGCGCGCTTCCATGGAGCACGACGACCTTCATTCCGACCCTCCTTCCCTGAGCCTCTGCAGGACGACGCAGCCGGCCCTGCACGCAGAGCCGGCCGTTCGATCCAGCGTACCCGGCGCATCGGCGCCGGGTCCCTCTCGCTAGGCCGCATCCTCGCAGGGAGCCGTCTCACGTTCGTCTCGCAAAACGAGCTGGTAGGACTCGTCGGACTCGTGGAGTTCCCCTTGGCAGAACGTGCGGGATCCACTATCGTGGTCTGGGTCTCTCGGTCTCAAGGAGGTACGATGCGCGAATACCTGTTGTTCCGCAAATTCATCACCCCAATCGTGATCGAGCTCTTCTTCTGGCTGGGGGTCGGGCTTTGCGTCGCAGAAGGGATTGCCATGATCATCTCGGCCGCGGGCCGGTTTGGTTCGGGCATCGGCATCCTCAACGGAGTCCTTCTTCTGCTCATCGGACCGGTCTTCGTGCGGGTCGCCTGCGAGCTCATCATGGCCATCTTCGGGATCCACGAGGTGCTGAAAGGCGGCGACAAGCACTAGCGATCTCGCGCCGCGCCCGGCCCAGAGCCGCAAGATCCGGCCCGATCCGGGGGAGGTGGCCTTGACGCACCGTGTGTCCAGGCATATAGTTAGCCACCTAACCATCAGACAGGTAATGATTAGGGGGCTAACGGATGGAAGCCAAGGCGCACGGAGCCAGAGAGCGGACGGTCGGTCAGTTGCTCATGCAACTCTGTCCCATGCTCGGCCATCGCATGCGCGTGAAGATGGAGGGCATCGGCCTGTACAAGGCCCAGGGGTTTGCGTTGCTCTTCCTCTCGCACTATGAGGGCGTGCCGCAGACGGAGATTGCGCGCTGCCTTCATCTCTCCCCGGCATCCGTGACCAGCATGCTGCAACGCATGGAGCGCGATGGGTGGGTCGAGCGGCGTCCCGATGCGACCGACCAGCGTGTGTCTCGCGTCTACCTCACGGCGCGGGCCAGATCGCTGCAGGCCTCTGCCGCTACCACATTCCGCGAACTCGAGCAAGAGGTGTCGAGTGCCCTGACCCCTGCAGAGGAGGAGAAGTTGCGGACGCTCCTGCTCAAGGTTCACGCGCGACTCGTCGAGCACATGCCTGCGGACAGACATGGCTTTCCGCCGTTCGTCGACTTGGGAGGGGAGGAATCGTGAAGTCGCTCATCCGTCTCTATCGCTACGTCCGCCCGTACAGGGGGCAGGCGATCGCCGCGCTCATCCTACTCCTCGGAATGGTCGCGGCGGATCTCGCGATTCCGCGGCTCTCCCAGCGGATCATCGACCAGGGCATCGCTCGGCAGGACCTGCATGTCGTGTGGACAACGTCGCTCATCATGCTCGGCGCAGCTCTCGCCAGCGCGCTGTTCGCGATTGTGAACAACGCGCTCTCCGTGCGAGTCGGTCAAGGCTTCGCCGCCGACGTGCGAAGCGCCCTCGTGCGCCGCGTGCAGAGCTTCTCGTTCGGGAATCTCGACCGGCTGCAGACGGGCCAACTCATTGTTCGTTCGACGAGCGATGTCAACTTCGTGCAGATGATTGTCCAGATGTCTCTGCGCATCCTGACTCGCGCTCCGATCTGGATGCTTGGCGCGATCGCTTTCCTCTTTCTCACGAGTGTCGAGCTGGGGTGGATCGTGCTCGCCTTCTTCCCGGTTGTCGCGCTCTTCGTTCTCCTGTTTGCGGGACCAGCTCGTTCGATGTTCCTCGCCGTGCAGAAGCGGCTTGATCGTCTGAACACGGTGCTCCAGGAGAACCTGGCCGGCGTACGCGTCGTGAAGGCGTTCGTCCGTGAAGAGCAAGAGATCGAGCGGTTCGGGTCCGCGAACGAGGCGCTGACGGCGCAGTCGATCCGCGTCTATCGCCTGCTCGCACTGCTCATGCCGCTGATGATGGTCATCATGAATGCCGCCGTCATCGTCGCCCTGTGGTTTGGCGGAACGATGACGCTTGAGGGGCGGATGACCGTTGGCCAAGTGGTCGCGTCGGTCAACTACCTCGGGCTGGCGCTCTTTCCGCTCATGATGCTGGCGGGAATGGTGGCGCCGCTTGCGGCGGCCGATGCTTCCGCCAGTCGCATCCTCGAAATCCTTGACGGCGAGCCCGAAGTGACCGAACGGCCGGAGGCACGTGCGCTCGCATCGCCCCGGGGGCGCGTCGCGTTCGAGGACGTGTGTTTCAGCTACACGGCGGATTGTGGAGACCCCGTGCTTCAAGGGGTGAGCTTCGTCGCCGAGCCGGGCGAGACGGTGGCCATTCTCGGGGCAACCGGGTCAGGAAAGTCGACGTTGATCCACCTCATTCCTCGTTTCTACGACGTGACCTCGGGGCGCGTGACGTTTGATGGGGTCGACGTTCGCGACGTGACGCTCGCTTCGCTCCGCTCGCAGATCGGGATTGCCCTTCAGGAGGCAGTCCTGTTCAGCGGGACGATTCGCGACAACCTCCGCTACGGGCGACCCGACGCGACGCAGGCGGAAATCGAGGCTGCGGCCGAGGCAGCGCAGGCGGCCGAGTTCATCCGCGACATGCCTGACGGGTACGACACCGTCGTCGGAGAGCGGGGCGTGACGTTGTCGGGTGGGCAACGCCAGCGACTGGCAATCGCCCGCGCGCTCGTCGTGCGTCCGAAAGTGCTGATCCTCGACGACTCGACAAGCGCGGTGGACATCGAGACCGAGGTCCGGCTCCAGGATGCGCTCGATCGACTGGTCTCCGAGTCGCAACACACCACAACGCGCTTCATCGTCGCGCAACGAATCTCAACCGTCCTGCTTGCCGACAAGATCCTGGTGCTCGATGGAGGGAGAATCGTGGCGGTTGGCACGCACCGCGATCTGATGGAGTCGAGTTCGGTCTATCGCGACATCTACAACTCCCAACTTGGCGAGGGCGGCCGACGCGGAGCCGCGGGGGAGGTGCGCCGTGGCTGAGGCTCGCACGCAGGAAGGGCAGGCAAGAGCCGGCGCCTCGGGTCCTTCGCCGCGCATGCCGGGACCCGGGCCGCGCGGGCACGGCGAGATGATGGCCTTGGAGCGCGCGAAGAACGCTCGCGGTACCTTGCGAAGGCTGATTCAGTACGCTGCCCCCCATCGGGCGGCGCTCGCCGCCGTGATCGCTCTGGCCGCCATCAGCACAGGGACGGGCCTTGCGGGACCCTACCTGATGGGGAAGGGGATCGACGCGATCCTCGACATCGCCAGGCATCAGGCGGGCAGCGATGCCTTGCTCCGAATCATCCTCTGGATGATCGGCGTCTACGCGGTGTCGTGGGTCGCGGGCGCCATCCAGGGATGGATCGTGGCGTCGGTGGCGCAGAAGATGATGCGGACGCTGCGCGGGGAGTTGTTCGATCATCTGCAGACCCTGTCTCTGCGCTTCTTCGACTCTCGGACGGCGGGCGAACTGATGAGCCGTCTCACAAACGACATGGATGCGATCAGCCGGGTCCTGTCGCAGAACGTGACCCAGCTCTTCTCGGGGATCCTCACGATCGTCGGCGTGCTTGTGATCATGTTCGTTCTGAACCCGCTCCTCGCGCTGGGGAGTCTCGTTGCGTTTCCGCTGATGATCGGCCTGGTGGGACTGGTCGGTTCGAAGACCCGGAAGGCGTTCCGCGGCTACCAGGCGAGCCTCGGTACGCTGAACGGGATCCTTGAGGAGACATACAGCGGGCAGCGCGTCGTCATGGCCTATGGACAGCAGGACGCCATCCTGCGGAAGTTCGATGATGCAAACGCAGTGGTCCGCAAGGTGGGGACGCATGCGATGACGTACTCGCTCCTCGTCATGCCGATGATGGGCATCTTGTCGAACGCCAACATCGCCATCGTCGCCGGTCTCGGCGGATGGATGACGATCGCGGGGCTGGCCACCGTGGGCACGATTGCGTCGTTCATCGGGTACTCGGGGCGGTTTGCCGAGCCGCTGAGGATGCTTGGCGACCTGTACAACCAAGTCCAGGCGGCGGTGGCTGGCGCGGAGCGAATCTTCGGCGTCCTCGACACGGCGCCCGATCAGACGGACGCGCCCGACGTTGTGGAGTTGGGACGGATCGAGGGAGACGTTGCGTTCAAGGAAGTAACGTTCTCGTAC
>CAYUSW010000013.1:0-5959 GCA_964447445.1 uncultured Thermotogae bacterium
ACGGGGATGTCGAGTCGTACGTAGAGATCGGGGCGTGGCGTTTGGAGTTCGAGAGCGGGATAGGCGCGAAGGAAACCCTGGTCGGAGAGAGCGGCGGAGTAGGCGTAGTGCGCTCCGACGTGGGACTCCTCGAGGCAGAGGAACCCCGAGCGCACGATCTTGGCGATCTCGGCATCCCGACGCGGGAGCGCCTCCGCGATGGCCTGCGTCAACCGGCCTCGGTCGCGGAAGAGGTCGATCGCCTGGTCTTCGACGAGCGACTTCACAAGTTCGGGGAGGACGCGCACCTTTCGAGGATGAAAACGAGCGAGAAGTGCGAGGATCTCGCTCTTGCCGACAGCCGGAAGTCCCTCGACGACGACATGGCGAAGCGGCGGACACATACCTGCATTCTAGCTTGCCGCGGTGCGGCGTCTCGACTTGCGGAGCGTCGTGGGTATAATGGCCGCCACGGAAGGAGCCTGTGGAATTGAAGAACCTAATCATCGTCGAGTCGCCGACCAAAGCCCGAACGATCGGGCAGTACTTGGGAGACGGGTTCCGAGTCCTCTCGTCGCAGGGCCACGTGCGGGATCTGCCTGCCGACGAGCTCGGTGTCGACGTAGAGGGCGACTTCGAGCCTAAGTTCGAGACGAAGAGGACCAAGCTCATCACGGAGCTTCGGAAGGCAGCGAAAGATGCGGAACGAATCTTCCTCGCGACGGATCACGACCGTGAAGGGGAGGCGATTGCCTACGACCTCTATACCATCCTGCAGAAGGTGGTGAAGAACGACGGGGCCTTCGCGCGGCCGATCTTCAACGAGATCACAAAGCCCGTCATTCTTGCGGCGCTGAAGCATCCCCAGCAGATCGACCTGGATCGCGTCGAGGCGCAGCGAACTCGGCGCGTGCTCGATCGTCTCATGGGCTACCTTGTGAGTCCCCTGCTGTCGAGAACGCTTGCGGGAAACCGCTTCGCGGGGCTGTCCGCGGGACGAGTGCAGTCGGTGGCCCTTCGCTTCCTCTGCGACCGCGACAAGGAGATCGCGCGGTTCGTGCCGCAGGAGTACTGGGAGATCGAGGCCGTGCTCAGGAACGGCGAGGAGTTCAAGGCGCTCGTGACCAAGAGAGATGGCGAGAAGCTCGTCGTCCGCACGGCAGCCGAAGCCCAGACCGTCGAACAAGCTCTGCGTGCGGCGAAGCTGCGCGTCGTCTCCATCGACGAGAAGGATCGTCAGCGGCATCCAGCGCCTCCGTTCATCACGAGCTCTCTCCAACAGGCGGCCTCATCGTTCCTCAGTTTCTCACCGAAGCGCACCATGGCCATCGCGCAGGAGTTGTACGAAGGAATAGGCCTACCCGAAGGATCGGAGGGGCTGATCACGTACATGCGAACCGACTCCGTGCGCCTGTCGGACGAGGCCGTAGGGGCGGCGCGCGAGGCGATTGAGGAGACGTTCGGGAAGAAATATCTGTCCGAGAAGCCCCGTGCGTTCGAGAACAAGCGCAAGTCGCAGGACGCGCACGAGGCGATTCGGCCGACGGACGTCGGGCGGACGCCGGAGTCGCTCGCCGGCTACATGACTCCCGAGCAGCTCAAGCTCTACAGGTTGATCTACGGGCGATTCCTCGCGACGCAGATGGCGAGCGCCGTTTACCACCAGCGCAGCGTGGCCGTTCAAGCGGGCCCTCTGACACTGGAAGCGTCGGGGAGCGAACTTGCGTTCGATGGTTTCCTTCGGGCGCTGCCGGAACGGCGCGAGAAAGAAGTGTCGTTCCCGCCGGAGCTTTCCGTCGGACAGACGCTGTCGCTCGCCGACGTCATCAAACTGCAGAAGTTCACGGAGCCGCCGCGGCGGTACAGCGAGGCCGGCCTGGTCAATGTCCTCGAGAAGGAAGGCATCGGGCGGCCGAGCACGTATGCGTCGATCGTGTCGGTGATTCAGGAGCGCGGCTACGCCGTGAAGGATGGGGCGAGCATGCGACCGACGCTTCTTGGACACATGGTCGTCGACTTCCTCACACGGTACTTCGCCGAGACGGTGGAGCCGCAGTTCACGGCCCACCTCGAGGAGGATCTCGACCGGATCGAGGAGGGCGAGATGACCCGGCTGGAGGCGCTCAACGAGTTCTACAAGCCGTTCTCGTCTCGTCTCCAGGCGCTCGAGGCCAAGATCGAAGCGCCCGACGAGCGGGCGTTCCAGGTGCCGACGGACGTCATCTGCTCGTCCTGCGGCGGGCCGATGGAGCTTCGTTACTGGAAGGGAAGCCACTTCCTCGGCTGCTCGAACTACCCGGAGTGCCGGAACACGGTCAGCCTTCCGCCCGACCTTGATGTGGTCTACGGGTCGGACAAGGCGGAAGTGCGGGCCGCGCTTGAGAAGGCGGCGCAGACGGCCCCTCCTACGCAGGAGTGCCCGACGTGCGGGAAGCCGATGGAGCTGCGCTCAGGGCGCTACGGGCGCTACTACCGCTGCACCGACGCGGAGTGCGGTGCGACGGCATCCGTGTCCACCGGAGTGAGGTGCCCGGCGTGCGCGGATGGGATCCTCGTCGAGAAGTACGCGGCCAAGCGGCGGCGGACCTTTTACAGCTGCAACCGCTACCCGAAGTGCCGCTTCGCCGCGAGCGATCGGCCCGTCAAGCTCTGCCCATCATGCGGATCCGGCGTGCTCGTGGAGAAGTCCGGTGAGCTGCGCTGCACCACGAAAGAATGCGCCTACCGGGAGGACCCGGCAGGCGATTCGGCTGCTCCGCCTGCGGCTACGCCGCCTCCGACAGGAGCTTGAACCATTCGAGGCGCTGCTTCAGGTCGGAATCCTGGAGCTTCGCGAGGGCCTCTTTCTGGATCTGGCGGACACGCTCGCGGCTGATCCCGAACTCGATGCCGACCTCGTCCAACGTCTTCGGTTGGTAGTCATTGAGTCCGTACCGCAACTCGAGGATGCGCTTCTCGCGATCCGTCAGCCGCTCGTCGAGTGCCCGCTCCAACTCCTCGACCAGGAGATGCTCGAACGTCTCCCGCTCTGGCGAGTCGACGGTCTCATCCTCAATGAAGTCCCCGAGGACCGATCCGTCATCGTCGTAGCCGATGGGCATGTCGAGCGAGGTCATGCTCTGCGCGGTCTTCTTGGCCTTGATGATGTTCTCGACCGTCGTTTCGAGTTCGTGCGCAAGATTCTCGGGCGTGGGCAACTCCCCATTCTCCTTGAGGAAGCTGCGCTCCACCTGGTAGATCTTGCGGATCAGCTCGTTGATGTGAGTGGGAACGCGAATCGTGCGAGACCGGTTCGTGATGGCTCGGAGAATCGCCTGACGAATCCACCACGTAGCGTAGGTCGAGAACTTGTAGCCCTTCGTGTAGTCGAACTTCTCGATGGCCTTCATCAGGCCGAGGTTCCCCTCCTGAATCAGATCGAGGAAGGGCAGCCCGCAGCCGCGGTACTTCTTCGCGATCGAGACGACCAGACGAAGGTTGGCTTCCGCCAGCTCCTCTTTGGCGCGCTGATCGCCGGCCTCGATTCGCTTGGCGAGGCGAACCTCGTCCTCCCGCGTCAGGAGCGGGACCCGGCTGATCTCGCCGAAATACGTACGAATTGGGTTATCGGCACGAGACGGCCTGTCGTCGACGTCGATCATCTCGTACTCGTCGTCCGACGATGTACTGAGATTCCTCGACAGACTGACCGTCGCCCTTGGTTCTTTCATGGCTCCTCCTGGCTGGCAGCCAAGCAGGGTGCTACTCAAACAAAACCGGATGGCCCACAGGCCCTCCGATCGCCCTTCTCATGCGCTCCACGATGTAGAAGCGCTCTCTAGTATCTTTGCTGTACCCGACGACAAGTATACCGCGAGCCGGCACTCTTGTGAAGGGACGAGTGGGCGAGACCGGCGGGTGACGAAGTCCGTGGAACGGCGATCGACAGCTGGACGATCTCGCGCTCGACACAGGATGCTCCCGCGCCGCTCTCTAGGGGAGCGGCTGCGGCACGGTCACGAGGATGCCGTTTAGGGGCTCCGATGAGGAGCCGCGCTCGTCGCGCACCACAACGGTCGCCGTGTACTGCCCTTCGAGCGGGCACCGGACGCGAAGCCTGGGGTAGTTCACCGTGGTTGTGAACGCGCTTGGCGTGATGACCGTGAGATTGTCGGAGAAGATCCAGCTGTACGCCACGATCGCGTCGCCATCCGGATCCGTGGAGGTGGAGGCGTCAAGTTCCACGACCATGGGGTCGGTTTCGTCGACGTTGTAGCGAACGACGACACCTGCGACCGGAGGGCGATTGGCAAAGAGGAAACACCCTGCGACGAGAGCGCAAGTGGCCAGACAGACTGCGAGAGCCGGGAAGACGCGTTTGGACATAGTGACCCCCTTCCGCGAGACAGCATAGCGGCGGCGCGGGCTATGGAGAAACGGGGCGGTGCACGAGCGTGCTCCGGAGAGCGCGCGCGACGAGGTCGGCCGTCACTTCCCGGCGGTAAGACGCGGTCGCCCGAACGTCGTCGATAGGCGAGATCTCTTGGAGGGTGGCGGCTTGCGCCGCCTCGATCTGCTCTTCCGTGAGCTCGCGGCCGCGAACGATGTCCTCCACCGCGCGGAGCCGACGGGGCGTGGGCGCGACGGACCCGACAGCGAATCGCGCGTCGGTGACGGTACGGCCGCGGAGCGAGATCAAGGCGGCCACGCTGGCGATGGCGATCGTCAGCGCCTGCCTCCTCCCCACCTTGTGGAAGAAGGGCTGCAACTCAGGAAGAGGCGGCGGGATGCGGAGGGTCCGGATGTACTCGGCGCGTTCGAGGGCCGTGCGGCCCGGTCCGCGGAAGAAGCCGCTGAGAGGAAGCCTTCGCTCCGCCGCCGCCGAAGCAAGGAGGACCTCCGCGTCGTAGGCGAGGAGGGGAAGCGCACTGTCGGCCGCCGGAGACGCATTGCTGAGATTGCCCCCCAACGTAGCACGGTTGCGGATCTGGGCCGAGCCGAGAGATCGGAGGACTCTCATCAGAAGGGGGTAGTCCTTTGAGAGAGCGGAAGGTCGAAGGAGGTCGGCGATCGTGACGGCCGACCCGATCTCTGCGCCATCCACCCCCACGGAGATCTGGCGAAGCGCCTCCAGGCGGGAGACGTCGACAAGGAGGCGCGGGCGGGCGGTGCCGGCATGCATCTTGACCATGAGATCCGTCCCGCCGGCGACGACGACGGCGCCCTCCGAGCCGAGCGCCTCGGCCAGCTCGGACTCCGATCTCACGCGAACGTAGTCCACGGGATCTCCTTCGCGCACGCGACCAGATCCTCCGGCCGATCGATGTCGCGGACGCAGCCCGGATCGTTGACTTCGACAAGTCGAAGTTCGCTGCGGTGCCGCTCGATGAAGTCCCTTGCTCCCACATCGCCCCGCAGTTCGCGTTGCAGGGACTCGAAGAAGCGGCGCGAGATGAACACGGGGAAACCTCGCAGATCGAGGTAGCTCGGAGCCGCGAGAAGCGCGCCTTCGCCGGCGAGGGTGGCCACAGAGAGAACGGTGGCAGCGGTCACGAACGGCATGTCGGCATGGAACACGAGAACTCCAGTCGAGGCTGGCGGGACCGCGGCGAGGCCGAGCGCAAGCGACGAGGACAGGCCTCGTTCGGGCTGCGGGTTCGAGACGACAGCGCAGCCGTGGAGGTCGACGCGCGAGGCGATGAGGTTCGCATCGCGCCCGAGGACGACGACAACGGGCAGAAGGTGCGCTCTGTCGATTGTTGCGAGGATGCGCGCCAGAGCTGGTTCTCCAGCGATGTCGAGGAGAGGCTTCGAGCCGTTCATCCGCGTGCCCAATCCTGCGGCGAGGACCAGCGCAGCCAGGCTCATGCGGCCTCCCTCATGCGTTCGGCCGCTCGCTGCACGGCGGACACGATCTTGGCGTAGCCCGTGCAGCGGCAGAGGTTGCCCTCCAGCGCCGTCAAGATGTCGTCGTCCGTCGGAGAGGGGTTGTCGCGCAACA
>CAYUSW010000014.1:0-3126 GCA_964447445.1 uncultured Thermotogae bacterium
CCCGGGGCCGAGGTCGGCATCACCCGACGACATGCCCGCGCCCGACTCCGTCAGCTTCTTCCGCGCCAGGAAGGTCTTTCTCTCTGCCACGACGAACGAGAATGAGTAGACGCCGCGTTTCTCTGCCAGCACGGCCGGCAGCTGCTCGACGAACACCGTGATCGTCTGAATGTCCATTGCTCTCTCCTCCGGGCCACGTGGGGCGATGATAGCGGACCGGCGGGACCTAGGCACTTGCCTGGAGCGGCGGCACGGCGGGGCGGAGGACGATGTACGGATCGGAGGCCACGAAGCCTCTACTCTCACGACTGACCTGCAGCCGAGCCCCTGCCTCCTCCGCGCCGAGGGCTGTCACGAAGCTCGGGGAACTCCCTCGCTCTCCACATCGACGTATCGTCAGCTTGTCACCAACTCGGGCTTCGCGTTGCGCGGATCGTGACTCGAACCGTCATGAACCCCGCGAAACCTCCCCTCATGCCGGTCACTTCCACCATCTCCCACGTGGCGAGAGCATCCCTGATGCCTCCCTCGCCGAGGTCTTCGTCGAGCTGCTGGAGAGCGTCGTCCAGCGCCTCCTGAACGCTCCCCGCCGCGGACTCGCCGACATACAACCGTGCCACGGGCCGTTCGGCAGCCGTCACCAGAACGTTGAACGCGGCGGTGCCGCGGTGCGACGAGTCGGTGAATGGCGTCGTCGAGCCGGGGTCCGTGCTGGTGAGCACGATGGCCCACTTCTGCTCGACGGGGAGGTAGTTCACGGCGAGCGAGCTGTTGAGATAGCGGCCGCCGTCGCTCTCACTGGGGAGGCTGTAGTTGTGAGCGACAAACACGATGGCTTGAGGGCTGCCATTCGTCAGAGGGTGATCGATGATCGTGTACGTCTGCCGGTACGAGGGCAGGGTGGTGGGGGTGTTCGATGCATCGGCCGTATGCATGAACGCGCTTTGCGCGGACCTCTCCCGAATCTCGACGTTGAACCCGATCCCAGCTGGCATGGCCAAGGCTGACGTGTAGTTTCCGTTGGCCAATCGCTCGTTGTAGATCGTCCACTTCGCCTTGTCGGTGTAGTACCAGACTCCCGTGGGGTGGCTGTTGTAGACCGCCTGCGTGCGGGTGAGCTCGAGGCGCGGCGTGGCGAACACGAGGACGTAGGGGTGACCGTCTGCCGCAGAGTGGGATATGGAGCTGAAGTTCATCGTGCAGTTCGCGGCACTGGTCTCGTGAACCAGCGCACTTGCCGACCCAGGTTCGGCGATGCGCACATTGAACGCGGCGCCAATCGGCATGTCCGCCAGATCCTGGTTGAGGATGACCCAGCGTCCCGTCTCTCCGCCGTACCCGACGCCGATCGGATGGTCGTTGACCAACCCTGGGACCCCGTTTGGGCTGAGGTTGTGCGTGACAAGGAGTATGGCGTCCGGATTGCCGTTGGCCGCGGGATGGTCGATCTCCGTCCTGTTCCCCGTCGTGTTGGCTGACGTCGCAATGTGGATGAAGTTGATCGCAGCGGCGTGAACCGCGCCACCCACGAGGATGACGGCCAGAGCTGCGAGCCCGATGCGCGAGATGGTGGAGAATCTCCTGTGTGTCTTCTGCCGCAAAGCCATTTGCGCCTCCTCAACGGCTGCGCTGCGCTCCGAGGCGTTGTCCTCTTCGGTCCGCGCTCAAGCTACCCTACGAGAACACAGCCGAACCGATGCCCATGAGCCCCCTACTCCTATCACGTTCTCGTGTGCCGGTCAAGCGAGTCACTGTTGGTGGAAAGCTGTCGCTGGCGTGCCGCTTGGTGACTGGCGGCGCGCCAAGGGGCTTGCACGATCACGGGTGGACGACCTGCCGCCGACTACGGCGCGAGGGCCATGGGGCAAGGCTTCAGTGGCCTCGCCCCTCTCTTCCACGGCTGCGCTTCGGCCGCCCTCTGCGGCTTCCACTCGTCCGTGAACCTACGCGTCAGATCGGTGTGCGTCGTTCCGTACACATCGCCCGGCTCGATCTCCGTCCCTTGGGACGACCGGCTAGAGCTGCGGATGAGGCTCCAGTTGGCGTCGGAGTCCACGGCACAGGCTCGCGCTCTGTACCGCTAGCGCCCCGTCCGAGAAACGATGCGCTTCAACTTCCCCGACGGACCGGAGGGGATGCTGTCCACGATGGAGATCTGGATCCGGAAACCCTGATGCAGTTTACCGAATTCCTCGCGGATGCGATGATCGAGGCGGGGCGGCAGCGAGCCACGCGGGACGATGCGAACCTCAGCTTCGCCCTGCGATTCCTGCACGACCTGAAACTGCTGCACCTGACCGACGTGAGCTCCTTCGGGTGTTACTCGTGCGCAGGCATTCAGCACCGTCGTCAGAACGATGAGCGGTGAGATCCGGCGGCCGTCGGGCGTCAGGATGAAGTCGTCGGTCCTCCCGTCGATGGATGCAAGGGTCGGCGTCGCCGCTCCACAGTTGCAGCGATGGGGCCTTGAGTCGTCCCACGTCGCATGGTCGCCGATGTCGTAGCGAAGGAACGGCATCGTGCGGTTGTAGAGATTCGTGACGACGACCCGTCCCTCGGTGCCCGGCGGGACGGCCTCGCCGCGCTCGTCTACCAGCTCGAGGATGCAGGCGTCGCTGTTCACGTGGAGGATGCCCGGCCGATCCGCGCACTCCCAAGCCATGTTCCCGATCTCTTCGCTGTTGTAGAAGTTGGCGACCGGACAGTCGAAGACGTGGCGCAGGAGTTCCTGCGCGGCGGGCGCGAGGATTTCACCTCGACTGATCACCCAGCGCGGGCGAGGATAGGTCTTGCGAGTGCGGAGCTCGCGGGCGAGAAGCTCGAGACAGCCGGCGTATCCCTCGAGGAGCTGCGGGGCTGAGCGAACGTAGAGCTCGACCTGCTTGCCGATGGCCGCGTTGCCGGGAATACGGGTGAGGCGGACGGGGCCGAGCCGCTGCGTGAGCTGCGGCATCTTCTGCGTCGTCATCTGGCCGACGTCCGTGACTCTCAGCGGCAGACATCCCGGGAACCGCGCTCGGATGGCGCGAAGCAAGAGCAGTCGGCGGAAGAAGAGCTCTGCGCCAGACAGGAATATCGTCGCGGGCGTGCCCGTGCTGCCGCTTGTGTGGCTGGCGTAGAGATGGT
>CAYUSW010000015.1:0-32765 GCA_964447445.1 uncultured Thermotogae bacterium
AGGTAGCGAATGTAGTTCGCCGCTTCGGCGGCCTCGTCCGGGGTCAGAAGCTCGGGCTCGGTCACCGTCTCGATGAGCGGCATGCCGAGGCGATCGGTTGTGTAGGTTCGCTCGTGTCCCACGTCGCTCACCTCGCGGCACGAGTCCTCTTCGACGCTCAGCTGACGCACGCCGACGCGCTTGCCAGCGACGGGCAGATGGCCGTCGATGCCGATGATCGCCGTGCGCTGGAATCCGGTAGGGATGCTGCCATCCAGGTACTGCTTCCGCGCGATGTGAAGCTCGCCGACGATGCTCGCGTTGAGGAGCAGGGCAACCTCGATCGCAATGTCGATGGCCTCTCGGTTGACGGCGAACGGCGGGGTATCGTCGATGTCATACGTGCACGCCGTCTCGCCCTTGATCCGGTAGATGATGTTCTTCTTCGTCTGGAACTCCATCAGCGCCGTGCCGTCGTACTCGCCCAGTTCGCTCAGCGTCGGACGCATGTGCCGCACGAGTTGCGCGTCGTAGTCGTCGCCGTCTTGATACAAGCCGGCGGGGCAGCGGCAGAAGAGCTTCTTCGTTGTGCGGAGCTGTTGGTGCACCTCAAGCCCGCAGCGGAATCCCAGGGCACGATAGGTTTCAGATGTCGCCCCGGCACGGCCGACGTAGCCGAGAAGATTGTGGCTGTCCGGACTGTCGGAGATCGCGTCGTCCTTGTTCATGGTGGTGTGCGCAGGACGGACGCGAGGTCGTCTCGGCCGGTCGCGCGACGGAGAAAGGATAGACGCAGACAGCGTCGGACGCAAGGCTTGCCTCCTCCTTGCACCAAGAATCTCGCTCGTTATACTTGCCGCCAATCCAGCTATCGTGAGATGCCGCATCTCTCCTAAGAGACGCGGACGGCGAAGTGCGCTCGAACGAGTGATCGCTCGAAGCGGCAACGAACAAGGAGGAGGCGGTTCATGACGATGATCGGCTACCGGTCTCGGTCTGCTTCTTCTTTGATCGAGGCCCGCGAAGGCGCGTTCGCCATGTTCTCCCTCTAGTTCCGCCGAGCGAACGCTCACCACACCCCCCTTCGCCTGGAACCCATCGCTGCCCGGAGCCGAACGCTGCCTACGGCTCCCAGTCCCCCCAAGGAAGAGGAAGTTACGATGCTCTCTAGACTATCTAACGGCTGCTCCATGCGTCCGGCGCGTCTCTCGGATGCTGAGTCGCTCACGCGGATGTTCAACGCTGATTCTCGGCGCGTCCTCGGCGTCCAGGTCCACGACGCCGCCAACCTCGATTCGGAGTGGAGGACGCCAGGATTCAATCTCGACCGCGACACACGCCTCGTCCTCACGCCTTCCGGCGAGCCGGCAGGATACGCGGAGGTTTGGGACATCGACCCCCCACACGTGCGGCTCTGGACATGGGGCTGCGTGCACCCCGAGCAACGCGGGCGCGGCATCGGCACGGCGCTCATCGCCTGGCAAGAGGCGCGCGGCGGTGCGGCCCTTGCCCAAGCGCCCGCCGGCTGCCGCGTCTGCCTCCGCCAGACGGTGTCGACCCTTGATCAGAGCGGGACTCGGCTTCTGGAGGCCTGCGGCTACACCCCCATCCGTCACTTCTTCCAGATGCGGATCGAGCTGGACCGCCCCTTGCCGGAGCCTGTGTGGCCGCGCGGGGTCTCCATTCGAACCTTCGACGTGTCGAATGACCTCGTGCCGGTGGTGGATGCCGTGCGGAGCGCGTTCTGCGACCACTGGGGATACGTCGAGTCACCGTTCGAGAGCGACCTTGCCATTTGGCAGCACATTGTGACCGAGGAGAAGTCCTTCGACGCGAGCCTGTGGTTCCTGGCCGTAGCGGAAGGCCGGATCATCGGCGTGGCCCTGTGCTCGGCGATGGAGCCGGAGGACCCGGATCTCGGCCACGTGAACACGCTCGGGGTGGTTCGGCCGTCGCGCCGTCGGGGGATCGGTCGGGCGCTCCTGCAGCATGCGTTCTCCGAGCTTGCGCGGAGGGGCAAGAAGCGCGTCGCGCTCGGAGTCGACGGGGCGAGTCTGACCGGCGCCGTGCGCCTCTACGAGCGGGCTGGCATGCACGTTGAGCGCCGACGAGTCCTGTACGAGAAGGAACTGCGTCCCGGCCGCGATCTGACGACGCAGAGCCTGGAGGAGTGAGATGAAGCTGCCGCTGCGCGAGGGCCTGGGGCTCCTCGGCCGCTACATGAGGCCGCAGGCACGGTGGGTCGTTGCACTCGCTCTTCTCGTGCTCACCACCATCGGCCTGCGCCTGGCAAACCCTCAGATCCTGAGGCACTTCGTCGACACCGCGACCACCGGGGGAGCACGCGCCGCCCTCATCCGCGATGCGCTCCTCTTCTTTGGAATCGCCGTCCTGGTGCAGATGATCTCGGTGGCGGCGACCTATGTCGGCGAGACCGTGGCCTGGTCGGCGACGAACGCGCTCCGCCTCGACCTCTTGCGGCACGCTCTGCACCTCGATCCGACGTTCCACAAGGACCACTCTCCCGGGCAGCTCATCGAGCGCATCGACGGCGATGTCGCAACGCTGTCGAACTTCCTGTCGCGGTTCACGATCGACATCGTAGGGAATGCAATCCTGATCGCCGGCATCATCGCCCTCCTCTTCCGTGAGGACTGGCGAATCGGCCTTCCCATCCTTGCCTTTGTCGTGCTGACCGTGTGGCTCCTCGGTCGGATCCGCAAGGCGGCCGTGCCCCACTGGACGACCTTTCGCAAGCAGATGGCCGAGTTCTTCGGGTTCCTCGGCGAGCGGCTTGCCGGGACGGAGGACATTCGTGCCAACGGAGGCGTGCCTTACGTGATGCTGCGGTTCTTCGAGCTCGTCCGGAAGCTCTTCCCGGTGCGCCGGCGTGCGGGCCTTGCGGGATACGGAATGTGGATGGCCAACGTAGCCCTGTTCACGTTCGGGCAAGCCATCGCCTTCGGCGTCGGCGCGACGTTGTGGAAGGCCGCCGTCATCTCGCTCGGCACCGTGTACCTCGTCTTCTACTACACGGACCTCCTCCACGGCCCGATCTCCCAAATGCGCGAGCAGATCACGGATCTCCAGCGGGCCGAGGCCGGACTTCGGCGAATCCGCGCGCTCCTCGGCACTCCTTCGAAGCTCGACGACCACGGGCGCGGCCACCTTCCGAGGGGTGCCCTTCCTGTCACTCTCGACCACGTCACGTTCGCCTACGAGACCGCTTCGCCCGAGGCCGAAGGGCAGACAGCCGGGGAGGCGGTCGTTGCACTTCGTGACGTCTCGGTCGAGGTTCCGGCCGGCACGACGCTCGGCCTGCTTGGGAGGACCGGGAGCGGGAAGTCGACGCTCGCTCGCCTTGTGGCTCGTCTCTATGACTGCCAGCACGGGACCGTTCGGGTGGGGGAGCTGCGCGTCGCGGACATGCCGCTCGATCACCTGCGGGCTCGCGTGCGACTCGTCTCGCAGGAGGTCCAGGTGTTCCGAGCGACGGTGCGGGAGAACGTTCGTCTTTTCGATCCCTCGATCTCCGACGAGACGATTCTCTCGGCTCTCGGCGAGCTGGGCCTGCGCGACTGGGTACTCGCTCTTCCCGCCGGGCTCGACACCGTGATCGGCTCGTCCGGCGTCGGACTGTCCGCCGGCCAGAGCCAACTCCTTGCCCTGGCGCGGACGTTCCTCGCCGACCCGGCGGTCATCATTCTCGACGAGGCGTCGTCCCGGCTCGATCCGGCGACGGAAGCGCTGCTCGAGCGAGCCGTCGACCGCCTCCTCGAGGGGCGCACAGCCATCGTGATCGCCCACCGGCTGTCCACGGTTCGCCGCGCCGATCAGATCGTGATTCTCGACGGCGGCCGTGTCCTCGAAGCGGGAGATCGCCAGGCGCTCTCCCGCGACCCATCCTCCCACCTGTCGCGCTTGCTCGCCACGGGACTGGAAGAGGTGCTCGTATGACCGCTATCCGTGCGTTTCTCGTGCTCATCCGCTTCCGCCCTTGGCTGTACGCGGCCAACGCGATGGCGTGGATCGCGATCCTCCTCACCGAGCTCGGTGCAGGGTACATCGCCAAGATCTTCTTCGACTTCCTGGCCGGGCAGGCTCCTGCGGGACTGACGCTGTGGACCATCGTGGCTCTCGTGGTGGCCGCGGGCTGGGTCCGCGTCGTCTCGATCCTGATCGGAGCGCTGATCGACATCCGTCACCGCTACTCCATTCAGGCGCTGCTCCGCCGCAACCTTCTCGCGGCCATCCTTGCGAAGCCGGGCGCCCGCTCCCTCCCGGGACCGGTCGGGGAGGCGCTCAACACGATGCGGGACGACGTCGAAGCCGTGGAGAACCTCCTCTCCTGGCTCATCGACCAGATCTCGTTCACGACCTATGGGGCGGTCGCACTCGGCATCCTCTTCGCCATCGATGCGAAGATCACGCTCGTCGTCGTGCTCCCGCTTCTCCTCGTCATCGTCGGCGCGCGTTGGGTCTCGAAGAGGGTGCGCCGCTTCCGCGAGGCGAACCGCACGGCTACCGAACGCGTCACCGGCGCGATCGGCGAGGCGATGGACGGCGTCCAAGCCATCCAGCTCGCCGGAGCGGAACAGCACGTCCTCGCTCACATCGAAGCGCTCAACCGCGTCCGACTGCGCGCCGCCGTTCGCGACCGACTCCTGTCGCAGTCGTTCCACTCGTTCTTCTGGAACGCCGCGACCCTAAGCACGGGGCTCATCCTCCTCGCCGCTGCGGACGGGCTGCGGGCCGGCTCCTTCACCGTGGGCGACTTCGCGCTCTTCGTCACCTACGTGGGGGCCGTCACGGAGTTCATGGCGGACTTCGGCGACTTCTTGATCCATTTCCAGCAAGCGAGAGTGTCGCTCGAACGCATGGCAGTCCTGATCGGCGGCGCGCGCAGCGAGGTCGTTGCGCCCCACCCCATCTATCTCGGTGGGCCTCTTCCCTCGGCCATTCAGGACGTCGAGGCCGCACCGTCGTTCGAGCGCCTGACCATCGATCGCCTCTGCGTCGACCTGTCGAGTCCCCATGGCGACACCCCCGGCTTCTCCCTCCGCGATGTGTCGTTCACCATCTCGCGCGGCGAGTTCGTGGTCATCACGGGTCGGATCGGGTCGGGAAAGACCACCCTTCTCCGCGGGATTGTCGGCCTCCTTCCCGCGACGTCGGGACGTGTTCTGTGGAACGATCACGTCGTCGCCGATCCTGCGACGTTCTTCGTGCCCCCGCACTGCGCCTACACTTCCCAAGTCCCCCAGCTCTTCAGCGACACCCTGCGCGACAACATCCTCATGGGACGGCAGGTGGACGCTCAAGCGCTCGAGGAGACGCTGAGACTGGCCGTCCTAGAAGGCGATGTCGCGTCGCTCGAGAAGGGACTCGACACGCTCGTCGGACCGCGCGGCGTGAAACTGTCCGGCGGGCAGCGACAGCGTGCGGCCGCCGCTCGCATGTTCGTGGGGGCTGCCGCGCTGCTCGTGCTGGACGACATCTCGAGCGCTCTCGACGTCGAGACGGAGCGCCGGCTGTGGGAGCGCGCGTTTGCCCTCTCGGGCCGAACGTGGCTCGTCGTCTCGCATCGCCGCCCTGTCCTGCGCAGAGCCGACCGCATCCTCCTTCTGAAGGACGGGCGGATCGACGCTGTGGGCACACTCGACGAACTCCTCGCGTCGAGCGACGAGATGCGGCGACTGTGGCACGCCGAGGATACCGGTCGCGGGTGATGGTGACGCGTATCACGTTCCTCCATACCCAGATTGACTTTTCTCCCTATCGAGTGTAGCCTCGAACCCGGTGGGAGGGGTCGCGCGTGGAGGTGCGCTCGCGATGAGCAACACATTCTTGACGTGGCTCCTGGCTGCAGCTTTGGCCGGGCTCGGCCTCTTCTTTCTGCTGGGAACTCCGGACGCGGCCCTAGCTGGGGGGTCGGCATCCGGCTCGCTGACCACGAACGGCGCCGGGCCTGTACCCGAGGCAGCGTACTGGCAGAACGTCACGCCGGCTGCTGCGCCCGTCGCTTCGTCGGCAGGAACCTCCACGACACTGGCGACACCCTGCGCGTCATGCTCCACCACCGTCGCAAGCGCCGCGGCAACGCTGACCGCTGCGGCCATCTTGCTCCCCGCTCCTCTTACGGCGCCTGTTAGCCTTGCGGGCGGTTGCGGCTCGCCCGCGGTCCCATGCGGCCGGGGTTCTTGCGGCGCCGTCAAGACTTGCCCTGTCGTTGCACCGCAGACGGCAGTGGAGGCGTGCGGCAGCGTCGGGTGTGGCCACACGGTGTGCGCTGCGTGCGGCCGTTCCGAGTGCGATCGAAGTCCCTGCGCGCATGCTCCAAACGCTGACTGCGGCTGCGAGTCCTGCGCCTGTCCCTGCGCCGCCTGCGCGGTGGATTCCTGCGAGATGAAGCCTCATTGCGCCGTATGCCCGGAGACCGCCTGCGAGGCGAAGCCGGGCTGCGCTGTGCCACTCTGCAGCGACCACCCGCGGATCAACCGCAACAGCGCGTCGTGCGTCGACGAGTGTTCGTTCATCCAGCTCTACTCCATCGTCCCCATGTCGCTGTGCGAGTCGTCCCGGTTCTTGTGGGCGGCAACACGCGGTCGCTTCATCGATCCCCATTCGCCGGCGCCCATCTACTACGCCCCGGCCACCGGACTGCCAGGCGGCGAGGACGTCCTCATCACCCTCACCGTGACCGACGTGCAGGGTAACGAGTACTCCGACCAGCTGAAGCTTCACGTGAACTCCGCCGACTAGACGTCCCAGTGATCGGAGGCTCTTCGTTGACTCGACTTCGCGTTGCCTTGTTCGACATGGACGGCACGATCTTCGATTCGAAGATCGACCTCGGCGCGATCCGGCGGGATCTCGGACTCCCACGCGACGGGCGCGGCATCCTCGAACAGATCAGCGAGCTTCCCACCGAGGCCCGAGCGCGCGGGATGGCGGCGTTGCTGGACGCCGAGGCGCAGAGCGCGGCAAGCGGCGAGCTCATCCCGGGAGCCGCCGAGATCCTTGCTACGCTGCGATCGCGGGGGGTGCTCTGCGTGCTGGTCACGAACAACTCGCGCGCCAGCGTGGACGCCATGTTCGCGCGTTTCCCGCTCCCGTTCGACCTCAGCCTGTCCCGAGATGACGGCCCGACCAAACCGAGCCCGGCCCTCTTCCTCACGGCCCTGGCGCAATGCGGCGCCGCGCCGCACGAGGCAATCTCCCTCGGGGACGCACATCTAGACCTGATCGCAGCGCACGCCGCAGGAGTAGCCGAGATCGTGCTCGTGAGCCCGCAGCCGTGGGTGCTCGACTTCGTTCCCGCGAGCATCCCGCACCGGCGAGCGGCCGACCTCTACGAGGCCGAGAAGATGGTCGAGTCTCTTCTCGACTTGTCCTCAGGGGACTAGCGGGCTCGCCTCGACCACAGCGTGCCGTGCGCTGTGTCCTTCAGTTCGACGCCCAACTCCGTCAACTGGTCGCGCACGCGGTCCGAGAGGTCGAACGCCTTGCGCGCGCGCAGATCGCGCCGCAGCGAGATGAGAAGCTCGATGAGTCCCGCCTCGATCGACGAGCCTTCGGCGCGAGGCTCCTGGAACAGGCCCATCGGCGCGCCCAGCTCGTGCAGGAGAGAGACGGCGTCCCGCAGCGCGAGGCGATCGCCCCCGATAGCTTCGGCGCGAAAGCGGTTCGTCTCGCTCACGAGATCGTGAATCGCCGCCATCGCGTCGACGGTGTTGAAGTCATCGTCCATCGCTGCAACGTAGCGCGAGCGAAACTCCGCGAGCGACGCTGAGAACTGGCATCCTCGCGGGCCGACCTCGCCGGCTGCGGAACGCAGCTCGCTCCCAACATCGTCGATCAGCCGCCGCACGCGCGCGACGGCGGCCTGCGCGGCCTCGAGCCCGTCTTGCGAGTAGTCGAGCGGTTTGCGGTAGTGACGCGAGAGGTAGAAGTACCCGACCGTCTCCGGGCCGTACTCTGTCAGGATCTCGTGCGCGTATCGGAAGTTTCCGAGCGACTTGTGCATCTCCTCGCCGCCCATGTGGAGCATCCCGTTGTGGAGCCAGAAGCGGAAGAACGGCGCGTCGCTCGATGCCTTGGCCTGGGCGATCTCGTTCTCGTGATGGGGGAAGACGAGGTCATTGCCCCCAGCGTGGATGTCGAGGTGCTGACCGAGGTATTTGCGTGACATGACGACACACTCCGTGTGCCAACCCGGGCGGCCCGTGCCCCACGGCGACGGCCAGCTCGGCTCGCCGGGCTTCGCAGCCTTCCAGAGGGTGAAATCCAGCGGGTTTTCCTTCTCCTCGGAGACGTCAACCCGCGACCCCGCCTCCTGATCCTCCAACCTGCGACCGGACAGAGCGCCGTAGTCGTCGACCTTCTCAACGCGGAAGTAGACACTACCGCTGCGCTCATATGCCGCGCCGCGCTCGATGAGAAGCACAATGAAGTCCACCATCTCCGCGATGTGCTCGGTCGCCCGCGGGCTCACCGACGGGTGATCCACGCCCAGTCCGTCGAGCAGTGAGAAGTACGCGTTGGTGTAGGTACGCGCGATGGCGTCCACCGTCTCCCCGGTCTCGCCCGAGCGGCGAATCAGCTTGTCGTCGACGTCGGTGACGTTCTGGACATACGAGACCTGCCACCCTTTGAACCGTTCCATGTAGCGGCGTAGGGCGGAGAAGACAATGACAGGCCGCACGTTGCCGATGTGCAAGTGGTCGTAGACGGTGGGACCACAGACATACATCCCCACAGTCTGGTCTTCTCTCGGCCCGAACGCCTCCACGCGTTTCGTGAGGGTGTTGTAGAGTCGCATGTTCCCACCTCCCATGAGCCGCGATTATAGGGATGGGATCGCGCTCCCGCCACGGGGCTGCCCTCCCTTGCGGCGTGGCGAAGGCGCGGCGCGCCGCACAGCGTGCGGAGAGCACGTCGTCTCCCTGTGGCGTCGCACTCGGGGTCAAGAAGAGAGTGCTAATGCGCTCGGTTCTCCCGAAGGAGCGCGCCGCAGCATTGCCTACGGCGCTCGAGAGTCGCGAGTGACGCGCACGTCAACGTCGGAGACAAGTCCCGACGCTACGGAGGGTCAGGCCCGCGCGACTCCCTTCACCCGCTGCCTTGTTGCTCCGCGCCTGCGAGGAGATGGGGAGGCAATGCTCTCTCCGCGATGGGGGCGGGGTGTTCGCGGCTCTGCGACGCTCTGCGTCCTCTGCGGCTCCGGCTCTCGCGGCTCTTCCCTACCTCCGCTCGGCGCGGACGACGTAGCGGGAGAGGACGGGCAAGAGGGCGATCCCGCCGACGAGGAAGACGCTGCAGATTACCCAGAATCGAAGGGCGCTCATGTCCATGACGCCCGTCACGTAGCGCATCGCATCGGCCATGTGCCGGAGCGGCAAGACCTGGCTCAATCCGCGCAGGAACGCAGGCATGATCTCGATCGGGAAGTAGACGCCTGCGAGGAACATCATGAGCATCGAGAGGACGCTGGCGAGGTTGCCGGCGGTCGACGGCTGGCGCACAACAAGCGCCAGGAGTGTGCCAAGCCCCATCGTTCCCACCGTGGCCGACACGAGGAAGACGACGTATCCAAACCAGTTCACGTCAAACGACACGCGGAAGAGCGCCATCGCCACGGCAAGCGTGACGAGCGTCGAGACAAACACGACCGCGAGTCGCACCGTCACAACGGCCGCGAGGAGCGCGACCGGGCGCATCGGCGTGACCACCAGTCGCTCCAGCAGCCGCCGCTGCTTCATCGACGTGATGTGACCCGCGACAGCGAAGAGGCCGGCCGATAGGATCGAGAACGCGAGGATCCCGGGCACGACGAGCGACAACCAGTCGGCCGAGGGCTCCCCTCCCTCGACGACCGGCACGGCTTCGAGGATCGGATGGCGCCCTTGGTTCGCCAAGTCGAATCGCGCGGCGATTCCGCTCGCCAGTTCCTCGAAAGCGAAGTTCTCCTGCGTGCGGCGGACGTCGTAGACGAACGTCAGCGTCACCCCATCCCACGCGGCGCCGAAGTCCACGTCCCGGCTCTCGATCGCCACCTCCAGCCCGTCCTGCGAGGCCAACAACACGACGTGCGCCAAGCCGACCTCCGCGACGACCGCTTCGAGGCGGTCTGCCTCAACACCTGGCGCAACGACAAGCCCGAGCTTGGCGCCTGGCGCCGTGCCGGTCCCCCCCATCAGGTAGCCGAACATCACGATGAACAGGAGCGGAAAGAGGAGTGTGAACGTCAGAGCAGCCTTGTCCCTCAGGAAGATGCGCATCTCGTTCCCGACCAGAGCGCGGAAGGCGTTCACCGTCCCACATCCCACTTGATGCGCAGCGATGCGACGAAGACGCACAGAACGATCCATGCGCAGGGCACGCCGATGGACACTCCGTGTCCATACACGGCCGTGCCAGCGCCGACGCTTGCCCGCAAGCCGTCCGCCAAGTACGTCACGGGGTTCGCCATCATCACAACGCGGAGCGCTGGCGGCACGGACCCTGTCGGGAAGAACAGCCCGCCGAGGAACATCATCGGCATGTTGACGATGTTGGCGATGGCCATGCCGGAATTCGCGGTGCGGGCCAGCGCGGCTACGAGGAAGCCGACAGCGAGGAAGGCGACCACGCTGAGGGCGAGATAGAGGAGCGCCAGCGGCCTAGAGAAGTCGACCTGCGCGCCGAAGGCAAAGCGGCCGAGCCCCCAGACGCAGACGAATTGAAGGGCGCAGAGCGCAATGTGGCCAAGCGTGAATCCTGCAAGGAACCGCCGCACATCGAGTGGCGTCACCCAGTAGCGCCTCAGGATCTTGCCCTCGCGGCCGAACAGGATGGTGCCCGGCACGCTGAACAGCCCGGCGACGAAGAACCCCATGATCACGACTCCGGGGACGAGGAAGTCGACGTAGGCGAGGGTCTTGTCTTCCGCTCCCACGCTCGCTCTGTTGACGACGACCGCGCGGCTTCCATCGAACAGCCCGAGTTGGGTCAGGACTTCCTTGTCCGCGCTGGCCAACACCTGCCCGATAACGCCAAGCGCCATGTCCGACGAGGTGCGCCCGCCGCTCGTGTGCACCTCGATCGCCGCGGGAATGCCCGATGTGCCCTGCGCCGTTGGCGCAGCCGGCGTCGTGCCGATCGCTGCGAGGAGAGCCTCGGAGAAGCCCTTCGGGATTACGACCACCGCGTCTCTCTTCCCAACTCGGAGCGCCTGTATCTCGAGAGCGACGTACTCGTCCATGTTGGCGCTGTCCGGCGGCTCGCGCAGGCGAAACAGGGGCTTGCCGCTCTCGGGCCCGGAGACGGCGAGCTTCCGAAGCGCGTCCAGCATGCTGGCCCCGAACTCGCCAGCCGTCGCGCCCCGATCCAAGTTCACGACGGTGACGTCAAACGACAGGTCGTCCGTCCTCCCGGCGTTGGCGAAGATGAGAGACAAGAGGACCAGGAGGAAGAGGGGGAAGAGCAGGAACCAGAAGAGCGTGATCCGCTCGCGTAGCGAGATGACGAGTTGCGCCCGGGCCACGGAGAGGATGTCTCTCACGTCCGCAGCCTCCGCCCCGTCAGTGACAGGAAGACGTCCTCGAGATTCGGCTGCCGCACGGTCATGTCTGCGAGCGGCGCGCCGCTCGCTCGCGACCAATCGAGCAAGCGCTCCAGAGTCCCCACGAGATCGTTTGTCTTCACCGCGACGAGCCCCGCCTCGCCGCGCCGCACGTCGGAGGAAGACCCAAGCGACGAAACCAGATCTGGATTCTCCGGCGCGACGAACTCCACGATCGTCTCCTGCCCAAGTCTGGACGTAAGCTCGCGTGGCGCGCCCTCGGCGATGACCTTCCCGTGGTCCATGATGCAGACCGTCTGAGACAGCGCCTCTGCTTCCTCCATGTAGTGGGTCGTCAGGATGACGGTCTTGCCCGACGCGATGAGCCCCGACACGATCGACCAGACGTTGTGCCGCGCTTGCGGGTCCAGTCCCGTGGTCGGCTCGTCGAGAAAGACGAGCTCGGGGTCATTGATCAGGGCCACGCCGATCGCAAGGCGCTGCTTCTGACCTCCGGAGAGCGTTTTGACCAAGGCGTTCGCCTTCTCCTCGAGCGCGATCTCCCGCATCATGTCCGCTGGCGATCGTGGCGACCTGAAGAACGACGCGAACAGGGACAAGACCTCCTTCACCTTGAGGTAGGGTTCGAAGTTGCCCTCCTGGAGGAGGACGCCGATGCGCTCCTTGGTCGCGCGGTCGATGCGGCGCAGCTTCTGCCCGAAGATCTCGATCGAGCCGGAGTCGGCTTCGCGGATCCCCTCAAGGATCTCGAGCGTGGTGGTCTTTCCGGCGCCGTTCGGGCCAAGCAGCGTGAAGACAGCGGCCTTCGCCACCGAGAACGACACGCCGTCCACGGCGCGCACGTCGCCATAGTGCTTCACGAGATCTGTGACCTTCATCATGGCTGCCGGCTCCATTCCCATCACCTCGCGGCGGATCCTACTTGGCCGGACCCGGGTGCGTCGAATCCCCGGCCAAGCTGCACGCACCGGCCGCGGCACAGGTCGGCCAACGTCGCCGCGATCCACGTGGGGCGAACGTCCGAGTGCTCTGCATCCTTCATCGTGCAAACCCCGCTTAACACCAGCGCCGTGTCGAGGCCTGCCGCCTGGGCACCTGCTATGTCGGTCTCCAGGCGATCGCCGATCATGAGGACCTGGCTTGCCGGAAGGTCGAGCACGTCGAGAGCGACTTCGAAGGCGGCCGGCGCCGGCTTGCCCACGACGCACTCCGGCGCGAAGCCCATTCCGCGGAGCGCGCCCACCAGCGCCCCGGCCCCGGGCACCAAGCCCCCAGGTGTTGGGAACGTTGCATCCTCGTTTGTGGCCAAGAAGCGCGCGCCGGCGAGGAGCGCGCGAAGGGCGAGCGAGAGTTTCTCGTACGTCAGTTGGCGATCGATCCCGACGACGACCCATGCTGCATCTTCCGGGCACGCCGCGAGATCGTGCCCGCGGAGAACCATCTCGCGCCGGATGCCTTCCTCTCCCAGAACCCAGACCCTCACGCGTCCCCAGTGATGTGCGAGGTACCGCGCGGCAAGAAACGCCGTCCCGAGGGCATCAGCCGGCGGGACGTCGAAGCCCAGGGATCTCAGGTGGCTCGACAGTTCGACTTGTGCTCTGGTGGAGTTGTTCGTCAGAATCGCCGGTCGGCCATGGTCGCGCAGCATACCGAACGCCTCGGCGGCTCCCGGCAAGACATCGGAGCCGCGCGTGAGCACGCCATCGACATCGACGAGAAACGCCGCATACCGCTGAAGCAGCGGGTCGATGCGAGCCAGGGGCTCGAGTCCTTCCCGAGACGCGGAGCCGCTCCCTCTTCTCACGACCTTGCCCTACTCTTCCACCGAGACGAGAACGCTGTCGAAGTACGTCTGGCAAGCTTCCGTCAGGCTCTCATCGCCCAGCACGAGCCACGAGACGCCTCCCCGGCCCAAATCCGCGTCCATCGCGCAAGTCCCCCATGACACGCCGTCGACCTGCAGCGAACAGCTCCCTCCGCCGTACGCAAGGCTGTACGCATGCCATTCGAACACTCGAGGCAGGTAGGGCACGAAGTGGGTGGTCTCTCCCCCCCCCACCGAGGGTTCACGAATCGACGATCCGCTTACGGCGCCCGAGAAGACAACGTACGGAAGCCCGCCCGGCGGCAGGCTCATGCTGGTTCGGCCCGGCGCAATGACGAATCCATGCTGTCCCTGCGTACGAAGTGGCATGACTCGGACGGAGAACACGAGCCGTTGGCCAGCGCGAAGCGGCGGCAGTTCGAGACGAACCGCCCGGCGATGAAGCGTCTCCTCGGCGCTGTTCACGTACAGCGAGTCGCCTGTCTCCCCTGGGGCTGTCTCGATCTCACTCTCACCCGGAACGGCCCAGATCGGGTCGAGCGGCCAGCGTCCAAGCGCCATGTCGCCGTCCGAGAACTCCTCCGCGAGAAGTCGCGTCCCGCTGCGGGCGTACACCGTGATCTCTCTCCCTGACTCGGCCGTTCGGCCCTGGCTGTCCTCCACAGTCAGCCGCACGTCGTACATGCCGGGTCGTGCGAAAGCGGTCGTCAGAACGCGCCCATGTTCGACTTCGCCGTTCACTTCCCACCGATAGTCGGCAACATCGCCCTCCGACGGGCTCCCGTCTAGATCTACGCGATCGCCAGCGTAGATCACGAGGGGACGGACGTCGAACTCCGCCCGGGGAGGAGCAACCAACAGGCTGCAGCCTCCGAGAGCGACGGCGACCAAGAGGACGACGGACGTTGCGGCGTGTTTCACGTGCCGACCTCCAGCAACCGATCCTTTGGCGACGACGTGATCACTTCGCACCCGGTTTCGGTGACGACCACATCGTCTTCAATGCGCACGCCGCCGAACCCAGGGATGTAGATGCCAGGTTCGACGGTCGTCACCATCCCGGCGACCAGGGTGTCTTTGCTCTGCGTGCTCAAGCTCGGGCGTTCGTGTATCTCAAGCCCGATGCCGTGGCCGAGACCGTGCCCGAACTTGTCGCCGTAGCCCGAGTCCGCGATGACCGTGCGCGCCGCCGCATCCACTTCGATTCCCGTCTTGCCCGCGGCGACTGCCGCGATGCCGGCCAGATTCGCCTGCAGCACAAGGTCGTAGATCGCGATGGCCTGCTTCGTGGGCCGTCCGACGGAGACGGTTCGCGTGATGTCGGACCGGTATCCATCGACACAAGCGCCGAAATCGAACAGGAGGAGGTCTCCGCGGTGCAGGCTCCGTCGGCCCAGCGCCGGGTTGTAGTGATTCAGAGCCGTGTTCTCGCCTGCCGACACGTTCGCGTCGAACGCAACGCCCTCCGACCCCGCGGTTCTCATGAGCCACTCCAGCCGCAGTGCGACGTCGGCCTCGTTCATCCCGACACGCAGTTCGGACAGGAGTTCCCCGAAGGCCGAGTCCGCGAGGGTCGCGGCCTTGCGCAGGCTCTCAATCTCCGCCTGCGTCTTCACCGCGCGTACGTCGTTGGTCGGGTCCGGCGTGTCGACCAGCGTGAACGGGCCGAGCTTCCGAAGGCTGTCGAACCAGCTGTAGGTGGCACGCCGAGCAGCGAACGCGATCGTCTCCAGCTCCAGGGCGACGAGCTCCGCCGCCGCGTCCTTGGCCATCCAGTCGCGGCACTCCTGCACGCGCAGCCCATCCACTTCCCGCTTCGCCTGCTCGGTGTAGCGGGAGTCGGTGAGGAGTACGGCATGACTCCCCGCGAGGATGAGAGTCCCCTCCCCGGTGAACCCTGACAGATAGCGGAGCGTGGCCCGATCAGAGTGCTCGTAGTTGTAGGCAATGAACGCCTTGCCGCTGAGGCTCTCGACAAGAGCCTTCCGGCGGCTTGCGCAGTCCGTGCGGTTGCTCGTCACGATAACCCCTTCCCGGGAATTGCGCGGAGATCCGTGCATCCCTGCGTCGCCCCTTGAGACTACACGCGGAAACCCACTTGTCAATGCGAGAAGCGACCGCTATACTCCGCGCCAAATGCCCGGTTTGACGGATCTAGCGAAGAGAATCTCAGATCTGAATGAGGAAATCACGCGTGGGCTTTCCGGGGCGAACGATGCCGCAGCTCTGGAGCGATTCCGCGTCGAGCATCTCGGCCGCAAGGGCCGGGTTGCCCAGCTCTTCAAGGCGCTCGCGGAGGCGGCCCCGGAGGACAAAGCAGAAGCCGGCCGCCTGCTGAACGAGCTGAAGGACCGGTCCACGGCTGCGTTCGACGAGCGTGCCGAACGACTTGCCTCGAGCTGTCTTGAAGAGCGGCTCTCGCAGGAGAGCGTCGATGTGACCTTGCCTGGGATCTGTCGCCCGCTCGGCCATCTCCACCCACTGACCCAGGTTCAGCGCGAGATCGAGTCGATCTTCATGCGGATGGGCTTTGACGTGGCGACGGGGCCGGAGATCGAGACCGAGTACTACAACTTCGAGGCGCTGAACATCCCGGCGGACCATCCGGCCCGCGCTGACTGGGACACTTTCTACATTACCGACACCACGCTCCTACGCCCTCACACGTCGCCAGTCCAGATCCACGTCATGGAGTCAACGACACCCCCTGTGCGGATCATCTGCCCCGGCCGCTGCTATCGGCGGGACGCGCAGGACGCGACGCACTCTCCCGTCTTTCATCAGATCGAGCTCCTCTGGGTCGAGAAGGGGCTGTCCCTCGCCAATCTCAAGTACGTTCTCGAGCTCTTCACGCGGGAGTTCTTCGGAGAGGGCTACTCGATGCGGTTCTCGGGCGATTTCTTCCCCTTCACCGAGCCGTCCGTCCAGGTCCACATCAAGGCTCCCGGCGCCGCCGGGTGGCTCGAGATCATGGGCGCGGGAATGGTGGACCCGGCGGTCCTCACCGCCGTGGGCTACGACCCCGAGCAGGTCAACGGGTTCGCGTTCGGGCTCGGCATCGAGCGTATGGCGATGCTCAAGTACGGGATCGACGACATCCGAACGTTCCTCACGAACGATCTCCGCTTCATTCGCCAACTCTAGCGGTCCGTTTCGCCTCGCCGAACGAACAGGAGCACAGCGTTCTGCCCCCCGAAGCCGAAAGAGTTGGACAGAGCGACGCGAATCCGACAAGGCGTGGGCGCTGGCGTGTAGTCGAGGTCGCAGTGCGGGTCAGGATTCTCGTAGTTCTTCGTCGCGGGGATGAACTGGTTTGCCATCGAGAGCACGGTCGCGATGGCCTCGACACCTCCCGCCGCCCCGAGCAGGTGGCCGATCTGCGACTTGGTCGAGCTGATCTTGACGCGAAACGCGTCTTCGCCCAAGGCTCGCTTGATGGCCAGAGTCTCGATTCGGTCGTTCGGCTCTGTCGACGTCCCGTGGGCGTTGATGTAGTCGACCTCGGATGGAGAGACGCCGCCCTGCCGGAGCGCCATCTCCATGGCGCGACGCGCCCCATCGCCGTCGTCTGGAGGCGACGTGATATGGAAGGCGTCACCCGTCATGCCGAATCCGGAAAGCTCGGCGTAGATCGGGGCGCCCCGCTTCTCCGCGCGGTCGTAGTCCTCGAGAACGAGGAATCCAGCACCCTCACCCATGACAAACCCATCCCGCTCGCGGTCGAACGGGCGCGAGGCGCGCTCCGGCTCGTCGTTTCGCTTGGACACCGCGCCGATGCGGGCGAAGCCCGCAAACGTGATCCGTAACAGCACGGCTTCGGCCCCGCCGGCCAGTGCCGCATCCGCCGCCCCGCTCGCGATCAGTTGAGCCGCCAGGCCCATCGCGTGAGCGCTGCTCGCGCAGGCGGAGACGACGCCGAAGTTGGGGCCTCGGAAGCCATGCTGGATCGAGATCTCTCCCGCAAGCGCGTTCGGCATGAGGCTGGTCACGAAGAAGGGGCTGACGCGCCGCGGCCCCCGGTCGAGCATCTCGCGGAGGTTGGTGTCAAACGTCTCCATTCCTCCAATCCCGGTACCGGAGACGACAGCCACGCGGTCGGGGTCGTAGCCCGCATCGCCGAAGTGCGAGTCGCTGACCGCCAGCGCCGACGCGGCCAGCCCGAACTGGATCGATCGGTCGACACGCCGGGCGTGCTTTGCATCGATGAACGCGAGCGGATCGAAGCCGCGCACCGGCGCCCCGATCTTCACGTCGATGCCCTCGAGATCCACTAGGTCTTCGACGCGACAGATCCCGCTTCTTCCAGTGCGGAGCCCCTCCCAGAACGCATCCTTCCCGATCCCGATGGGCGTGACAGGACCCACGCCCGTGATCGCGACGCGTCTAGTCATGGTTCCTCACCAGGTTCTCGAGCCAGCGCAGACGTGCCAGGGCCGCTTCCCTCTCGGCATCCGAACTCGTAGCGTCCGCCGCGGCATTGCGTGCGGCCTCCAGGTTGATGTCCTCCTCCGGTGTGATGTCGAAGCCGAGGACGACAACCCGGTCCTCTTTCACCGAGAACGTGCCGCCAAAGCATGCGAACCGGAGCTCCCCGTCGGGTGTCTGAATCCGGATCCTCCCGGGTGCCAGTTCCGCGAGCAACGGCGCGTGGTGAGGGAGAACGGCGAACTCCCCCTTCGGGCTACGTGCCGTCACGGAGGAGGCTTTCCCTTCAAAGAACGTCCGATCGGGTGAACAGAGCCGGCAGTCCAGCATCGCCATCCCCCCTCGCTACGCAGAAGACGTTGACTCACCATGGCCGGACAGGATGTCTCCTGTGCGACTGGCGCCGATACGTGTCGCGCCCGCCTCGATCATGGCGAGGGCCGTGGCCGTGTCGCGAATCCCGCCCGCGGCCTTCACACCCACTTCGGGGCCCACCGCGCGACGTAGCAGGGCCACGTCGGATGTCGTCGCCCCCGCGGCCCCAAAGCCCGTTGAAGTCTTGACATAGTCTGCCCCGGCGCTCACGGCAAGCTCCGCGCCCCGCCGCTTCTCGTCGTCGGTGAGGAGGCACGTCTCGAGAATGACCTTCACCGCCACGGGCCTTCCTGCCCTGCGCGCAGCAGCACAGACCGCAGCGACATCCTCCCGGACGGCCGCGAAGTCGCCCTCCTTCAGAGCTCCCACGGGGATGACCATGTCGACTTCGTCAGCGCCGGCAGCGACCGCCTCTTCCGCCTCGAAAGCCTTTGCCGCGGTCGTTGACGTCCCGTGGGGGAATCCCACCACAACGCAAACCTTGACAGGGCTGCCGGCCACTTGTTGGTGGGCAAGGCCGGCGTGCCGAGGGTCCACGCACACGGCTGCCACGCCCCACTGCACAGCTTCCTTGCACAGCTGCTTTACCGCCGCGCGTGTGGCTGCAGGCCCAAGGAGCGTGTGGTCGATGTAGGAAGCGAGTTCTCTTCTGTCCATTCCTCCGTCCTATCGCGGGACCTAGCTGCGACCGAGGGCCGCGGCACGGTCCACCTTTTCAAGGAGCTGAAAGCTCCGCCCGGCCTCGTGGAGGAGGCCCACCAGAAGATACCCGCTTGTGAGCAGCCGTTCGAACACCTCTCGCGTGCCGACGCGCCAGCGCCTCGCTTCCGCCGGGTCCTCGTCGCGAAGGACGTCGAGATCGACGGGGATCTCGACAAGCACGTGTGGCGCATCGGACTCCCTCGTCGCGTCGATGAGAACCCTCCATCCCGATGGAGAGGCCGTCGTGCGAGTAGCGACGACCATCTCGTGAAAGCCCACTCGAGCGTGGCGCGCCGGGCGACCTTCCTCGATCAGGGCGAGCGTCCTGGGGGAACGCAGCCACCACTCAACGCGGACGCGATCCGTCGCCAAGCCCCGATTCGCCTGGTCGACCAACTCGCCCAACACGTTTCTCTCGTACGTGGTTCCGATCGCGCCGGCCCTGTTCCAGAGGATGTGCGCCTCCTGGCTTCGGAGCGGGTCAAGCCAGGCGCGGATCACTTCGACTCCGGCGTTCAAGGCGAGGCGTCGCTCCGCCGCTCGTAGCGCCGAACCCACGCCGCGCTGCCTCGCATCACGAGCCACACAGAAGAGGTGAGAGAATAGCGCCGGGAACCCTTCCCACGTGGTCGACAGATCCACGATCGTCCCCACGAGGTCGCGCGCGCCGCTCTCGGACCGCGCACCGAGGAGGAGGCCACCGCTCTCCGCGACCGCCCGCAGGGCAGGAGTCGGGAGGATCGATGCGGAGCCGTGATCTCCGAGGTGGCGACGTTGCAGGCGCTCGCACGCCGCGAGGTCGTCCAGCGTACGCAGAGGCTCAACGACGATAGTCATCAGCTCGCTCAACGTGCCGCGCGCGCTTGTCGGCGAAGAGACGGCGGTCCGCCTCGTCAAGCACCGCTTCCAACGACCACTTCTCGCGCGGCTTGCGTGTGCATATCCCGATGCTCAAGCCCATCGGGATCTCACCGACGCCCGCCCGGCGTGGAAGGTGGATGATGTCCTTCCGCAATCGTGAAGCGACGGCCGTCGCCTCACTCTCCTCCGTCTCCGGCATGAAGATGAGGAACTCGTCGCCGCCGTAGCGGATGACTCGGTCTGCCTCGCGAACCTGGTCGAGAAGGAAGCGCGATACCTCCTGAAGGACATCGTCGCCCTTGAGGTGACCGAAGCGGTTGTTCACGGCCCGGAAGTTGTCGACGTCGATCATCATCACCGTGAAGGGGTGGGCGTAGCGATCGCTCCTTGACAGCTCCGGGGCGATGATCGTGTTGAAGTAGTGGCGATTGAAGAGGCCGGTCAGTGGATCGCGGATGGCCTGCTCGCGCAGCGATTCCTGTGACGACAGATTGGCCAGCGCCGTGGCGAGGTTGTTACCGATGACCTCGAGCAGAACGCGGTCCTCATCGTCGAAGAACCCCGACCGCGGGCTCTCGACGTCCAACACCCCGATGAGCGTCTCCGAGAACAAGAGCGGCACGGCGATCTCGGATCGCATCCCGGGCAATGCCTCAAGGTATCGCGGGTCCGCCGTGACGTCGCTCACGAGCGCAAACCGTCGGTTTCTCGCAACCCACGAGACAATGCCCTGCTCCCCCGGCATGGGCGGTTCCTCCCCCGACGCACGTTCTCCCGGCGGCGTGCGCTGTCCGGCCAACGACAGGCGCCCGTCCCGCCCTTGAAGGAAGATGAACGACAGCGGATGGCCGAACTGCTCGGCAAGGAGGTCGAGCGTGCTCGCCACGATCTGGTCGACGTTCGACGCTTCGGAAATCCTCTGGCCGAACGAGTAGATCCGCTCGAACGCCTCTCGGCGTTCAAGCGAGGACAGGGCAACGGAGACTTGGCTCGCCACGGTCGAGAGCGCTCTCAGATCCTGCTCGCCGAAGGCGGCAAGCCGCTGCGACTCTACATCGAGCGCTCCTCGCACTCCCTTGCGCCCGTGGATGGGGATCGCTGCCATGGAACGGACCACGGCGCGAGACCGCTGGTACCGCGGGTCTCGCGATACATCGTCGGCGACGACCGGCTCGACGTAGCGGACAGCCCAACGCGTGAGCCCGGCGCCCTCCAGCGGTTTGCGACTTCCCCGGGCGGGGATCTCTTCGTTGCGAACGGCAACGGAGGCCGCCACACCGCCCAAGACGAGTGACTCGCCCTCGCGGAGCCATACGGCGCAGTAGTCGTGGCCCATGTCGTCGCAGATCCGCCGCGCTGCTGCGTCACACAACTCCGTCGGCGATTGAATGTGCGCAACCTGGTCGCCGAACCGGGACAGGCTGTGAAGTCGCTCATTCTGGTCACGCAGCTGGTTGAGCTTGTAGACGCGCTCCACCGCGAGAGCGGCGAAGCACGCCAAGTGCCCGATGGGCTCGATGGATGCCAGCGTCGGCGCGTTCTGGTCGATCGGATCGTCGACGGAGATGCATCCCACGACACCTGCAGTGCCCCGAAGGGGGATCAGGAGGAAGTCGTCGACGTGCCATCCGTCCATCGAGAGCGTTCCCACGATGCCCCTCTCCTTCGCCCACGGCACGCGATCGTGCGGTATGTAGTAGGCCGGGCCCAGGCGGAATTCATCCGAGAACGCGCAGCGCCGGTCGGAGGGCGACAGGGGGGCCTCTTCGAGAAGCATCCGGCGCTCCTCCGGCGACAGGCCCGATGTCAGCATCTTCATGATGGCGCCGTCGACCGGCGACGGCACGGAGAGGTCGTAGAGGGTGAGCACGGCCCGCCGAAACCCGCTGTACTCCGTGATGGTGTCGAGCACGATCTGTAGGATGCGGTCCGTGTCCTGTTCGCCGAGGATGACCTCGGCCAGTTCGAGGACGACGCTGTGGAGACGAACGAGCCGCGTTTCTGCCGTCACGTCGCGGGCGGTCCCCTGGAGGCGAACCCCGTCGCCCGTTTCGACGCGGCATGCGGTCAGCTCCATCTCGCGTTCCTCGCCGTCCTTGGCAGTGACTCGGTACGTGCCGAGGCCGTCCGCCTTCTCGCCTCGCAGACGCTCGGCGAAGACGCTGAGAAGCTGCTCGGCGTCCCCCGGCGCGACGAGATCCCTGACACTCATGCCGAGGAGTTCTTCCACCGGGTACTTGGACACGTCGACGAGGTATTGATTGACGTAGGTCAGTCGCTCTCCTTCGATCTCGAACACGCCCACAGGAGTCTCGTCCATGAGCCGTCGGAACCGCTCGCCGGTCCCGTCATGCTCTCTCCGCTCGCGGGCAGACCGAACGGCAGCGCCGATGGCGGCCAGGAGTTTCTCCTTGTTCTCTGGAAGCGGGATCCAGCTCAGGGAGCTGCCTCCCAGGTGGACGGCGGCCTCCGCTTCGCCCACCCCGTCGACAAGCCCAAGCACGTCCGATGAGCTTGCCCACAAACCAGCCACATCTCTCACGGATTCCGACGATCCGACGGGACAGACTGCCAAGTCGCAGGGTGCGTCACCGTCCGCCGGCGTCATCACGCGGTACCCCGCTTCGGTCAAGACCCGTGCGAGGCGCTCGACTCGCTTCGGATCCAGACCGATAACCCGCAGGGTGCCGAGGGATGCCGCCATGGTCTATGCTGCCCCCGTCAGCTCGCGGATCTCGGCGTCGCTCTTCGTCCATCCCTGATGCACCGCCACGATGAGTTCCAGGAAGACTCGCTTCTTGAGCAAACGCTCGATGTCCCGCCGCGCCTTGGTGCCGACCAAGCGCACGCGGCTTGCACCTCGCCCGATGACGATTCCCTTCTGCGATTCCTGATCGACGATGATCTCCGCCCGGATCTCCACCAGGCCGTCGTCCCGCTCGCGCAACCACTTCACGCGCGCGGCGAGCGAGTACGGGATCTCCTGGTACGTCAGCTCCATCACCTTCTCCCGAATGATCTCCTCGATCAGGAACTCCTCCGGCCGATCGCAGCGTGTGTCGGCCGGATAGAGCGGCGGAGACTCGGGAAGATGCTGCACCAAGGTTGCCAGCGCCTCATCCAAACCGCGTCCGGTAGCTGCCGAGATCGGGACAAGCGCGGTGACGACATCCAACGAGGCGTAGGCCAGCAAGGTCTCTTCGAGGCTGCCGCCGCGCGCCCGGTCGATCTTGTTGACGAAGACGAGGATCGGACGGCCCGTCCTTCCCAACCGAGCCAGCGCGTCACGGTCAGCGGCTTGCACCTCACGCCACGGCTCGACCATGTAGATGATCACGTCGAGGTCGCGCGCGCTGCGCAAAGCTTCCCGCATCAGGTGCCGCCCCAAGCGATTGCGGGGCCGATGCAACCCCGGCGTGTCGACAAAGACAACCTGACATGAGTCCGATGTTAGAACGCAGCGGATGCTGTTCCGGGTCGCCTGAGGCTTGGCCGACGTGATGAGCAGCTTCTCGCCCATCACGGCATTGAGAAACGTGGACTTCCCGACGTTCGTCTGGCCAAGGACTCCGGCGAACCCACATCGGAAGGCCCGCACTCCGTTTTCCATACCTTCGCCTCGAATAGACGCCCCCGGCGCGCATTCTCCGGGCTCTCCTAGGGGTGACACAAGATGAGTATACGCGACCAGGACTGCGTTGTAAAGCTCGGGCGCTCCACCTATACTCAGGCCCGACTCCCATGCTGACGCTTGTAAAGAACATCCGGCAACTCGTCACGCCACGCGGCATCGAGCCGGTGGCCGGCCCGGTCATGGAGGACCTCCGGATCTACGAGGACGTCACTCTCGTCGTTCGCGACGACCGGATTGTGGCGGTGGAACCTTCAAGCGTCCCCCACAAAGGAGATCACGTCATCGATGCAGCGGGCGGCGTCGTCGTGCCTGGCCTCGTCGATGCCTGCGTGGCGGCACAGGGACACGGAGTTGACGTCGTGCGCGATCCCCACTCTTGCTCCGCCGCCGCCGAGGAGGAGCAGAGCCAGAAGCGGCTCCGCTCCGGAGTGGAGACCCTGTTGCGCCACGGGACAACGAGCGCGCAGGTCGTGGCGGTCGCTCGCGACGATGATTCCGCGCTCGAGGGGGTGCTCGCGAGCCTTCAACAGCTCGCGCGCCGCACACCCCTGCGTCTGTCCGCGGCGTTCCTCGCAGCGCCTCCCACGGGAACGGGAGAAGGGTCCTCCGACCGCATCACGAAGTTGATCGGCGAGACGATCCCCACGGTCAGCCGGCGACGCCTGGCTTCGACATGCGCTCTCCTCTGCGGCGACGGAGCCTACGGACGCAAGGAAGGGCGCGCCCTGCTGCGCGCCGCGCGCGGCGCAGGCCTCTCCCTGAGGATTCAGGCGGCGGGCGCTGACGTGGAAGCCATCCTCCTGGCTGCCGACCTGGAGGCCGCGGCCATCGACCACCTGTCCGAGGGCGTCTCCGATGCGCGGCAGCTCAAGCCGCTGCGGCAGGCGGGCACCCTTCCCGTCCTTCTGCCGGGAGAGAGTCTTCTCCACGGCAGGCCGTCGTCCGCGAGAGTGTTCGTGCAAGCCGGGCTTGCGGTTGCTCTCGGCACTGCCGCCGATCTCGCGGCGGGCGGGATCCTCTCCATGTGGACGGTCGTGGCTCTCGCCGTGCGCAGCTGCGGCCTCTCGCTCTCGGAAGCTCTGACGGCCGCCACACTCAATGGAGCTGCCGCGATCGGGGTGAGCCGCGAGGCCGGCTCCTTGGAGACGGGGAAGTTCGCCGACTGCGTGATTCTGGATCTTGACGACTACCGCGCGATACCGGACTTCGTCGTCGGACTCCCCATCCGGGCGGTCATCGTCGGAGGAAGGGAGTTGTCGGCGCCATGAAGGAATCGCTGCTCGCCTTCGCCAAACTCAACCTCTGCCTCGCCGTGCTCGGCCGTCGCTCGGACGGATTCCACGAGATCGAGTCGATCCTCCAGACCATCGACCTCGCTGACCAACTCGAGATCGACGTGCGCCCGGGGTCCGGTATTCTCGTTGAGAACTCTCTTTCGGGTATCGAGGGTAGGGACTTGGCAGAGCACGCCGCGGAGGCCTTGCTCGCCCGGAAGAACGCCCCGCGCGAGGTCCGCATCCGCATCCGGAAGTGCATTCCGGCTGGCGCTGGGCTCGGCGGCGGCTCGTCTGACGCTGCGTGTGTTCTTGCGGCGCTCGATCGCCTCGTGCCGCCGCGCTTGGGCGCTGGCGCCCTCACCGAAGTGGCTGCCGGAATCGGCTCCGACGTTCCCTTCTTCCTTGTCGGTGGCTGTGCCCGAGTCACTGGCCGGGGAGACGTGGTCGCGCCGCTTCCCCTCGTTCGTTCCGAGGTGTTTGTGGTCGTGGTTCCCCCCGTTCGCTGCTCTACGGCAGACGTGTACGCAGCGTGGGAAGTGCACCATGCGCTCCGACCGGCAGCCCCCGCGCTCGGATCGAACGATCTCCTCGCTCCCGCACTGGCCACTCGTCCACTGCTTCGAGGCTGGCAAGCGACCATCAAGCGGCAAGGCGGGCTCTTCTCGGGAATGAGCGGGAGCGGATCCTCTTTCTACGCTGCCTTCCGCGGACGCGAAGAAGCCGAGATGCGTGCTCGCGAGACTCGATCGCAGCACCCCGAATCCGCGGTCTTCGTCTGCAACTCGACGAGAGCCGGTTGGGCATTGCGTACGATGGAGGACACATGAGGATCGCCATTGATGGACCCGCCGCCTCGGGCAAGACGTCGGTGGGACGAGCGCTGGCAAAACAGTTCGGCTTCCGGTTCATCGAAACCGGGAACATGTACCGAGCCATCGCCCTCGCCGTTCTTCGCGGAATGCCACTCGACACCGTGACGATCGGCGTCACCGACGACGAGTGCCTCCTGCTCAATGGCGAAGACGTGACCGGCGTCCTCCACACGCCCGAGCTCGACGAAGGCTCCTCCGAGGTCGCGACCCGAGCCGACGTACGCTCGCGGCTGGTCGCCCTACAGCGCGCGATCGCGGAGTCCGGCGATGTCGTCATGGAAGGGCGCGACATCGGGACTGTCGTTCTCCCCGACGCCGACGTGAAGATCTTCCTCCGCGCGAGTTCCGGCGTGCGCGCGCGGAGGCGGGCGGAGGAACGAGGCGAACCCAGCCTCCGAGAGACCCTGGAGCGGCTGCGCACCCGGGACGCCCGCGACTCAACGCGAGCCCTCTCTCCCTTGAATCCCGCTTCTGATGCGACTATCATCGATACCGATCAAAAGACCCTCGCAGAGGTCATCTCCGCAGCAGCTGACCTGGTCAAGGAGCATCTGAACGAGCGTTGGCACAGCGTCTAAGAACCGCATTCAAGCACGGCCTCTATGCAGTTTTTGCCGCTTTGGCCAGCGTTGTTCTCCGCGTCCTCTTCCGCCTCCGCATCCAGGGGCGGCAGAACGTATCTACAGACGAGGGCTACATCGCGGTGGCTCGGCATCGCAGCTACTGGGACATCCCGATCGTCGTGGCAGCGCTCGGCGCGTCGAACCGAATCCACTTCATCGCACGCAAGGGTCTCATGAAGTCGAACCCGCTTGTCCAACCCCTCATTCGCGCCTACTCGACGGTGATCGACCGCGAGAAGTTCAGCGTGGCAGACTTCCGCCGCATGCTGGAGACTGTCCGGCGGGAGCGTCTGGTGTTCATCTTCCCCGAAGGGACGACTCGGCACCGAGTTGACGCGAAGGGCGGCGCGGTGTACTTTGCTTCGGCAGCCGGTAAGCGAATCCTTCCGATCAACATCCGAGCGGTCGGACCGTACCCGCCGAAGTATCCACTACGATTCCCGCGGGTCGTCGTGTCGATCGGGTTGCCCATCGCCCCGGAAGAGCTGGTGCGAACGGAGGAGTCTCGTCGATCGGAGAAGCTGCACGACATGAGCGAACAGCTTATGGAGCGGGTGGATTCGGCGTAGGCCGGATTGCGGAGGTCGTTGGATCATGGGCCGCCCGGCGCGAGCAGGGCGGGGAGCGCAAGTCGGATCTGGACATGGAGAATGGAACAGAAGATCAAGATGGAGGACGCTTTCTCTGAAAGCGACGTGAAGACGTACAGCCGCGGGGACACCATCTCCGGGACTGTCGTCCAGGTAGGCGACACCGAGATTCTCGTCGACATCGGGTACAAGTCGGAGGGCATTCTCCCGGTGTCGGAGCTGTCTCCTTTCCGCCCTGGCGGCAAGATCGATGAGGGCGAGCAGATCGAAGTGCTCGTCACGTACATCGACGAGGAGAAGGGAACAGTCTACGCGTCCGAGAAGCAGGCCGAGTACGAGAAGCGAATCGACGGCCTCGAGGCGGCGTACAAAGAGGGTCACGTTGTCGAAGGCGAGATCACGGGCGAGGTCAAGGGAGCCGGCTACCACGTGAATCTGGACGGCATCCGCGCCTTCCTCCCGGGTTCGCATCTCGGAAGCGACTTGCCGAGCAGCATCGAAGAACTCCGCGGCAAGAGAATCGCGTTCCGGATTCTCGAACTCTCTCGGCGTGACAAGAACCTAGTTGTATCCCACAAGGAATACATCAAGGAGCGCGAGCGCACGAAGCGCAAGGCGCTGTTCGACTCCCTCCAGCCGGATCAGGAGATCGAAGGCACCGTCCGCAGCGTCGTCGACTTCGGTCTGTTCGTTGACATCGGCGGCTTCGAAGGGCTCGTTCACCGTTCCGAGATCGCGTGGAAAGACCTCCCTGTACCGCCCAACGAGTACAGGGTCGGCACGCATGTCCGGGTCAAGGTCATCGACTTCGATCGCGAAAAGGGCAAGGTCTCTCTCTCGATCAAGCGCCTGCGCCCGAACCCGTGGGCCGGGATCTCGGAGCGATACCCCACCGGCACTCAGGTGGAGGGGCGGGTCGTCAGCGTCACGGACTTCGGCGCGTTCGTCGAGCTCGAGCAGGACGTCGAAGGTCTCGTGCACATCTCGGAGCTCTCGTGGGGCCATCCAGAGAACCCCAAGGATGTCGTCAAGGAGGGTGATGCGGTCCCGGTGATCATCCTCAGCTGCGACGAGGAAGCGCGACGCATCAGTCTCTCGCTTCGACGCACGCAGCGCGACCCGTGGGAAAGCGTCGAGTCGAAGTACGGCCGCGGCCAGGTCACAGCGGGCACGGTCACCAAGATCACCGACTTCGGCGCGTTCGTGAAGCTCGAGGAAGGTGTCGAAGGGCTGGTCCACGTTTCCGAGATCGACTGGGGACACGTCAATCACCCGCGCGATGTCCTGAAAGAGGGCGACGCCGTGCAGGTGAAGGTTCTCAGCGCGGACCCGCGCGAGCGCCGCATCTCGCTCAGCATTCGCGAGTTGAAGGACAACCCGTGGCGGCGGTTCGTGGACAAGTACTCCATTGATGACGTCGTGGAAGGCGACATCACCGAGATCAAGGAGTTCGGCGCCTTCATGAAGATCACCGATGAAGTCGATGGGCTGATTCACGTCTCGGAGATCTCAAACGAGCGCATCGCTACGCCCGCGGACGTCCTCGCAGTAGGACAGAAGGTGCAGGCGAAGATCATCGGCATCAACGAAGAGAAGCATCAGGTTCGCCTCAGCATGCGCAACCTGTTCGGCCCGCCGGAGGTTCCCGCCGTTCCGGCCGAGGATGAAGACAGAGATCGCGCCGGGCGAAGCAAGCGGCGCCGCGCGGTGGCTGGCACCAGCAAAGAGAAACCGGCGCGGGCGCGCGAGAAGGTCGACCGACGCTTCCTCGACGAGGCCGGCCACGAGTCGCTCAGTATGCGCGATCTCTTGGGCAAGACTGGATTTGACGACGAGGCTCAATAGGCAGGCGAGAGCAGGCAGCAAGGAGGCTTGTAGAAGATGAACAAGGGCGAATTCATCGATCGGCTGGCGGAGAAGTCGAACTTCACGAAGAAGGAAGCGCGGAAACTTCTGGACAACGTGCTTGACCTGATTCAAGACTCGCTCCTGACCGGCGACGAAGTCAAGCTGGTGGGATTCGGGAAGTTCGCGGTGCGGGCGCGCAAGGCGTCGAGTCGCATCAATCCGCAGACGAAGCGGCCGATTCAGGTGGAGGCGAAAGTCGTCCCGCTGTTCAAGCCGGGGAAAGAGCTCAAGCGCCGGATCGAGAAGGCGCTCAAGGCAGCACCGAAGGGGGTCACACGGAAGTAGCTCTTCCCCCATTGGACGTGCGTTTTCTGAGGGGTGCCGGGCAGTGTCTGGCGCCCCTCTTTCTCTTCGCAGAATGGCTGTGGCGCCCCGCGATCTATTGAGAAGGCGCCCTCGCGTTCGTGTCTTCTGTAGCGTCGCAACTTGCTGCGACGTCTCACGGTTCGTTCTGGGACGCCCCGAACGCCGGGAGGCCTTGCTCTCGACGCTACGCGAGAACCCGCAACCGTTCGGCGGCGACAATCGCGGCCAGTTCGCGGACCGCATCGCCGATCTCGTCGTTGACGACCAGGTAATCAAAGACGTGCAGCATCTCGATCTCGCGCGATGCGACGTTGAGTCGTTCGGTGATCTTTGACTCCGGCTCCGACCCGCGAGCCCGCAGGCGTTCGCCCAACTGGTCGAGCGAGCGGGGGGCAAAGAAGGCAAACACAAGAGCGAATCCCGGTGCCCCCTCTCGACGCAGCGTGCAGGCTCCTTGGACGTCGATGTTCAGCACGATGTCGGCGCCTGTTGCCGCGAGCCGCGCCCACTCCCCCTTCGACGTCCCATACTCGTGGCCCAGATACACGACGTGCTCAAGGAAATCGTCCGCATCGGCCATCTTGCGGAACTGCGCCACGGAGACGAAGTGGTAGTTCACACCATCCTCTTCTCCCGGCCGTGGGGCGCGCGTCGTGTGTGACACGGAGTAGGCAAGGCCCGGCACTTGGAGGATCAGTTCGTCGATTGCCGTGTTCTTACCCGCGCCGGACGGTCCCGAGACGACGAACGCGAGGCCGCTGCCGGTCCCCCTGCGGCGGGTTGGAAGCTCGCTACTCGACATTCTGCACCTGCTCTTTCAGCTGCTCGATCGCCACTTTCATGTCGAGCGCGAGCCCGGCGACCTCCCCGTCGCGCACCTTCGAGCCGAGCGTGTTGACCTCCCGCAGCAACTCCTGACTGAGGAAGTCGAGCTCCTTGCCGACAGGCCCTTCGCCGCGCGACAGCACCTGTCGCGCCCGGGCGAAATGGCTGCGCAGTCGAACCAGCTCCTCTTGAATGTCGAACCGGTCGACAAGGAGGACGACCTCGGCTTCGATGCGATCTGGATCTACACGCAAGCCGACCTCGTCGATGCGCGTTCGGAGCTTCTCGCGCAAGTCGTCCTGGACCCCCGGGAGGCGTGCCTCCGCCTCCGCGCCCCGGTCTTCCACAACCGCGAGCAGACGCGAGATCTCCGCTTCAAGCGCATGCCCCTCCTCCTTCCGGGTTGCGTCGAGCGCCCGAAGCGCTTCCGCGAGAGCTGCCTCGACGGCAGGCCAGAGGGTCTCCTCGGCCTCTTGCCGAGCCTGCAGCCCCCCCGCGCGGATGATATCCGCCAACGTCAGTGGATCGGCAAGCCCAAACTCCGCGCGCGCCCCCTCAAGCGCCCGCACGGCGCGACGGGCGACGCCCCGATCGAAACCGACCTCGCCCTCTCCTTCTCGCTCTTCGCTCAGCGTGAGCCAGACGCCCACGTCCCCCCGGTAGAGCGCGGCGCGCACCTTCTCCTCGATTTGAGACTGCAGCCACGGGCGATCGGACAGTGACCGCAAGCGGATCGAGAGGAAGCGATGATTCACGGAGCGAAGCGTCGCCTCCGCGTGCCAGCCGCCGGTTGTCGCGGCGCCATGCCCGAACCCCGTCATGCTACGAATCATAGACTCTCCTTGGAGAAGAGGGCCGAAGCGTACCCGACGACCGCCGAGCGGTCCCCGGTCACATCTCCCGACGTTGTGTACTCGATAAGCGAAGAGCGGGCGAGGCCCAGGGAGCGCGCGATGAGAAGGAGGACGACGATCGCGCCGGCGCCGCAGATCGAGAGCGCCCGCTCGGCGGCCTCTCGATGGAAGCCCTCGGCATCGCCCGCCAGGATCAGGTTTAGCGCCGCGCGATCGACGCGGCGCGCGACTGCGTCCGGCTCATAGTGTGTGAAGTCGCTTGACGCGACAACCCAGACCCGGCTCTCGCCAAGCACCTTCGCCAAGACCTCGGCGCCCGTGGCGAGGCTCGAGAACGCGGCCAGCTGCACGCAAACCGGGATCACCGACACAGGATCCCGGAACAGGACCTGCAGAAACGGGAGCTGCACTTCGATAGAGTGCTCGCGCCGAAACGCGCTCGCGTCACGCCGAATGCCGGCCGCAGCCAGGGACTCCATCAGATCGCCGGCAAGCCTCACATCCCCGAGCGGCGTCCGCCACGTCCCGTCGGTCGGAAGCGCCAACGCGCCCCCCAGTCCGCTGTGACTTGCGCCCAGCACCAGGATGACGTCAGGACGTCCGAATGCTGACGCAGCTCGGAATCCACCGCCCGCCACCCGACCCGAGTACACATACCCAGCATGCGGCACGATGAGGCCCACGGAGCTCGGCAGACGCTGAAGCGCTGGCTCCCCAAGGGACTCCTCCACAAGCGCCCGCAGACGCCCCGAGTCCCCCGGGTAGAACAACCCCGCAGCGACGGGCTCTCGCACGCTACTTCCCATGGCCACATTGTAGCGACGCGCGATCACACAGCCCAGAGGGTCTTGACGGACGAGCGCGACCTCGCGTACCATTCCGATCCATCTGGGAGATCGTTCAATGGCAGGACAGCAGGCTCTGGCCCTGTTGATGGGGGTTCGAATCCTCCTCTCCCAATACACAGCCCCAGGTGCCACAACGCCCCTGGGGCTCTGCATTGGGAGCGCGGGGTGAGAACCCCCACGAGTAGGATGGAGTTCGCGTAGCGAACTCCCAAGCGACGGGAGAACCATCAAGCCCCTCCCGTCGCCATCCTCCTCTCCCGGTTCTGGGCAGTGAGAACCCCGGATGATCCGTGGCGACGTTCTCCGAAGGAGAACTCGTTCGTACCCGCAGGGTACGCGTTCGCAGTCAGCGAACTCCCCAGCGACTGGAGAACCGACGCCACGTTGACGCAGGAGTCTGCGCAAGCAGACTCCCAAGCAACGGGAAAGTCGTCGAACCATCCCGTTGCCATCCTCACTCTCCCAGCCAACAGGCTGTCATTCTCTTCCCGTCTACATCGTGGCACCAGCTGTTCTCACTGGCATATCTCATCCTTCCAGAGGAAGCGCCATTCGCGAGGCCTGTCGCCCATGACCCGAGTCTCCGCTGGTGAAGACTGTCTCCTACGGGCCAGACAGCCGCAGGTCGAGACCGACCTCCTGCAGGGGACAATCAAGCACACGAGTCCTGTGCACGGGAGATGAGAGTGCGCATCACGAAGAAGGTATTTCACGATCTTGCTCTTTGGATGATCGCGTTCGGCTTGCTGATCGGCGTCGCCTTCCCATTCTTCGTCATGCTCCTCGGCGTGCCCCGCGAGATCGCTTTCACAGCGCCATTCTTCCTGGCGTGTCTAGGCGCGGGCGCCGTGGCCGGCGGCGTCAACTTCGCTCTCGCGCGTGTCGTCGTCGGCGCGCGTATGCGCCTCATGGCAGCGCGGATGGCGCATGTCAAAGAGAACCTGCTCGGCATAGCCATCACAGGCAACATGGAGAGCTGCACACCAGCCGAGTGCATGATCAAGGTCGACTCAGAGGATGAGATCGGCGAGAGCGCCACCGCGTTCAATCAGCTCGTAGAGGCCCTCGCCTCTTCGATGGAAACGCAGGCCGCCGTCCGCTCCTTCTCTGAGATGCTGACAAGCGAGCTGGAACTAGAGAGCCTTGCCCGGCACGCCATGAGCCAGTTCATCAAGCACACCGGGGCTGCCGGTGGCGCCATTCTGTTCGAATCTGGCGGGAAACTCAGCGTGGGTTCTGTTCATGGACTCAGGAATCCCGAGTCGCTCGCGGAGAGCGATCACGTGCGGCTCGCTGTT
>CAYUSW010000016.1:0-18532 GCA_964447445.1 uncultured Thermotogae bacterium
ACGCGTTGCAGCCCGGCTCGATCATGCGCACGCCGGCCTTCGTGAGCTCGAGGAAGCTCCCGTCTTCCATGAGCATCTCCCACGCTTGGCGCGATCCCGGCGAGACGATGACGTCGATGTCGGTCGAGACCTTCTTGCCCTTCAGCATCTCGGCGACGATCTTGAGGTCCTGTAGGAGCCGTTGGTGCACGAGCCGATGAAGACCTGGTCGATCTTCGTGCCCGCGACCTTCTCCACGTCGAACACGTTGTCCGGCATGCCGGGCATCGCGACGAGCGGCGTCACGGTCGCGAGGTCGATCGTGATCTCCTTGTCGTAGACGGCGCCCTCGTCGGGCGAGATCTCGTGCCAATCCTTCTCGCGCCCCTGCATCTTGAGGAACGCCTTGGTCACGTCATCGGACGGGAAGATCGACGATGTCGCGCCCGTCTCCGTCCCCATGTTGGTGATCGTCGCGCGCTCGGGCACGGTCAGGTCCTTGAGTCCGGGGCCGACGAACTCGAGGAAGTAGCCGACGCCGCCCTTCACCGTGATTCGCCGCAGGACTTCAAGTGACACGTCCTTGGCGCCCACGTTGGGCGACAGCTTCCCGGTGAGGACGATCTTCATCATCTTCGGCACGGTCAGGAAGAACGGCCCGCCGCCCATGCACACGGCGACGTCCATTCCGCCGGCGCCGATCGCGAGCATTCCGAGGCCGCCGCAGGTCGGGGTGTGGGAGTCCGAGCCGATGAGCGTCTTGCCCGGAACCGCGAAGCGCTCGTAGTGGAGCTGGTGGCAGACGCCGTTCCCGTTCTTCGAGAACTTGGCGCCGTAGTGCGAGGCGATCGTCTGCAGGAAGATGTGGTCGTCGGTCGACTCGCCCTTGAACCCGAGCGAGGTGTGGTCGGAGTAGGAAACCGCGAGCTCGGCGCGCACCTTGTCGATCCCGAGGGCCTCGAACTCGAGCCACGCCATCGTTCCGGTGGAGTCTTGGGTCAGACACTGGTCCATGCGGACGCCGATCTCGGTTCCGCGCTCTAGCTTCCCCTCGCGCAGGTGTTGCGCGAGGATCTTCTCGGTCATGGTCTGGGGCACGAGTACCACCTCTTTCGTGAGCGGAATTATAGCATCGCGCAGTCGTCTCGCAAAGTGCGAGAGCTGCAGCCTCCATGTCTCGCCCAATGGGACATCAACAACTGGCCAACCGCAGAGTGCGCAGAGCAGACCAAGACGAGCCTCCCGCGGGACGCGGGACGCGGGACGAGGCCAAGCACCCGCAGCCTTCGTCTCAGCGTCCCTCTGCGGTGATCCTCGCCTCTGCAGAGCTCAGCATCCTCGACGCTTGCGTCAAGATCGCAGAGCTCTTCAGCCGCCGGCTGCGCGAGCTCGCTCGATCATCTGCTTAACCTGGCGGCTGGTCTTCGTAGCCACGAGGACGGTCTTCCGGTTCTGCTGCGCAAAGACTCGAAACACCTCGTCGGCGAAGGCTTGCCCGATCTCTTTCACGCCGGAGAAATCTAAGACGACGTGACGGAAGCGACTCAGACCGGCGGTGAGCCTGCGTGCCTGTGACCGTGACATGAGCTTCTGGCCTTCGAACTCTGCAAGCTTGATAGGTACGAGCGTCTTCGCGAAGTCATACGTTTCCCCGCCCGAGAACTCGTTGAACACGGCGCGTAGGTTCCTGCGGCTGTCGTTGTCCAGCTGGAGGCCAACTGCCGTCCCTGGTTGGGTCCCGCGCCGATCCGTCAAGAAGCCAGGAAGGTCAGTGGCGTGGCCGTACATAAGGCCCCCGGAGACGATGCCAAACAGGTCGAAGGCTTTCGACGTGAAGAAGATCCCCTCTCCCGTGTGGTTGGCCGGCGCCGTCGTCATCTTCCCCTTCGCCAGCTCGAGAAGAGCCTCGCGTGGATCGAACAGGCCGAATTCGCGCTGAATCTTGCGAAAGATTCCCACACCGTCATCGCGGACGCAGCCCTCCGTGGATAGAGCGTTCTGCTTGACCGCGATTCGCACGCTGGACGCCTCCGAGTGCTCGACGGCGTTGTTCACCATCTCGGTTACGCCGTACTGCCAGATGTCGCGCACATTGGCGGGAGAGGCCGCGACGGCCGGCGCGAAGAGCTCTAGCCAGGGGATATCATCGCGCAGCCCCTCACGCGGGTACTCCCTTGCCGCCTGGTGAGTAGTGACAAGTCGATACGCGCGTCCCTGCGTCTTGCCCGTTCCTTCGATGAGTTCCGCCTGCACGAGCGCGCGCAGGTGGTTGTTGGCGGTCTGCCTCGAGACTCCGAACTTCTTCATGAGGCGTGGCGCGACGCGGCGACCGTCGGCGTGGATCAGGTGGAGCGCTACATTGCGAACCGCCCGTTTGTCAAGCATGCCAGAGCCGATTGTAAAGGGAGCGCGGGGACATTGTCAACACGCAGAATGGTGATTGTCAACTCGCTGGGTAGCGATTGTCCATCGCAGCCCTAAACGATCCTACCCTACGGCGCCACGCTTCTCATCACAGCAACACCACGGCCCGGCACACAGCTTCCGCCACGGTCTTCTCCCACGCCCCAGCTGCCGCCCTCACTCCCCCGTAGCGAAGGAGATCCGTCGGACAACTTCCTCGATCACGTCGTCGGGGGTGGAAGCGCCGGCCGTGACGCCCGCGCGTTGCACACCGTGGAGCCATGCGGCCTCGATCTCGTCGGCTGACTGAATGGCGTACGTCGGCACGCCGGTCGCTCGGCAGACCTCGGCGAGCCGACGCGTGTTCGCCGACTCGCGCCCCCCGACGACAAAGAGGACGTCGACCTCGCGCGCCAGCGCGGCGGCCGCCTGGTAGCGGCGCCCTGTCTCGGGGCAGGTCGTGTCGATCGTCCGAACCTCGCAGTCGGACCCCGCGAAGCGTTCAGCAAGAGCGCGTGCGAACTGAGCAAATGCCTCGGGGCTCTGCGTTGTCTGCGAGATCGCGGCGACGCCTCGCAGGCCAGGTTTCACGACTGCATCGGGCAACAGCGCAGCCATCCCGTTCCCACGCGCCCAGGAGAGGAGGCCGCGCACTTCCGGATGTGAGGCCTCCCCGTAGACGACGACGGCGAATCCCTCGCGCGAGAGGCACTCGGCCTCTTGCTGCGCGCGGCGCACGATGGGGCACGTGGTGTCGATGGGGCGAAGCCCGCGACGCAGTGCCGCGGCCAACACGTCCTCGCCGGCCCCGTGTGCCGTGATGGCGACGCTCGCTCCGTTGGGGACCTGATCGAGCGTCTCGACAACGCGAGCGCCCTTGCGCGTCAGCGCGTCGACGACGCGCGCGTTGTGGACGATCGCGCCCAGAGTGTAGAGCGATCCACCTGACGAAAGCCCCGCGAGCTCTGCCTCGATGAGGTGGACGGCACGGCGCACGCCGCCGCAGAAGCCGAGGACGTCAGCCTTCACCACCTCGATCATGGCAACTCCGGCGGCAGGCAGTGCGCCCGGCTAACCACGGCGCCTCCGTTCGAGAACGCTCCCCACCGCGCGGACGACCGCGGCCGCGAGCTCGCGCTCTGGCACGCTCGGGGCCGCCAACTCGCCCGCCACGTAGATCGAGCCCTGCCCCTTGCCTCCGACGAGGCCGACGTCGGCCTCGCGGGCTTCTCCCGGTCCGTTCACAACGCAGCCCATGAGCGCGACGCAGATCGGATCCGCGACGCCGGCGAGCGCCTCGCGCACCTCGGCCGCAATGCCGGCGAGGTCGATCCCCGTGCGCCCGCAGGTCGGGCAGACGTGAAGGTCGAGCCCACGCGCGCGCAGGCCGAGCGAGCGCAGGATCTCGTAGGCGGCACGCACCTCGGCCATCGGATCTCCGGCCAGCGAGACACGGATCGTGTCGCCCAGTCCTTCGGCAAGCAGGATGCCGAGCCCGACCGCCGAACGGATCGCGCCTTCCCAGACCGTGCCAGCCTCGGTAATCCCGATGTGGAGCGGGTAGTCGACCTCGCGCGCCATCGCGCGGTAGGCATCCACCGTCATCCGCACGTCGGTCGCCTTGAGTGAGACGACGATGTCGGTGAATCCGAGGCCTTCAAGCAGGCGGATCTCGGCGAGCGCGCCCTCGACCATGCCGGCGACGGATGCGCGGCCATGCACGTCGAGGTAAGCGGCAGCGAGCGAACCGGAGTTCGCTCCGACGCGGATCGGAATCCTGGCGCGCGCGGCAGCTTCTACCACCTCGGCAATCTTTTCGGGGTCGGTGATGTTGCCGGGGTTGAGGCGTAGTTTGTCGACTCCGGCGTCGATCGCTGCGAGTGCCAGGCGATGGTCGAAGTGAATGTCGGCAACAAGCGGGATCGAGATCGCCTTCCGGATCTCCGGGAGCGCCTCGGCGGCGGCCATGTCGGGCACGGCGACGCGGGCAATCTCGCACCCCGCCTCGGCAAGCCGCCGGATCTGCTCGACGGTCGCCGGCACGTCCGACGTCGACGTATGGGTCATCGACTGGACGGCGATAGGTGCGCCGCCACCGATCTCGACCCCGCCGATTCGGATCCGGCGCGTCACCGCGACCTCCCGGCCAAGTCCTCGACCACATCGCGCAGATCCATTCGTCCGCCTGTCGAAAGGGGCAAGCGTTCGAGAAGGCGCAACGCGACGTCCGTGTGCTCGCGCACGGCAGCGGCGGCAGCATCAGGCGCGCCGACGCGTTCCATGAGCGCGACGACCCACGCGGCGTCCGCGTCGCTCACCGACTCGCCCGAGTAGACGGCTTCAAGCCTGCCGCGATCGGCCGCGCCAGCTCGCGCGTGTGTCCACACGGCGGGAAACGACTTCTTGCGCCGACGTACGTCCGACCCCTTGGGCTTACCAAGCTCGGCGCCGTCACCCCAAATCCCGAGCGCATCGTCGCGGATCTGGAACGCGCGCCCGAGCGCTGCGCCGAGCTCGCGGAACCTGACGCGGACGCTTTCCTCCGCGCCGGCGACGAGGGCGCCAAGCTCGAAGGCGCAGCGCAACAGGGCGCCCGTCTTCTTGTCGATCATCGTGAGGTAGAGACTGAGGTCGACGAACTGGCTCTCGTTCGCAAGATCGAGTGACTGGCCCTCGACCATCTCGATGGTGGCACCGGCGAGGCACGCGACGACCTGGGACCCGCACCGCGCCGCCTCACGGAACGCGACGGCGTGGAGGAAGTCGCCGGCGTTGATCGCTTCGGCCTCGCCGCAGACGGTCCACAGCGTCGGCCGCCCGCGGCGCGTCCTGTCGCGGTCCTGAATGTCGTCGTGCACGAGCGAGAAGTTGTGGACAAGCTCCAGCGCGATCGCAGCAGGAAGGGCATCACTTGTGTCTCCCCCGAGCTCGGATGCTGCGAACAGGACGAGGCATGGGCGCAGGAGCTTGCCGGCGGCATCGACGGGCTCGCCCTCGACGCCAACGTGCCGCCGCGCGAGGCGCTCAAGGGGCGACGAGCCGGAGAGAGCCTGACGAATTGCGGCAAGGAGCAAGGGGCGGTTCGCCTGGAGCAGCCTTGTCACCGTGGGCCTTGGGCCGGCGTCGCGCCGTTCATCGCGGCGTCCTACGTGAGGTTGGCGGGAAGAACGATCGTCCCAAAGTTCTTCTCGTACCTCTGGATGTTCTCGCCGATCGCCTGGTACAGGCGCTTCATGTGCCCTGGGTTGAGGATGACGCGCGACGTCAGCATCGCCTGGCCCTCCTGAGGGGCTTGCGTCTGAGGGTCGAGGAAGAGGAAGTCGAGAACGAACTCCTCTTTTCGGTGCGAGATGAGCGCGAGATTGGAGTAGTGCCCTCGCCGCGCCTCATTGTCCGCCGTGATCTGCATCTTGCGTTCCGCCATAGGACGCTCACCTCCACGTCAGCGCGATGGTAGCGGCTCCTCAGGTAGCGAACAAGCTTTCCCAGACTGTGTCGGCAGGGGGAGTCACGCTGCCTGGCTGTGCAGTGACGGTAGCGGGGGATCTGGCTAGGCAGCCGGCGACCTGTCCGCCGGAGAGTGAGGTCACTAGGTACCGGCGCTTGGCGTGGCTATGTGGCCAAGTACCTGGCGTAGAACCGTTCGATAATCTCGTGGTGGTGTCCGGCCACGAGGATGTGGTGGTTCCCAAGGGGCGAGGTCAGGAGATCGTCGATTGGATCGGCGACTTCCACGCGTACCTGCGTTCGGCAGAGGTCCTCGCGGACGGTCGTCTCGGCAATCGTCCCCTCACGGAGGAAGAGTTCGTCGAGCCGCTCTCCGCCGAGGCGGAAGAGCGTGCAGGGCCCCTTCGGCAACGTCCCTGAGATGCCAACACCAAGGCCCGACTCGAAGTGGCTCCGCACGGCGTAGCTCGGCGCCATCGACAGTGGGCACATGCAGTGCGCGACGCCGATCGAGCGGCCCGCAGCGTCGACGTCGGCGATGTTCGCCATGAAGGCGGTCTGCCCCGAGACGAGATAGACGAGGAAGAGCGATAACAGGGACTGGAGATCGCCCTCGCAGCCTGCCGGTACGCCTTCGTCGTTCAGGCGCGACAAGGCATAGCAGCCGGTGTTCTTGAGCTTCTTCACCAAATCGAAACAGCGAACGGTGCACGCCGAGAGGCGGTGCTCGTCGACGAGGCTGCGCAAGCCGTAGTAGATCTGCACAGCTCCGCGAACGTCGTCTCCACTCGCCTCGGCCGTGGCCCGCGCCCCTTTGATAAAGGCGGTGACGTCTTTCCGCGGAGCTGACGCCTTCTCGATTCGCGTCAGCAGGTCTTCCATGGCCACGTGGACCAACTCGATGGACAGCCTGCCCTTGAGGAATGCCCGATCGACGTCGCTCGCGACAAGCCAGTCCGAGGGCTCGCCGATCACGCCGATGCGGCTGAAGCGAAACGTGTTCCAGGCGTTGGCCAGCGACAGCTCCTGCTTCAGGCCCACCGCGATCGCCTGAGCGGATCCGTAGAGGATCCGACCCTCTCCGCCGTCCTGCCGAATCCGTGCCAGGACTTCAAGGGAAGCCGGCAGGGAGTTGTGGCCGGGGTGAGCGATGAGAAGCGTCGGGGACGGGAGCTGCGCCACGATCTTCAGCACCTCTCGCTCGACGCCGCCCGTGAGAACCAGAATCGCGGTGAGATGATCGGAGGAGGGTTGGCTCGTCTCTTCGATCGTGAGGCCGCTCGCCGCCCGCAGTTCGCTCAACAAGCGATCTCGGAGCGCGCGCACTTTGTCCTTGTCGTGCATCGCGCTCGCACGGACGATCACGCCAACCTTGTTCATGAGCCGATCGTAGCCCTGGGCCCGACGCGTCGCGGCCCCGTCCTGCTTCTCCGGCGAAGACACGAGTCACCCCTTGGCGGGCCGCACGGCGCGGCCAAGACCAGACGCAGTGCCGACCTCCGACGGACGCCTGATCGAGCTCCCCCGGCACGGGACAACGAGTTGAGCCGGGCGATGCGCGCGATGTACGCTCTCCCCACGCACTTCCGGAACAAGGGCGGAAAGGAGTCCTCGTGGAGTTCATGCACTCGACCTTCTACGGGAACCTGGTGTGGCGATGGTTCGCCGCGGTCGGCGTGATCCTGTTCACCTGGCTCACGCTTCAGATCGCCATGCGCGTCACGATTCGCCACTTGCGCAGGATCGCCGAGCGCACGACCGGCCAGTTGGACGACCTCGTCGTCGAGCTCCTGCACAAGACGCGCTTCTTCCTCGTGTTTGTCATCTCGGCCTACGCCGGGTCACGCTTCTTGGCGCTTCCCGACGCGGCGTCGAAGGCGCTTCAGGTCGCCTTCATCATCGCCCTCCTGATCCAGGCGGGGTTCTGGAGCAACGGGCTCGTGACGTTCTGGTTGACGCGCACCGTGCGCCGCCGGCTCGGCGAAGACGCGGCGACGGCCACGTCCCTTGCGGCGCTCGGCTTCCTGGCCAAGGTGCTCTTGTGGGCCGTCGTGCTGCTCTTGGCGCTCGACAACATGGGCGTCAACATCACCACGCTAATCGCCGGACTCGGGATCACGGGGATCGCCGTCGCCCTCGGCGTGCAGAGCATCCTCAAGGATCTCTTCGCGTCGCTCTCGATCATCGTCGACAAGCCGTTCGTCATCGGTGACTTCATCGCGGTCGGCGACCTCTCCGGAACCGTCGAACGCGTGGGGTTGAAAACGACGCGCGTCCGCAGCCTGTCGGGCGAGCAGCTCATCTTCGCGAACGGCGATCTGCTCGACAGTCGGCTTCGCAACTACATGCGGATGACCGAACGCCGGGTCGTGTTCACGTTCGGCCTCGCCTACGGCACGTCGACCGAGCGGTTGGCCGAGATCCCGGCCCTGGCGAAGACGGAGATCGAGAAGGTCCCCGGCGTGCGCTTCGACCGCTGCCATCTCAAGTCGTTCGCCGACTCGGTGTTGTCGTTTGAGGTTGTGTACTTCGTCCTCTCCGGCGACTACCTCCCGTACATGGACGCGCAACAGACGGTCAACCTCGGCATCCTTCGCGCTTTCGAGGCGCGCGGCATCCGGCTCGCCTACCCGACCCGAACGCTGTTCGTGAAAGACGAATCCACCCGTGCGGGCCCACGCGAGGCAACGCCGTGAGCAACAAGGACGCGCTGCGCGATCGGCTGCGGGAATCCGCGGTGGGTAGCGGTCTTCCGTGCGCGCTCGCGCACCGGCTCGCCGAATCGTGCGCTGTGTTGCCGCAGGCGGTCGGCGAAAGCGCCGATGCCATGGAGATTCGAATCACTCAGTGTCAGCTCGGGCTGTTCGGCTACGACGCGTTCGGAGAGAAACGTTGGGTTCGATGCCCTGCAACGGTTCCGCGAGAGCTCGAGCAAGCCATTCGTGCAGCGCGCGTTGGAGAGCGCCTGCCCTGCGCCACAGCGTGGAGGCTCGCCGATGATCGCGGCCTGCCGCGCTTGCTCATGGGATCGGTGTCCGAGACGCTCGACGTTCGCATCTCGCTCTGCCAGCTCGGCTGTTTCGAGTAGTCGAAGACGCGCTGAGGCCCCTTACTCGCCCTCGCACAAGCCATCGCCCACCGCGAAGAGCGCCAGGAACGACAACCATCGCCGGAAGCGCGAGGAGCACACAGCAGCTCCCTGGGTGTGTCAGTCCTCCTGCCGCCCTACGGCCGCGGGTGCGAAGGGATCGCGGCCCGCGCGAGCGCGTCGGCGCGCTCGTTCTCCGGATCGCCGGCATGCCCTTCGGTCCAGTGGAACCGCACGGTGTGACGCGAGACGGACGCGTCGAGCTCTCGCCAGAGGTCCTCGTTCTTGACCGGAAGCCACCGCTTGCCGCTGCGGCGACGCCAGCCGTTCGCCTTCCACGCCACGATCCACTCGGTGATGCCCGAGCGGAGGTAGACGGAGTCAGTGAACAGGTCGACGTCGGACGGCTCGCGCAGCGCCGCGAGCGCGTGAATCGCTGCGAGGAGTTCCATGCGGTTGTTCGTCGTCGACGCCTCGCCGCCCGAGATCTCTTTGCGGAGCAGTCCCGATCTCAGCACGGCGCCCCACCCCCCGGGTCCGGGGTTTCCGCTGCAGGCGCCATCTGTGTAAATCGTCACGCTGTGCACAGCCTGAGGTGTACCCGATCGAAAGATGCATGTCGAGCCTCGCTCGCCCCGACGCACCCTCGCCACGCTGGCGGGCGTCCGAGCACCTCGTTGCCGCGGCTCGCTGCCGACACTACCATCGCCGTGTGGCTGCCCTTCCGATCATCCTCTTCATGGGAGATCCGTACCGATGCGAGCGCGCTCTCGCCGAGCGCCAGCAAGCGCTGCGCGTCGCGGATTCCACGATCGAACGCGTGGCGCGATTCGCCGACGAGATCGACGTGGCGGCCTTCGACATGGATCTTCAGTCCGTGCCGCTGTTCGCTCTCGGGCGCCACTTCGTCGTGCGCGGCGTAGATCGTGCGCGCAAGCCGAAGCTCTGGTCCGATCTCATCGCGAAGAGCCTGCCGGAGTCCACGTTCCTGACCTTCGTTGCCTCTGCGGAGACCAAGCCGTCTCATCCGCTCGTGAAGGCCTGCGCGGCGAGAGATGCCGTTGTACAGCTCCCTACGCCGCCCCTGCGCTCGATCGCGCAGGCGGCTCGTGGCGTGCTCGGAGAGCACGGATTGCGATTGTCGCCCGCCGTGGTCGAGGACCTCGTAGCCCGCACGGGGGGGGACCTCCTCGCCATCGCATCGGAAGCGAGGAAGCTTCGAGCGTTCGCCGGCACGGCCGAGATCGCGCCGACGGCGATCGCGTCGCTCGTGTTCCCTGGATCCGAGCCGACCGTGTACCCGTTCTTCGACCGACTTGGCGAGCGCGACCTTCGCGCGGCGCTTCGCGCACTGGACGAGCTTCGGGACGACGCGGGGCGGATTCTCGGCGGCGCCGTGCGCCACCTGGCGCGACTTGCCACGCTGCGTTTGCTCCTCGATCGGCGCGTCCCGCAGGCCGAGATGTCAAACCTACTGCGGGTTCCGGACTGGCTCTTGCGGCGCCTCATGGCGCAGGCGAAGCGCTACGGCCTCGCAGAAGCAGCCGCCGCCCTTGCCCTCGGGATCCGCCTGGACACCGAGGTCAAGAGCGGCGTTCGCTCTGCAACCGACGCGCTCCTCGAGTTCGTCTTCTCGTGTACCGCTACTGCCTCTCCTGCGCGGTCCGGAACGGGATGAATCGCCAGAACCCGCCCTGTTCGAGGAGGAATCGGCTCGGGATCAAGACACAGTAGACCGTGCCCGCAATGCCCAGCGCAAGCGTGATCGCGAACCCGCGGAACGGGCCAGACCCGACGAACAAGAGGATCAGAGCGACCACGAACGTCGTCGCGTTGGTGTCGGTGATCACGGCGAGCGACCGCTCGTAGCCGGCGCGCACGGCAGCCAGCGGCGGCTTGCCCGCCCGGCGCTCTTCTTTGATGCGCTCGAAGATGATGATGTTCGAGTCCACCGACATGCCGATTGTCAGGACAACTCCCGCGACGCCGGCCATCGTGAGCACGGCGCCGAACGCGATGAGCCCACCGATGGTGATCAGCATGTTGAAGAGGAGGGCGACGTTGGCCACGGTCCCGAGACGTCGATACAAGACGAACATGTAGATGAGGACGAGGACGAAGCCGATCGCCATCGACATCATGCCGCGGCGGATGGAGTCGCTTCCGAGCGACGGGCCGACGTTCGTCTCTTCGACGATGCGGACCGAGACGGGGAGAGCGCCGGCGCGGAGTACGGCCGCCAGGCGCTTCGCCTCTTTCGCGTCCATGTTCCCGCCGGAGATTGAGGTCGAGTTCTGAAGGCTGCGCCAGCCCTCACGCGCAGCACTCACAATGCTCGCCTTGATCACGGGGTAGCTCTGCACGATGTCGTCCAGCACGATGGCCATCATCTGGCCTTCGCCCAACTCTTTGATGACGCTTGCGAACTGCTCGGCGCCTTCCTGGTTGAACGTCAGACTGACATGGATCGACCCCAGGTCCGTGGCCTGTGACGACGTCCCGACCGTCGCGTTGGACAGCGCCGCTCCCGTCAGCAGGACTTCGCGATCCACGACGACGGGAATCCCCTGCGACGTGTACAGGAGCTCCTGGCTGCTCGAAGAGGGCGAGATGTCATCGGTCGCCGAAGCCCCAACCTCGACGACGCGGCGGAACTCAAGAACCGCCGTCTGGCCGATCAAGCGCCGCGCCTCTTCCGGATCGGTCGTGCCGGGGATGTTGACAAGAATCCGGTCTTCGCCGTATCGCCGGATCTCGGCGTTGGCCAGTCCGTACTGGTCCACACGGTTGTTCAGAATCTCAACCATCCGTCCGATGGTCTCAGTCTGCGCGCCCGCATCCATCGCCGAAACGCCCTCGCCTTCGAGGACCAGGCGGATGCCGCCCTGGAGATCAAGCCCGAGCTTGACGATGTCCTTCAGCGGCCGGAAGGGAACGGTGATCAGCACGATGCCTGCGATGAAGATGACGAGCATGGAGCCTACCCGGAGCCAGTCGGCTCGCGTCATGCCGTGTTGTGCCATTTGCTCTCCCTCGCTCTCACTTGTCGATCTTGCGCACGATGCTCATCTTGGCAACGCGCATCTTGGCTCCCTCTTCCAGAGCGATGACGAGGGACGTGTCTCCGATCGAGTCGATGTCGCCGATGATCCCGCCGGCGGTCATGACCCTGTCGCCCCGCTTGAGGTTCGCCAGCAGGGTGTTCATTTCTTGCTGTCGTTTGCGCTGAGGCCGGATCAGCATGAAGTAGAAGATCAGGCCGAACGCAACGAGAAGGATGACCAGCGGCAAGTACTCGCTCAAAGCGCTGGAAGTTCCCGTCGTCCCTCCGGTTGTCTCCTGAGCCCACACCACGCCCCCGAGAAGGAACAACGCCAGACCGCAGACTACGATTGCACGACCCATACCATCACTCCTTGACGGCACGCCGGTGACGGACGATCCCGGTCAGAACGAACACCAACCCGATCGCGCCGAACGCGACCGCCGCCACGATCTCCGCGTGTCCAGAAAGCCCCTTCCGTTCCGCAATGAAGCGCTCCAGAAGGAAGAACACGACAAGCCAGATTATACCGTAGAGCCCCGCCAAGATCGATCTCTGCCCCCGGAAAGCCGGGCGCTCGCTCAGCTTGTGGTAGGCAATCGACGCGATCGGCACGCTCGCCCAGACAAGGCCGAGCGGATCCGGGTTCGCCAGCGTACCCAGCCCGAAGAGGAGGAGCAGGTGCCCCGGAAGGAGGGCGAGAAGATCGGCCGCCGGGCGTCCGGCACCGCGCTGTCCGCGGCCGCCCAGCACGAGGTAGGCGACCGCGGACAGCGTAGCGAGCGCCGCCAGAGCAGACGCGGTCGCGGAGAAGCGGCCGAAGAAGAGCGCCATCCCGAGGAGAACGAAGACGAAGGGCAGCGACCAGAGAGGCAGGCGGGATGTCATCGAAGCGCTGGCAGGAAGAGTCCCGCCAACAAGAAGACGAGGGCGAACCCCAGGGCGTCGGTGATGGCCGTCAACACAATGCTCGATGCCACGGCAGGGTCCTTGCCGAGGGCGCGGAGAAGGAGCGGGATCAGGACGCCGATCATGCCCGCCACAACGACATTGAGGAGCATCGCGAGGCTGACCGCGACTCCAAGGAGCACTTCGCCCTTCCAGGCGTACATGATCAGGCCCACGGTGCCTCCCAACAGGAGACCGTTGACGAGGCCAAGAAGGATCTCTTTGGCGAGCAGCCGCCAGCCGCGGGCGCGGTCGATCTCTCCGAGAGCCATGCCGCGGGTGATGATCGTCGCCGTCTGCATCCCTGAGACACCGCCCTCCGCGACGATGACTCCCATAACGACGGCCAGCGCGGCGACCTTGGCGATCGTCTGTTCGAACACGCCGACGACCACCGCAGCGACGAGCCCGGTCAAGAGCTTGGCATACAGCCAGGGCAGCCGAAGGCGGAGCGAGTCCCACCAGCTCGTGTCGACGCCTTCCGCACTGGGGACGCTGGCCAGATGGTAGATGTCCTCGGTGGCCTCGTTGCGGATGACATCGATGACGTCGTCGACCGTGATGACGCCGAGGAGGTGGTCCTCCGCGTCGACGACGGGAAGGGCGAAGAAGTCATACTTGTCGAACAGCTTGGCTACCTCTTCGACGTCTTCGTCGACGCGCACCTTGACCGCGTCTCGAATGACCAGCTCGCCGAGACTCAGGTCAGGTCGCGCCAACGCAATGTCGCGCAGGGAAAGCACACCCTGGAGACGATTCGCGTCGTCCACTGCGTACGCGTAGTAGACCGTTCCCGCCTTCTCTTGGCGCTTGCGCAGGACGTCGATCGCGTCCTGGGCCGTCATCGAGAGGGAGAGCGCCACGACCTCGGGCGTCATCAGCCCACCGGCGGTGTCCGGCGGGTAGGCCAAGAGGTCGGTGAGGCGCTTCGCGTCATGACGGCTTAGCCGCGATAGAAACTCCTTGCGAACGTCGTCCGGCAACTCCTCGAGCAGGTCGACCGCGTCGTCGGGGTCCATGCGGGCGAGGATCGTGCTCGCCGTCTGGCGGTCAAGCCTCTGCACGAGTTCGGCCGACTCCTCGGGATCCATCTCCGCCAGCGTCTTCGCCGCGGCGCCCCCCAGGTAGAGGCGATGGAGCAATTCCGCCGCCTGTTCGTCGGACAACTCGCCGAGGATCTCCGCGATGTCCGCCGGATCCTTGGACAGGAGTTCTCGCAGAACGATCCTCTCGCCATCCATGCCGCCTACCTCCGAGCATCGCGATTATACGGCCTCTGCGCGCCGGAGGAGAGCACAGGGTCCTCCTGGCCGCAGCGCCCGGCGTCCTCTATCCTTGGCTCCGGCGATCCGCATGGGTGCGAAGAAGAGCAGGAGCGCGACAGCGACGCACGGGATGGTGGCAACCAGCCAGCCTTTCGCTGTGGAGGTCGGAGTCGAGACACTCAGGGCGGGCGGCAGCGCCATCGATGCCGCCATCGCGGCGAACGTTGCCCTCGGTCTGGTCGAGCCCATGAGCTGTGGACTGGGAGGCGACATATTTGCCATGGTCGGACCCTCCGGCGGCGGTCGCCTCGTCGGCCTGAACGGAAGCGGCCGCGCCCCCGGGGGACTCACGCCTGACGCCTTTCGAGAGCAGGATCTCTCTCGCGTCCCGATCCGTGGACCGCTGTCCTGGACAGTGCCGGGCTGCGTCGCCGGCTGGGCCGACCTCCACGCGCGGTTCGGGCGACTTCCGTGGCGCGATCTCTTTCTCCCGACGATGGACGCGTCGCGCAACGGCTTCCGCGTGACTCCTGTCGCTGCCAAGGCGTGGGCGAAAGAGACAGATCTCCTGGCTCAGGATCCGGGGTCGGCGGCGACATTTCTGCCCAGCGGCCACGCCCCGGGGGCGGGCGACCTCTTTCGAAACCCCGATCTGGCCGACGCGCTGTCGGTCCTCGCTCGCGACGGGGCCGAGGCTTTCTACCGCGGGGACCTTGCGGCTAGGCTTGTCGCATCTGCGCGCGACCGCGGGTCGCCCCTAGCACGCGACGACCTGGCGGCGCATGGGTCCACCTGGGTCGAGCCGATTCGGATCGAGTTCCGCGGCGTCGACGTGTGGGAACTGCCGCCCAACACGCAGGGGGTCGTTGCGCTTGAGATGCTCAACATTCTCTCGCAGTTCCCGCTCGAGACGCTGTGCGCCGACCCCGGCGCGTACGCCCACGTCTTCGTCGAGGCGAAGAAGCTGGCCTACGAGAACCGTGCGCGTCTGTACGCGGATCCCGACTTCGTCCGCTCTCCCGTCGACCATCTCCTCGAGGCGGAGTACGGCGCAGCGCAGGCGGAGCAAATCGACGCGGAGCGCGCCGCGCTCTCGTTCGCAAACGACGCGGCCGTCCCAGGCTGTGCCGACACCGTCTATGTCGCCGCCGTGGATGATCAGCGGAACGCCGTATCTCTCATCCAGAGCATCTATCACGGGTTCGGCTCCGGCGTCACGCCTCCGGGACTTGGGTTCGCTGTGCAGAATCGCGGATCGCTCTTCTCTCTCGATCCCCGACACCCCAACGCGCTCGCCCCCGGCAAGCGCCCGTTCCACACCATCATCCCGGCCATGCTCACCGAGCGAGGCCGGCCGATCTTCTCGTTCGGGGTCGTCGGCGGCGACATGCAGCCCCAGGGGCAGGTCCAAGTCCTCGTGAACCTCCTCGTGCGCGGGATGGACCCGCAAGAGGCCGGAGAGGCGCCCCGCATCCGACACGACGGCTCGTCGACGCCAACCGGTGACACCATGCGAGACGGTGGCACGGTGCGCCTCGAGCCGGGACTCCCGGACGCGGTCTCATCCGAACTCCGGCGACGAGGGCACCGTGTGGAGACCTCGAGTGAGGGCTTCGGAGGCTACCAGGGAATCTGGATCGACCACCGTCGCGCAATGCTGTTGGGAGGCTCAGATCCTCGCAAGGACGGAATGGCCCTCGGCACCTGAGGAGGCGGGATGGCGACGCGAGGAATCCAGGCTCTGCGGGAGGAGGGAATCGCTCACGAGATCCTCCTCTATCGCTTCGACCGCAAGGGCGCGCGGATCGCCGCGGAGGCCCTTGGGCTCGAACCCGCTGAGGTCCTGAAGAGCCTCGTCTTCCGCGCCGACGACGGCTCGTTCCTGTTCGCGCTCATCGCCGGGGACGGAAACGTGAGCGAGCGCAAGTTGGGCCGCGTCATGGGGCACAAGCACGTGGAACCAGCGGCGCCGCACGACGCCGAGCGGGTGACCGGCTACCTGACGGGCGGAATCAGCCCGTTCGGATCGCGTCGCGCCCTTCCCGTCGTGCTGGACGAGGCCGCGGCGCAGCGCCCGACTCTGGTGATCAACGCCGGAGCCCGGGGAACGCTCGTTCGGCTCGCGACCCCCGACCTCATCGCGTCCACAAGCGCCACGGTGGCCGACATTCACACCGAGTAGCGGCGCGGCGCCGGCGTCGCCGATTCGCCGGGACGCTAGGCGCTCGGCTTCTCCAGTTCGTCGACCATGCCCGAGATGGCGTCGAATCCGCCCTGCCAGAAAGCCTTCGTTCGCACGTTGAATCCCGCCTCGTCGAGGATCGCCAGCGGCGCTTTCGATCCTCCACTCGTAAGGATCCTTCGGTACTTCGGAACGAAGGCCTTCCCCTCTCGCTCGAACTGCTGGTACAGCGCGAGCACGAGCAGATGCCCGAACGTGTAGGCGTAGCAATAGAACGGCACGTCATAGATGTGGGGCACCGACAGCCACTCCCAGCGGAACTCGTCGGGAACGTCGACGCTTGACCCGAACTGCTCGCGCAGGTTGTCGGCGTAGCGCGCGGCGATCTCGTCGGCTGTCGGAGAGCCCTCCCCGACAAGACGATGCGCCTCTCGCTCGAACAGGACGAAGTAGGCCTGCCGCAGGATCGAGCCGTAGCAGTCGTCGACGTACTTGGCGAGAAGGTAGCGGCGGAGCGCCGGATCGTGGTCGGAATCGAGGAGGACGTGGAGCAGGAGCATCTGCGCGAAGTTCGACGCCGTCTCAGCCAAGGGGAGCGACGAGTGGGCCGTGAGCACGGAATGCTCGGAAGCGAGCAAGGCGTGAACCGCGTGGCCGAGCTCGTGCACGAGCGTGCTGACGTTTTCCACGCGACCGTTGTAGTTCACAAGGACCCACGGCGTCTTGTCCGGAACGACTCCGTAGCAGAACGCGCCGGTGTCTTTCCCCGGGCGCGGTTGCGAGTCGACGTGGCCCGCGTCAAACACTCGATCGGCGAGTTTCGTCAGCGCGGGATCGAGCCGATCGAACGCCTGCCGCACGAGCCCGACGGCGTCCGCGTACGAGTACACCCGCGCGACAGGCTCCAGCGGCGCATAGATGTCGCAGCGACGCAGGCACTTCATGCCGATCCACTTCGCCTTCAGACGGAAGAAGCGCTGGTAGATCGACGCGTTCTCCCGGCACGCGTCGAGCAGCGCGTTTACGACATCGTCGGGGACGTCGTTGGCCAGGTTCCGGGCCGCAAGCGGCGACGCCATGCCGCGCAACTTCACGTTCTCCTGGTGCCAGTCCCCAGCCGTGTATTTGTAGAGCTGCGCCAGCACGTCGCGGTGGCCGACGAAGACCTTGGACATCGACTCGTACGCAGCGGCGCGCTTGACAGGGTCCGGGTCGCGTGCGTAGATCATGAGCTCTGTTCGAGTCAGCGTTCTTGCCTCGCCGTCGATCACAACGTCGTAGGTGAATCCGCTCGTCATCATGTCGTAGATCGTCGTGATGCCGTGGATTCCGTTCACGTCCTTGATGTTGATTGCTTGCTCGACGGGCTCGGCGAGCGTATACGGGGCGAACCGACGCAGAGCCTCAAGGTAGTAGGCGGCGTCCCCGGATGCGGGGAGAAGCCTCCGCGCCTCCGCCTCGCCGAGCGACTTCCACCACAGCTCGACGAACAGGGTGCGGTTCTGCGCCTCAGCCAGCGTGGAGTCCACGCGCTGCTGGAACGACAACGCGTCGGCGTCGCCGGTCTGCTCGGAGAACCACAGCGTCGCGTATCCGCGCAGGGTCGATGAGACATACGCCATCCGCTCGACATCACGCACGAGCGCGCTGAAGGACTCTAGGCGCATCCCGTCGTCCAGCTTTCCGCGCCAGGCCTCGACGGCGCGCACCTCTTTCTCAAGACCCGCGAAGGCTTTCTCCATCTCGGGTCCGGAGTTCGCCGGAATCAGGTCCGCGAGGGACCACCGCCCTACGTCATGCGCTCGCTTCGTCACCCTCTCCTCCTGTTCTGCTCAACGCGCCCGCCGACCCGTCGAGCCCGAGTGCCGACGCCGCTTCCTTCATCCCGGCAATCACTTCGGCCATCAGCTCGTCGAGGCTCATCCCCAGCATCTCGGCCCCGCGCGAGATCACGTCGCGGTTCGCCCCCGCGGCGAACCCCTTGTCCTTCCACTTTTTCTTCAGCGACGAGACCGACAAGTCGGCCAGGCTCTTCGACGGCCGGACGAGGACGGCCGCGGTGACGAGGCCGGTCAGCTCGTCGATCGCAAAGAGGACTTTCTCCATGGGATGAGTCGGCTCCACGTCGCTCACGATGCCCCAGGCGTGGGACAAGACCGCGTGGACGGCCTCCTCGG
>CAYUSW010000017.1:0-12303 GCA_964447445.1 uncultured Thermotogae bacterium
GCTGCAGGACGTCTTCCTCTTCTCCGGAACGGTCATGGACAACATCCGCCTGCGCTCCGACATTCCTGACGAGAAGGCGATCGAGGCAGCACGGTTCGTGAGCGCCGACTTTGTCGAGCAGTACGCCGATGGCTACGGGACCGAGGTCAAGGAACGAGGCGCCACACTATCAGTTGGCGAGCGACAGCTCCTGTCCTACGCCAGAGCTGTGGCCTTCGAGCCGAAGATCCTCGTCCTCGACGAGGCGACGGCGAGCATCGACTCGCACACCGAGAGCGTGATCCAGGCGTCGCTCCGGCGCATCCTGCGAGGGCGCACATCGATCGCCATCGCCGACCGGCTGTCGACAATCCGCGAGTCCGATCGGATTCTCGTCGTCCATCAGGGCGAAATCGTTGAACAGGGGACGCACGAAGCGCTGCTTGAGCAGGGAGGGCTCTACGCCGCCCTGTACAACCTTCAGTTCGGCAAGTCCGCCGCGCGCGGTTGACGCGGCGCGCTCGATCTGTACGCTGGGAGCGGCATGGACCTCTCGATTCCGCAACTTGGAGCCCCGCGCAGACGCTCGCCGCTGCACCTTTCCACCGCACGAGGGGACCGCGTCTGCAACTTCGTCTCGGATGACGAGCGCGTTCTCTACCACGCCGCGGTCGGCGGCCCCGAAGCAACGAACGGCGACCTGTCGTTTGAGCGGGCCGGTCCCCGCGCTCGGATCTTCTTTGACCCGGCGGAGCTACGCGCCGGCATGGTGACCTGCGGCGGACTCTGTCCGGGCACGAACAGCGTCATCCGCGCGGCGACGATGGAGCTTTGGTTCCGCTACGGCGTTCGCTCGATCACGGGGTTCCGCTACGGCTTCGCCGGACTCGTGCCGACGTCCGGCGACGCGCCGATTCCCCTCGATCCCGATGTGGTGAACGACATCCACCACCACGGAGGATCGATCCTCAGTTCGTCGCGCGGCGCTCAAGACACCGCGGCGATGGTCGACACGCTCGCGCGCCTCGGCATCGGCATGCTCATCGTCGTCGGCGGCGACGGGACGATGCGCGGCGCCCACGCGCTCTACGAGGAGGTCGGCCGTCGCGGCCTTCGGATCAGCATCGTTGCGGTGCCGAAGACGATCGACAACGACATCTACTTCGTTGAGAGGACGTTCGGGTTCGAGACGGCGTTCTCGATCGCGGTCGAGGCCATCCGCTCGGCGCACGTCGAGTCGAAGGGCTACGTCAACGGCGTTGGGCTGGTCAAGCTCATGGGCCGCTACTCGGGATCCATCGCCGCGCACGCAGCGCTCGCCGAGCCGGACGTCAACCTCGTCCTCGTCCCCGAGGTCCCGTTCGTCCTCGACGGTGAGAAGGGTCTCGTCGCGTGGCTCGTCGATCGCCTCTCGATGCGGAGGCACGCGGTGATCGTCGTCGCCGAAGGAGCCGGGCAGGACTTGATCGCAGAGGATGGGCCCGTCGCTGAGCGTGACGCGTCGGGCAACGTTCGTCTGCGCGACATCGGGACGTTCCTCAGAGAACGGCTGGCACGCGAACTTGAAGCGCGCCGCATCCCGCACGCCCTCAAATACATTGATCCGAGCTACATGATTCGTTCCGCGCCCGCCTACCCCAACGACGCCATCTACAGCGCAGATCTCGCCCGCGCCGCCGTCCATGCAGGAATGAGCGGCCGCACGGGCCTCCTCGTCGGCTCGTGGAACGCGCATCTCACGCACGTCCCGCTCGGCGCCGTGCTCGACCGCCGCAACACGCTCGACCCCGAGAGTGACCTATGGCTGGCCGTGCTCGAGTCCACGGGCCAGCCGGCTGCATGGACGTAGGTAACCACGTCCGCAAGGCCTTCGCCTACGCCGTGCGCCGGAGCGCGCGCGGGTACCAGCTCTTGGCTTTTCACAGTCTCGAGGAGCCCGGCGGGTTCGAAGTCCCCAAGGGAGCTGCGGAGCGAGACGAGTCGTTCGCCGACGCCGCCCGCCGCGAGCTTCGCGAGGAGTCGGGACTCGATGTCGGCACGGGATCCGAGCTTGGGACTACGTGGTACGGGGCGGAAGAACAACGGTTCTTCCTCTTCGCGGTCCCGGGCACGGCTCCTGACCGTTTCCGACACACGGTGACCGGAAGCGGAGGAGACGAAGGGCTCGTGTACGAGTTCGAGTTCCTGCCGATCGACGGCCGCCTCGCCGCTCGTCTCGTTCAGGGTTCTGGAGCGTTCGCCGGGCTTCTCCGGCAACGTGTCCTGGATGAGTTGGCGCCGGGCGACTAGCCGCCGCATCGCGCGAGGAACTCCGACAGGAGCTCCGGCGGCCAGCGAGTCGAGTCCCACGGGAATCCGTCGACCGCGGCGCAGGGGGCGAGCGCAATCGCAAGCGCCATCTCCCCTTCGAGCGACAGCGTTCCTGGTCGCACAGCAGGAACGAGATGAGAAGTTGCCTTCGTGACGAACGTCCCGCTGTAGTCGGTTCGGACTCCCGCCCGGCGCAGCACGAAGTAGCAGGTTCCTTCTACGGAGCCCGATCCCAGGGCAGATGAGCCCTCCACGGCAAGTCCTCCGACGAGGTCCACTGGCGGCTCGCCGGGCGGCCGGGCTTGCGCCCATACGACCGCCCACGCCCAGCCGGAGAGCGCCCAGATGTCGAGCATTCCCGTGCCGTGCCCGAATCCATCCAGCGTCAGTCCGAGGAAACTGAACTCCAGCACCCCATCAATCTCCGCCTCGACACCGTGCAGAGAGAACCACGCGCACGCTTTTCCGGTGCCGACAGCCGATGCATCAGACACTGACGCCGCGGTGCATAGGGCCACGGCCCCAGCGATGATCACGGAGATAAGACTCGACCGTAACACCATGCTAGACTACCCCTTCGTCGCACCAACGGCCAGTCTTCGCTTCATGACCCATAGCCGGAAAGACGAACGCCGCATCAGGGCTCGCCATGCGCCTAGCGACCGGCCCTCCGGCCCAGAGAGCTCTGCCCGAACTGCGCGAGAGTCATCGCCACGAGCATGAGGCCACAGCCTAGAAGACCCCGTGGAGAGAGGGTTTCCCCGAGCACGATCCAGCCCCCGAGCGCCGCGAAGACGGCCTCAAGGCTGAGAACCACTCCGGCGCGGGATGCCTCCACGTGGCGCTGTCCGACAACCTGGAGCGTGTAGGCAACGCCGACGGACAGGATTCCAGCGTACAAGAGGGAACCGCTCGCCGCGGCGATGCCCGCAAGCGACGTCGCTTCGCGGAAGAGAGAGATGAGAAGGCTCAGCCCGCCGCAAATCGAGAACTGGACGACGGCAATGACGGACGCGCCGGCGCGATCGACCAGCCAGTCGATGAGGTGGACATGCACGGCCCACACGAGAGCACCGAGGAGGACCCAACCGTCGCCGGGCGCGAGGTGCAGAGACCCGGTCACGCTGAGCAGATAAAGACCGACGGCGGATACGGGGACTGCAAGCGCCATGAGCCAGCGGAGGCGCTGTCCGCGGGCAAGCCCGAGGAGCGGGACGAGGACGACGTAGAGCCCTGTGAGGAAGCCGGCCTTGCCTGCCGTCGTCGTTACGAGACCCACTTGCTGCAGGTTGGCTGCGACCGTCAGGACGACGCCTGCGGCGATAAGGCCCAACGCCGTCCCTCGACTCATGCGGCGCGGCCCGGCGCGCCGCAGCGCGCCCACGGGACGCAACAGAAACGGAATCAGAACGAGGGCTCCTAGGAGGAAGCGGATGCCGTTGAACGCGAAGGGGCCGATGTGTTGCATGCCCGCGCGCTGAGCAACAAACGCGAACCCCCAGATCGCGGCCGCTGCGAGAAGTAGCCCGCTTGCTCTGAGGCCCGCGCGTGATCGCTCATCCGTCATGGGCCGACATTCTATCCGGGTGCGGCCCGGCCGACGGGCGACACTCGATCGGACGATGCGATTGCCCGTTCGCGACGGGACACAAGACCCAGCCAGCGCCTTCTCCGGGTCTACTGTGGAATGCGGAATCCAGCGGAGGTGGTCTTGTGTCCTTCGACCTCGATGTCTTGTTGCGGCTCTTCGTGTCCGTGTTGCTGGGAGGGCTCGTCGGCCTCGAGCGGCAGGCGCACGGGCGAGCCGCCGGACTGCGAACCCACATTCTCGTAAGCCTCGGATCAACGCTGGCGATGGTCGTGACGCAATCGTTCGGCCCAAACGTTGATCCAGGGAGAGCCGTGGCCGGCATCCTCACAGGCATCGGTTTCCTCGGCGCTGGCGTCATCGTGAAGTCAAACGAGATCGTCCGCGGGCTGACGACGGCAGCCTGCATTTGGTTTGTCGCCGCGCTCGGCGTCCTCGTCGGACAGGGCCTCTACTTGATCGCCTCGGTGAGCACGGTGCTCGTTCTTATCGTCCTGACGCTCCTCTCTTGGTTCTCGCACAAGGTGCCCACGGTCAGCTACCACACCGTCGTCGTGCGCGCAAAGACGCTGGAGGCCTCCGCTCTCGACGGGCAATGCCGCGCCTTCTTCGAGAGCGAGGGTTTCCGCATCATCGCCGTGTCGAGTCGCATAGGAAGGGATCCAGTCCAGACCGAACTCACGTTCCGGCTTCGGACTCGCCTAGCGCCGGAGATCGTACGGCTCTCCGATCCACTGCTCGCCCTGCCCTGCGTCACGCAGGCCGACTGGGACTAGTCGCTGACGAGCGGGCCCTTCTTGACCGCCTCGATCTCTAGTCCTTGCCCCGGCTCCTGCGGCGACTTGCCGCTGCTCCGCGTGCTTTTTGGACCTCGCCCTTCGGCAAACAGTAGACCCAATAACGATTCTCACCCGGGCGCTCCGGCGAAGGGATCTCGGACGGCGTGCCAAGTCCGTGGATCTCGTGCTCGAATCCCGGGAAGCGATCGTCGAACGCCTCAAGGCCTTGGAGGTACTCGCACACCGCCTCGTTTGCCTCTTCGCCCGGCATCAGGACCGGAATTCCTGGCGGGTACGGAACGAGTCCGACGGCGACCACACGCCCAGCGAGTTCGTCGATCGCGACCCGTTCGACGCGGTTCTTGACGAGAGCGCGATAGGCCTCGCACGCCGTCGTCCGCTGCAAGGGCTGGTTATCGGGATGACGAAGGGCTCGCTCTTTCTGGCACAGCCCCATCTCGCGAAGGAAGACGTGCATCTCCTCGCAGAGATCGCGCAGGGTTCTGTCGCCCCCGTAGCGGGCGGGGTAGTACTCAACAAGCGACGGGATCGCCTCGCTGAGGGGCGCGCGCGTATCGTAGAGATGCTTGAACTCGAACAGCGCGCTCACGAGCGTGCCCCACTTCCCCTTCGTGATGCCGAGAGAAAAGAGGAATAGAACGGTGTAGTGGCCCGTCTTCTCGACGACGATGCCTTCCGAATCGAGAAACGCCGTCACTATGGGGGCGGGAATGAACGCCTGCGCGGGCGCGTCAGGAACGCCGGGCACGGCGTTGGGATCCAACAGCGAGCCGTTCGGCGCAATGCCCGGCGTGATGAGCGTGACCTTGATCGGATCGAGGAGGCAGTATCCGGACGTGAGCCCCTTGAAGCCGTGCCACGCCGCGCCGGGCTCGAGGTTCCAGCACTCGGCGCGCACGGCCAGCGTCTCCGAATCCGCGTCCTCGAAACGGACGACGCCGCGCTTTGTCCGGACCTTGTCCGGCTGCCAGACTCGGAACCACCAGTCGTGCTTTTCTTTCCGGTCACGCTCGAGGCGAGCCATGACCTGGCGAAACGCGACAGCTTCGTCGATGGACTGCTGTGTGAGCACGCGCCCCGATCCTCCCGACATCATCGCCGCGGCGACATCGTTCGACGCGATGATCGCGTACTGCGGCGATGTCGAGCTGTGCATCATGTAGGCCTCGTTGAACCGGTCGTGTTCCACGGGGGCGCGGGCGCTTGACTTAATGTGAATCATCGATGCCTGCGACAGCGCGGCCAGGAGCTTGTGCGTCGATTGCGTCGCGAAGATCGTCGGGGCGCTGTCTTCGTCCACGTTGATCGCCATCGCGTAGCGGTCCTCGTAGAGCGGGTTGAAGCGCGCGTAGGCGTACCACGCCTCGTCGAAGTGAATCCGCTTCGCCCCTCCGTTGATTTGCGCGAGGATCTGGCGCACGTCGTAGCACAGGCCGTCGTAGGTCGAGTTCGTGACAACGAGCAGTTCGGCCTCGAACGGCTTCGGGGCCGCGGAATCGAGCAGCGGGTGGTTCTGGATGCGCTCGATGATCTCCGCCCACGCCAGCCGGTGCGGCGGGACGGGACCGATGATCCCGTAGTTGTTGGAGTCGGGCAGAAGATAGGTTGGGATGCTCCCCGAAAGGCGTATGGCTTGTTCGACCGACTTGTGGCAGTTGCGGTCGATGACCACGCTGTCGCCCCCGATGACGGCCGACTGGAAGACAATCCGATTCGACGTTGAGGACCCGTTCGTTACGAAATACGTCATATCCGCTCCGAACACGGCCGCCGCATTCCGCTCGGCCTTGCCCACCGGGCCGGTGTGCTTAAGCAGCGAGCCAAGTTCGCCGACCGACACGGAGAGATCGGAACGGAAGAGCTGCTCGCCGAAGAAGCGGACGAATTCCTGTCCCACTGCTGATTTCAGGAATGCCGTCCCGCCGCAGTGGCCGGGCGTGTGCCACGAGTACTCGTACTCTTCTGCGAAGCGCACCATGGCGCCGAAGAATGGCGGCAGGAGGATGTTGGCGTACTTCTCGATCGCACTCGAGACACGGCCGGCGACGAACGATGCCGGATCCTCGAGCTTCCAGATGTACTCGTCGATCTGCTCGACGATCAGGAGGTCGATGTCGCGGACCTCGGTGCGGTCGGCCAGGAGGAACACGGGCAGATACTCCCCGTGACTGCGCGCGGCGCGGATGAGCTGCCGCACCTCCTCGGGTTCGCTCGGATCCCATGCAACGAGAAGACACCCGAGGTTGGGATTCGCCTCGATCAACGCCTTGCCGTCGTCCACGTCGTGCGTGGCATGCGTGGGGTACCCCAACTGCTGTAGGTTCTCGGCGATGGCACGGATGCGCTGGCTGGCAAACGAAGCTTCCTCCCACGTAGGATCGACGATGACGACGGGGTATTTCGGACGCGTGTACATGAGCGATCAGATCACCTCCGACCGCAGACCCATCATGGCTCGCCGGGAACCCCGTCTCGTCGTATGGGATCCGCGATCACTGCAGAGACAGACAAGAACCACCCGTAGACCCACTCCCCCTCGAGCGTGGTTCGACATGCACTCGGATTGGGCCATCGTAGATCGGACGCCGGCAGCCGTCAACCGGAGCCGCAGGAAGGCTCGGCTCCAGCCGGCCCGTGGCGGAGAACGGATGCACAGGATCCGCCGAGGACGATCCCATGGCCAACTACGGGGTCACCGTCCATTCGCGCTCGCTGTTCTTGGCCTCTTTCGCGCGGAACGCCGCCTCGAGGTCCACGCGGTAGCGATTGGCGATGGCGCAGACGTAGATGAGGCAGTCCGCCAACTCGTCAGCGACGTCAGCCACGCGCGATGTCGGATCGACATTCAGGCCCTCCGCCCGCCGCACGGCGCGGAACAGTTCCCCCAGCTCCTCCCCGAGGAGGAGGCACTTGTCGAGCGCAGTCTGGTGAGAGAACCCGCGCTCGCCTTCCAGTTCCGCAACGTACCGCTGGAAGTCGGCCAACGTCGGCCGCTCGTTCAACTGGATCATGGTCCATCCCCTCTTCGTGGCTTCGACTGCAGCATCGTGCAGGACGCCACGTGATGCAAGCGCGACTTCGCTCAGCCATGCACAACGCGGAGGACTGTGTACACTTCACCTCGACTCACGCGATCCCGGTGGGATCTCAAGAGCCCCGCGCGCGAAGGGGGGAAATCGGATGCTCTTCTTCCGCAGGATAGTTCTACGGCGTATTGCACACTTCCTGTGGGTGTACGTCGTCCTCATCTACATCTTCTCGGGGCTGTTCAACGCGCAGATACAGCTTCGCGAACTCCGTTCTCTGGAGTACGACCTGCGGGGATCGACGTCCGACCGGCGCGGGCCTTCAGGCATGACGGCGGAGCAGTACGAGCAGTTCATCGAGGAGACCCTGACCGGCGTCATGCGCGAGCGCGGATACGACACGCCCTTCCTGCTTCGCGTCCACACTCTCGCTCTGCGCACGCTCCGCTTCGACTTCGGAACCACGCTGATGGCGCACCCCGTCTACTTCCCCGGCGGCCAAGCCGTGATGTCCATCGTCGCGGAGTACGCAATCCCGACCGTCGTGCTGTTCGGCGGCGCCTTTCTGCTCCAGATGCTCTTTGGGACGCTCCTCGGGCTGTACAACGCCGCCCGCCCCGGTCGGCTGCTCGACAAGGGCACGACGCTTCTCGCGAAGGCCGCCAGCGCGATCCCCCGCCGGTCGCAGCCATGTTCATGATGCTCCTTGTTCTCGCCGTCGTGCCCCATGCCCCGCGAAGCGCCTGGATCTTCTCGCTGCCGCACCACGGGTCCGAGCTGGGTTCGTGGGCGGCAGCGCTCTTCTCTCACGTGGCGGCACCGATGATCACGGTCATTCTGCTCTCCGTCTGGCAGACGGCTCCCATGGTTCGCAGCATCACAGTGCAGACCTTGCAGGAGGACTTCATCTCCGCCGTGCGGGCGCGCGGACTTCCTGAGAGGAAGGTGCTGTACGGGCACGCGCTACGGACGGCGGCTCCGCCCATCGTGACGATGCTGGCCGTCGGACTGACCGCCACGTTGTGGGGCAGCTTCCTGGTGGAGTACATCTTCCAGTGGCGGGGGCTCGGAACGCTCTTCATCCGCGCCATTCTTGCCGACGAGATCAACCTTCTGATGGCTCTCCTCGTCGTCTGCACGCTTGCCACACAACTCGGGCTCTTGGCCCTCGATCTCGTCTACGGCTGGCTGGATCCTCGAATTCGGTCGGCCGCGGAGCGGTAGCGCTGCAGGCTCGCGAGGCGGACGCGGGGTCAGGGACTGGATTGTGGACGCGAACGCCCGCTTCGCGGGTGATAGTGCACGTGGACCTCACGGACGAGACTGATCTGCCGTACCAGTTCGCTCTCAACTCGGCTGGCCACAAGATCGCCGTCCGCAACGCTCATCGAGCCGTCAACGACGACGGTCAGGTTCAGCACCAAGTAGGGTCCGAAGCGGTGGGCGCGGATTTCGTCGATCGCCTGCACGCCGGGGACGCGCTTCGTGATGGACTCGATTTCTTTGCGGACCGTCCGCTCCAGCGTGGTGTCCATCAGCTCCGACGCCGTGTTTCGCACGATCTCGACGCCGGTACGCAGGACAAAGAGAGCCACGAGCGCGCCGGCGAGGGGGTCGACCCAGGCGTACCCCAACCGGCCTAGGAGAATCCCCAGCGCGGCGGCGGACGCGGACAGGATGTCATTCCGATGATCTGCCGCTAACGCAAGGATGGCGATGTTCTTCGTACTCTGTCCGATTCGGGACGTGTACAGGGCAAGCCCGATCTTCGCCCCGATCGTGGCCAGCGCGACGTAGAGCGAGATCCACGCAACGGTCGGCACGGCCTCCGCCCCCGACAGCAGGTCGAACGTGCCGTTCACCGAATCCCAGAAGATGGCAACGCCCGTGGTGATCACGAACGCGCCCACGACCATTGCGGCGATGTTCTCGAGCTGTCGATGCCCGTAGGGGTGCTCTTCGTCGGGCGGCCTCTGCGCCGCCCGCATGAAGATCGCGACAACGGCGTAGTAGACCACGTCGGACGTCGAGTTGATTCCATCCGCAAGGAGCGCTTGGCTATGGCCCAAGATGCCGACCGTGGTCTTGGCTGCCGCAAGCAGGACGTTCGCCGCGAGGCCGAGCGCCACAGCGACGCTGAACGCGCGAGGCTGTCCGTGCGCGCCGCTGTCGACTGTCGCCGTCATCGTCCCTCCTCGGCCTCACTCCGCGCTCGACTCACAGAAGGCAGAGGGATCTTCGGCGATGCACGCTCGGTCAGCAACTCTCTATCCTAGAGCCGCTTCTCCATCGCGAAGTCGCACGACCCTTCGCGGTACGGGGCAATGGAGCGGAAACCGAGGCGCTTGTACAGGCCTACCGCCGCCTGCTGGAGCTCGGGCGTCGCCACTTCCAGCCGCACGGAGTGGTAGCTGTTCCAGCGGGCAAACACAAGAAGTCCTTCGGCCATTCTCCTACCGAGGCCCTGCCCGCGGTAGGCCGTGAGGATCCACAGGCGCTTCAGCTCCGCGACGTCGGAGCTGAGGCCGACCACTCCTCCGGTGCCGACCACACAGCCCTCGTCTGCAAGGACGAGGAAGGCGCCGCGGCGCGCGGCGTAGTACGCAGCGGGATCGACGAGATCCTCGAGCGGGTCATAGCGAGCGCGTATCTCCTCCAAGCTCAGATTCCAGAGTTCGCGGAAGCCCGCTTCGAGAACTGCGCAGATCGCCGTTCCTTCCTCTCGGCCGACGGGGCGTAGATCAATCATCGCATGCCTCCCGTTCGCCAGAGCGGGTTTGGTTAGGTTGGGGGTGCGCGCTGCCCGGCATGCAGATGCGAGCGACAGGCGCAGCCGGAAGTGCCGCTCCACCCCGGTTCAGCAAGGCGCCTCGAGGAAGCCGCGCTTCCGACGTGGCATATCCTGCCGCAGGGGAGACTCTCGTCTTGCCTTCGCTCATGGCTTCGATTCTACTCTCCCCTCGATGAGGGAACCCAGGCGGTTTCCTCGGCGCCGCGGAGAGGGCATACTCAGGCGTGCGCCCCCATTCGGCGACCGAGGAGGATCCATGCCCAAGTGGCTCATCTACCTGTTCGCACTGGCTGCCCTAGTTGGTGTCATCTTCCTGGAGCAGACGCGCGAGCCTTTCCCGCCGGCGAAGGAAGGCGCTTCCGTCGTCACGCCTCCCGCAGTCGCCCCGACGACGACGCTCCCCGCGCCGCGGACAGAACGGACTCCTGCCGTTCCGGGGAGCGAAGCCGCGGCTCCCGCGGTCGTCCCCTCGGCGCCGCAGCCTGCGCCGGGAGCAACGTCTACTCTGACGGCTCCGGAGCGTGAGGTCGCGCCCCCGCAGACGCGGTCCGGAGTCCTTCCCGCCCCCCAGACGCCGCCGAGAACCGCGCGGCCGGATCCGGCGATGCTTCTTCAAACCCCATCTGCAGCCCTGGTGCCGGCGTCCGGCACCGCGCAACAGACGCCCTCATCCACTCGAACAGAGCGCACCCCGCGCGTCGACAGCCGCTGGGCGGGACTCTCGCTCGACGACTTCCTCGCGCAAGCCGCAGGAGACCTCGTCCGCCTGTCGCCCGAGACGGTGACGTACCTTGGCATCGGCCCGGCGCTGCGGATGCGCGACGACCATCTCGACCCGCTGACAAGAGACTGGGAAGACGAGTACTACTCGCTTGAGCAGGCTATTGTTGACCACCTGGCAACCTACGACCTGGCGCGCGAAGCTGCCGGCGATCGCCTGAACGCCGAAATCTACCGGGCTTCGCTTCTGAACGAGCTGGCCGGGCGTGCGTACACGGACAACGCGTACTCCGTGAGCTCGTACATGGACAGCTACCCGACGTACATCGAGTGGTTCATGACGAGCCTCCACCCCCTCGAGACCTTCGACAACGCCGTCGACTACGTGGCTCGGCTGTTCGAACTCCCGACGCGCTTCCGCGAACTCGAAGAGCGTCTCGCGGACAGTGAGGCCCTGGACGCCGTGCCGCCGCGCTTCATGCTGGAGAAGGCGGTCGAGCAGATCCGCGAGACCGCAGCGACGCCGGCGCGAGAGACCGGCCTGTATACGACGCTCGAGTCGGCTCTCCCGCAGATGGAGGACGCCGACGCAGCCGATGCCCAGGCTCTCTTGGAGTGGGTCGCGACGACGCTCGAGACGAACGTGCTTCCGTCCTACGCCAAGCTGGCCGACTTCGTCGCTGACATGGCGGGACACGCCACGAACGACGCCGGCGTCTGGAAGCAAGTAGAGGGCAACGAGTACTACGCATACTGTCTGCAGAGTCAGACAACAACGGACCTCACGGCGGCCGAGATCTACGACCTCGGAGTCGCCGAGGTCGAGCGGATTCAGGGCGAGATCAGGAAGGCGGCCGCCGAGCTCGGACTCGACGCGGCGCTCTCGATCCCCGAGCTGTTCGCCCGTCTATCCGAGACGACCGGGAGCTCGCTCGGCGAGGACACGATCGCCCGCTGCCAAGCCATCATTGACGACATCGGTCCGCGCGTCGCATCGGCGTTCCTGCGCATGCCGACGTCAAGTCTCGTGGTCGTCGATGGAGGCTACGATACGTACTTCTCCGCCGGAACGCTCGACGGCTCGCGTCC
>CAYUSW010000018.1:0-11509 GCA_964447445.1 uncultured Thermotogae bacterium
GTCACTGACTTCGACCACCGTCGCGCTGCCACAGTTGTCAGTCGCCGTGGGCGCGGTGAAGCTCGGCACTGCTGGACAGTCAATCGCCGCATTGGCGCCCTGGCCGCTGAGGGTCGGGAGGGTGCTGTCCTCGACGGTGAGGGTCTGGCTGAGGGTTGCGGACTCGTTGCCGCAGGCGTCGACGGCCTTCGACGTCTTGGTGCGGCTGTACGAGCTGCCGCAACCCGGCGTGGTGACGTCGCTGACTACGACCACGGTGGCGGTGCCGCACGTGTCGCTCGCCGTCGGCGCGGTGAAGACCGGCACGACCGGCCACTCGATCGTGGCGCTCGCGCCTTGACCGCTGATGGATGGAGGCGTCGTGTCCTGCACGGTGATCGTCTGAACGCACGAGGACTGGCGACCGCAGTCATCCGTGGCTGTCCACGTACGCGCGATGATGGACTCCTGTGGGCAGGTCCCAGGGGTGACGCTGTCGCTGTAGGTGATGGCGGGCGAGAGATCACAGTTGTCGGTCGCGGTCGCTGTGCCTGTGGCGCTCGGGGCGGTCGATTCGGTGCACTCAACGGCCGTGTTTGGCGGGCAGGTGATCGTCGGAGGTATGCTATCCTGAACCAGCGTACTGACGCCGGTCGAGGCGGACGGGGCGTTGCTCGATGTGACGGTTGCGCTGGCAGTGATCGTCTGGTTGCAGGCGGGTGGACACTTCGCGAGAACGTGAATGTCCATCGACGTGGAAGCTCCGGCGGCGAGCGTCCCGATGGAGCAACTCACGTTGACTCCGCTGACGGAGCACGTTCCCCCGGGACAGGACCCGCAGGAGTTCCACAGGTACAGCACGTCGGCAGGAATCGTGCCCGCGACGTCTACGTCTAGAGCGGCGTACTCGCTCGTGTTGGTGACCGTGATTCTGTAGACAAGCTCCGAGCCGGCTGCGATCGGATCGGGCAAATCGGTCATCGTGATCGTGAGGGCCGCCGTGCAGTCGATGATCGTGAACGGGGCTATCTTGTTTGTATCGGCCGAACAGATCTGGGGAGGCGTCGCGCCGTTGTCAGTGCATGTCACGGTGACGTAGATCTGATTCGGGGCCACGCTGTACGTGCCGATGTCCAACGCTCCGCTGGCGGTGGCACCGACGGCCGTCAGGTCGGCCGGCAGGTTATGCCACGCGTAGTTGTAGCTTCCTACACCCCCTGCCGCCGTGCAGGAAATCGTCACGTTGCCCGAACACGGATCGATGCTTGTGATCGCGGCTTCGGCGTGCAGAGTCGGAGCGACGGCGATTGCGGCATTCTTGTAGCAGTGCGCCGTACGCGAGGCGCACTTCACTGCGTTGCACGGCTGGTTTGACTGAGGGACCCAGCTCACGATCACGTCCGTAAGCTGAGCTGACTGGCCACAGGTGATCGTGTAGACGCCGAGAACAAGGTCGGTGGTCGCACCTCCGGCGATCTCCGACGTGCAACCCTGAACCTGCGGTTGAGCCGTGCCCCCAATCACCGGCACCGCGAGGATCACGATGTCGTTCTTCGTGTCCTGCGTGTGATTGTACAGGCGCACTGTCAGTTGGGCAGAGAGCTGCGAGCCCTCGGTGCAGCTGCAGACGGGCTGACCGTTCTGCAGCGGCGTGAGCCACGCATCCACGACCGTCACGTCGTTGGCAGTGCAGTTCCAGTCGCAGTTTGGAAAGTCATCAGCAGCGCGACCCGCAACGCAGACCATCAGGCCCAACGCCAGCGCGAGAAGAACCCCCACGTGCAGCTTCCTAGAGAAGAAACTCGCCAACCCCGCAGCCGCCATGCTCCACCTCCGCGCTGCGCCGTATGCGCAGCTACTGGACGCAGTCCTCTGCGGAGATTGATGACCGGGAACGTGCCGTAAGACGGTGTTGGGCACGAAAGACGTGCCCCAGTTTTGCTTGAGTTGCGTCACCCGCCGGGCTCGTTCAGAGCAACCTCCGCCACGCTGGCAGCCGGCTGCCTCTCTTGAGGCCCGTGGTTTTGCGTCCTCCTCTCGCGAGGAGTTTGCCTTTCTCAGCGCGCACACTCAGTAATTCCTATGATACCTATGATGCTCGCACCTGTCAAGGGGTGCTCCCACCCCGCTCACCCTATGGCATCCACTGACATCCACGCCCTTATCACATAAGCGCGACCACGACATCATCAGAGGCGGCGCCTCCGCCAACTGTGGAGACACGCGAGGTGTACGCGTCCCGGGCCGGTAGATGAGGCACGGTCTGCGCTCTACAGGAAGGAGGAGAGGCCCAGTCGGCAGCTAGGTGAGTGCGAACGGCGAAGCGGCGCCGCCCGGCGCACTATCACGACACGGGCGCGAGGAGAAGCCGTCTCAGTTTGATTCGTAGACCTGCAGCCGCCCCCCGAGTCCTAGGCGACGGCGGCTTCTGCGGGAGGGGATGCGGCGGTTGGGCCGCGTCCTGCGGGCGTGAGTCAATGGCCGACGCGAGCGGCGACGATGGCGAGGCCGACGAAGACCCCCTGGGCGATCCAGAAGCGAACGACGACCTTCATCTCCGGCCACTCGCAAGAAGGAAGGATGTACGTCCGCGCCGCCGCGCCCGGCGACGCCTCGAAGTGGTGGTGCAAGGGGCTCATGCGGAAGACGCGTCGCCCGAAGAGACGCAGACTCGCAACCTGAAGGATGACGGCGAGAACTTCTAGTGCCGGAATGCCGGCGAGGATTGGCAGGAGAAGCGTCGTTCCCTGAGCCAGCGCGACTGCGGCCACAACTCCTCCCAGTCCGTACGCGCCGGCGTCTCCCATGATCAGCGTAGCCGGATGCCCGTTCACCCACAAGAAGCCGGCCAGACTGCCCATCAACGGCAGCAGGAGCAAGGCGTCGGCCGCGACAGACGAGAGCGCGGCGAGTCCCGCGAGGATGAGAAGCACAGTACCTGCGGCGAGTCCGTCCAAGCCATCCGTGAAGTTGACGGCGTTGGTTGTGGCCAGGAACACGACGATCGTGATAGAGCATAGGGCCCAAGAGGGGACTGTGACGGTCATGCCGGAGAACGGAACGTGGAATGCAGCCGCGATGGCGCCCGGGAACGCGAAATAGAGGGCGACGGAAACGGCAACGGTGAGGCCAATCTTCTGCCAGCCCGTCAGGCCGAGAGAGCGTTGGCGCGACAGCTTCAGGAGGTCGTCCGCGGCGCCGATGGCGCCCATCGTGAAGGCGGACGCCACGATGAAGCCCTCACGCACTCCGAACGGACTCCACGCCGAAAGTACGGCAATCGCAACGGCCCACGTCGAGAGCAACACCACACCGCCCATCGTTGGGGTGCCCGATTTCTCCCGATGGTGGGAGGGGCCTTCCTCGCGGATGTGCTGGCCCAGGCTCCGTTCGCGCATCCATCGTGCGTATCTCGACGCGGCGAGTGCTGTCGCAAGAAGCGCGACGAGCGAGGCGACGACGCTCGCGATCACGCCCCTCCGGCTTCTCGGAGCTCCCCGTCGGTTTCGAGAAGCAGCCGCCGCAGCGCGGCGAGCGTCTTCTTGTTCTTCTCGGCCACGGAGCGAAGGAGGAGCTTGTAGAGCTGGTAGGACGACACGAGACAATAGCCGTGAGCCTCGCAGCCGCGCAGGACCTCCGCCGAGAACTGCGTCGGCCTCCGCTTCGGATCCAGCGCGCGCGAGCCGCTCACGATCAGGATCCCCTTCACCGGGTCCTCTCCCTCGGTGATCGAGCGGTCCATCTCTCGGTGCAGTTGCCGGTAGGCGGCGAGCCCGATTCGGGCGTCGTCGGAGGCCTCCATGGCGACCAAAGCGTTTCCCTCCTCGGAAGACACGTGCAACATGGCGCCCCTCGTCTCGGCCTCGAAACCCAGCTCCCCGAGGGCATCGGCGATCGAGCGGTCGAACAGGAGCCGCCCCTTGCCATAGAGCATTCGCTTAAACCTTGTCTTCTCCGCAAGCTTGGCCCGGACTTCCTCCACCTTGGCCTGCAAGGCGTCGCGACGCTCCGCAAGGCTGACGGATTCGTCAGCAAGCGCTTCTTCGCCCGGCAGGACGTACGCGGGCAGCCAATCGGGTTCCGCAACAGACAGAGCCTGGGACACGGCGGAGCGAGCGATCTCCGCCAGCACGTCCGCTTCGCGCGACGGCGAGACGCCCTCCACGGCGGGAAGAAGAACCAAGCGCCCTTCGTCGACAGGAATCTCGAGAGCGACAGCGTCGCCGACGCGATTGCGGGCCAGAACCGTTGCGAAGCGTTCGAGCGGAGTAGAGAGAAGGTCCTGATACACTGCGCTGTAGACGATGTGTCCCTCAAAGGCTCGCAGATACTCCTCGAACGGACTCCCGCTGCTCTCGATGGACACGTCCTGCCCGCGGCGAGCTACGAATCGGCCGTTGGAGGGAAACGCGAGCTGATGCTGGCGGTCGACCAAGGTCACGTGCGGGAGCCACGAGTAGCGATCGATTCGCTCGGGGGGAGCTCCAGGAGCCGCGATCTCCAGGGCCTCTCCGCGGGGGTGAAGGCGCGAGACGAGAAGCCCTCCGCGTCGTCGAAGAAGGTCGTCCGCCTCTTCGCGCCGCTTGGACATCCACCCGGCCATCGTGCGGCCGAATCCCCTGTCCTTGTCGGGGTCCGTCCTTCGCGCTCCGTCGGGACCCGGCGCCGTCCCGTCCGTCCAGTGGCGCGGGAGTCCCAGAGGATCGACGAAGACGGCATCAAAGGCGGAGAAGGACGACCGGTCGAAGAAACCCTCTCGATCGATGTCCGCATGATCAAGGTGCCAATCCACGGCGAGGAATCGCTCGCTCATGGCTCGAATCATAGCGCCTGGTTCTGCGAGGCGGCAAGAAAAGAAGAGCGGGGCCGCTCCGGCCCCGCTCCTCAGGTCGGTTCAGTCTAGAGGACCTCTAGCGCGCCAATCGACGTGAACGTGCCGAAAGCCCGCCGCGTCTCGGTGTAGTTGGCCGAGCTTGCGGTTCCGATCCGGAAGTTGAGAGATGGGATGAGATCTCCCGTAGTTCCGGTCGGCAATGCCACCACAAGGGGGTTGCACGAGTAGGGGAAGGAGGGTGGATGAACCATGAACGCCCGCAGATAGACGAAGCTCGTCGATTCCTCGAGCGTGCCGTCCCCATCTACATCCAGTTTGAGGCTCATCCACATGCTCTTTGCTCCCGGGATCGTGAACGAGTAATCGACCGAGCCGACCTGGATCGAGCCCTCACGAATGAGCGTCTTCGTGCCCGGAGGCGGCGTCGGGATGATGCCAAGCGGCGTCACTCCGGTCCACGTCTCGTTGACGCCGCTGAACTGCCCGTCCGTGCGGAGTTCAATGCGGTAGTTGTGCGGCGTCGTCCACCCGGCTCCGGCGTTCACCGTGACGTGCCAAGTGTTGCTGCCCCACACGAAGAATCCCGGCGTTGTCCCCATCGCCGGCGCGCCCGTGGATCCCCCGCTTGACGTCACAACCATCGTCTGCGTCGTCGATGCGGAGAGCCCGTTGTTGTCGGTCACTGTAAGCCGCACTGCGACGGTGCGCGGAGTAGAGTAGGTGGCCTGCGCCGTCTTGCCGCTGCCGGCCAGATCGACGGTGCCGTCTCCGTTGAGATCCCACTGGTAGGTGACGATCTGCCCATCCGGATCGTAGGAAGCCGTGGCGTCAAACGCGACGGGAGACCCGACGAGCGGAGAAGCCGGCGAGTACGTGAACAGCGGGACCGGCGCCTGTGACGGTGTTCCCACCTGCACGAACTGCGTCGTCGAGTTCATCGCCCCGCCGTTGTCGGTGACCGCCAGAGAGACAACGTACGTTCCCGCAGTCATGTACATGTGGTAGACCGAGGACATCGGGACCTGTTCTGTTGTTCCGTCCCCGTACGTCCACTGGTACGAAACGATCGACCCATCGGGATCCATGGAGGCTGAGGCGTCGAACCGCGTCCACGTGCCGACGGTAGGTGTGGTCGGCACCGTGAAGCTAGCCACGGGCGGTTGATTGAACGATCCGACCTGAACCGTGCGCGTCACCGAAGCCGACGCGCCGAGGTTGTCCGTGACCGTCAACGTGACGGCGTAGGTACCGGCGGTCGCATACGCCTGCCAGGTGATGGGGCCTCCCATCGCGGTCCGGCCGTCGCCGAAGCTCCACGCATACGTGGCAACTGCTCCGTCTGGATCTACCGACGCCGAAGCGTCGAACTTGATCCACCCTCCGGGCGTGCCGATGACCGGATCCGTGACGAAGCTCACGACGGGCGGCTGGTTCGCCGCGCCGACGCGCACCAACTGGCTGCTGGTCGAGGTCGCGCCGCGGTTGTCGGTCACGGTGAGGGAAGCCGTGTACATCCCCGCCGCCAGGTAGCGCGTCCAGGGGGCCGGTACGGAGTCCGTCAGACCATTACCGAAACTCCACGAGTACGCGGAAATCGAGCCGTCAGGATCTGTCGACGCCGCCGCGTCGAAGCGCACGTACTCCCCGACCCCAGGCAAGGGAGGCGAGAACGTGAACGCGGACACGGGGGGCTGATTAGTGGTTACGGAAGGCTGAAGGGTTCGCGAGATGGCTTGGGCGATCCCAAACCCGAGCACGAAGATGGACTCCTGCCGCGTTTGGTAGCCTGGCAGGCTCAGCGTGAGGGTGTGACGGTCCTTTGTTGACCACACGGAGCGTGGCGTGTAGCCGCGGTACATCCCGTCGATGTAGATCGAGGCCCCGGGAGGCGTTGTCGAGATGTTGAGCTTGCCGTAGGCCGACGTCGAGCCCGCGACGACCTCGAAGCCCGTGAAGTTCCAGGCGCGTTCTGCGACAGGAAGAATGCCGAGGATGGTGGCCTGGATATGAGCCAACAGGACCCCCGCGTCCCCGGTAGGCATCGCGAACGGGTCGACAGGCGACCCCGTTGCCAGGATCTGCAGATACTCCATTCCGAGAGGGGGCGAGACGGACCAGGATCCCGAAACGGTGTGCTCGCCGGCCGTCACGTAGTTGTTCGTGCCGCCCAGCAAGCTGTTCGGGAAGATCGGCGTCCATTGTCCGTCCGCGTCGATGTCCCAGATGTAGACGTAGGCCGATTTGTTCACGCTGTAGTGAACCGTGATCGAGTCGCCCACGGCGTACGCGCCTCGGTCGACCCAAATGCTCACCTGCAGCGCCGTGCTCTCGGGAGGCTGGGGGATGATGCCCTTCGGCACCACGCCCTGGCCCCACCCTGCCAACGCGACGAGCGACAGGAGGAGGACGAGAACCGTCCCCGTTCGCCACATTCTTGCGTTCATAATCTCCCTCCCTAGAACTCCGTTAGCCATGTCTCTCCCTAGCGTAGCGCAGGCTCCACGGCCCGCGTCAAGTCTGCCGGCCCGATGCGGGTAAACAAGAGGTCGACATCCCCTGCATTGAGAACGGTTCCGCTGAGCTGAGTGAGACGAGCATGCACATCATTATAGATCTTCTGGTTCTCGAACGGGCTGCCGCCTCCCTCGAGGTAGTCCCCCACGGCGTCGGCGAAGTTCGACAGGAGGTCGTCGAATCGCTGTGCCGGAAGAGCTGTTGCACCGGCCGCGACGGGCGCACCCGGCGACGCGCGGAAGACGAGGCAGGACCAGAAGAGGTCTCGGCTTGCCACGAGGATCTGAAGCCGCAATCCAAGAAGCTGGCCGAGAGACGAAAGCGAGACTCCGCGCGCAAGACCTTCGAACGCCTTGTTCAAGAGGCTATCCACCGGAATCCCCTGCTCGATCGCTCGGGCAAGCACGAGAACGATCGCTTCCTTGTCCGTCGCCGCGCCTGGCACGGCGGCAAGTCGCTCGAGAAGCCGGTACGTCTCATCAGCCCGGAAGCAGCAGCTGCTCTTCAGCCCAAGCTCGAGAGCGGCGAGGACGCGTGCCTCGCTCTGGATTGGGATGGCGCCGAGAGCGCGATCGAAATCCTCAAGCGTTACGGCTCCCGCCGCGATGCCAAGACACACGGTGCACGCGACAGCAACAGCGAATCGGCGTCCCATCATGCGCCGTCACCTCCTCCCCCGACGTAGCGAACGGAGCTGTACTCGCCGAAGCTCCGGATGTACTCGTCCGCCGATGGGTCCTGTCCCCACCAGCGGCCGTCAATGATGAAGGCATACTCGTAGCGTCCAGGAGAGAGCGGGATCTCCGTCGTCCAGATGCCGTCCCCATCGTCGTCCGACAGCGGAACCGGCTCCCACTCGCTGAAACTGCCCACAACGGAGACCACCTTTGCGTTCAGAGCAGGAAGGATGAACAGCACCCCGTTCTCGCTCGTCGGACGAGACGCGACGCTCTTCGTTGCTGCGGCGGGCGCGCTTCCCAGGAGAGTGGGTTCCTCGCGTTGCCCGAACGGCATGCGGCTACCGACGAAAACGCCGACGAGCAGGAGAGCCGCCGCCGTGGCCCCGGCCACCGCCAGCTGGCCCCATCGTCCGCTGCGCGTTGGGGCAAGCAACATCCTCAGCGTGCCCACCAAGCCACGCTTGGGGTTCCGATCACCGAGGCTCTGCAGCACTCGCTCCTCGAGTGCGGTCAATGAGCCCGCGGCTGCGGCGACGTCTTGCCGGAGCGTTTCCCGAAGCAGCTCGTCTAGCGAATCACGGGCATCGAGAGTCATGAGGAATCACGCTCCTTGTCGAGTAGTTCCTTCAGCATGGCTTTGCCTCTGTGGATCCTGGTCTTCACAGTCCCTTCGGGGATCGCCAGGATGTCTCCAATCTCTTTGTACGAAAGGTCGTTGTAGAACCGCAGGACCAGCGGCGCGCGATAGGCATAGGGGAGCGACGTGAGCGCCGTGCGGACGTGAATCTGCCTCTCTTCGCGGGCGACAGCCCGGGCCGGGTCTACGCTACCCTCCAGCTCGAACTCGAGCTCCATCACCGGATGGTTGCGGCGGTAGCGAAGACGGTTGCGGCACAGGTTCGCCGCGATCGTGAAGACCCACGTCGAGAACTTCCGTTCCAGGTTGTAGCGGCGTAGATTCATGTAGGCCCGGATGAAAGCGTCATGTGTGATGTCCTCAGCATCGGCACGGTTCCGGAGGAATCCGAGGCACAAGCCGAACACCGCATCCTTGTACCTGGCAACGACTTCTCCCCAGGCCGCGGTCTCCCCTTCGAGCGACGCTCGCAATAGGCTCACCTCGTCTTGCGTCCGGTACACGATTCCGTCGTCCTCCTCGGTGCTCAATATACACGGCGGGACCGGGCAGGTTTCGAGTCGACATCGGTCACCTCGGTTCAGGACGAACCCTCCGCCTGAGGTGACCCAGCGTCTGGGAGGGGAGCTTGCGCAGAGACATAGACTCTGAGAACAGGTCTTCAGGCTTCTCGGTGCAGCGCACGGAGAGGCCAGACGCTGAAGGAGGTCATCACGATGTCGCGGGAGAGAACAGAAGCCCGGCGTAGCGCGTGGAAGGTCGCCACTGCGGCCTTCTTGCTGGGCATTCTCCTGATCGGGCTGTCAGCCTGCAGGGGATTCTTCGGGCAAGGTCCCATCGCCCTGATAGTGATTGACAACAGCGGCGACACGGAGCTGCCGGTTGTCGTGTGGTTCGACATCTCGGGGTCAAACGATCCGGACGGGACAATCGCCAGCTTCACGCTCAACTTCGGCGACGGCTCCACCGAAGCCACCGGAGCCGATGTCACGGCACCCATCTCACACACCTACCTGGTTGCGGGAACCTACACCATCCTCCTGACGGTGACTGACACCGACGGGCGAATCGGCATGGTCAACGGGACGGTAGTGATCGGTCCCGCCATGATCACGTTCGCGGCGAATCGAGCTGCGAGCTTCGACATCTACCGCATGAAGGCAGACGGCACGAGTCAGAGCGCCGTGCTCGCAACAGCCTACGATGAGCTCTTCCCGGACCTCGTCCGTCGCACAAGGGATCGGATCGCCTATGCGGCCGAAGATGGGACGAGCTGGAACATCTGGACCATGACCACCGCGGGAGCCAGCCGGACGCCGCTCACCACGCAGACCTTGTCTCGCCAGATTCAGCCCTCGTGGTCGTTCGACGCTTCAACCCTCGCGTACGCGTCGAACGCTGCGCAGACGCCGTCTTCGACGACGTGGGAGATCTACACGATGACTGCGGCGGGCACGTCCCCAACCAAACTCACGACACAGTCTCCGTCTTGGGCCTTGGCGCCGTCCTGCTCCCCAGTCAATGGGGACATCCTTTTCGTCTCGGCCTCCAACGGCGAGTTCGATCCTCCGGATGCGGACGAGCCAGGCGCTGCCGACGGAGGAAGTGCAGTCTGGCTCTGGGATGCGTCTGCGAGTGAGGCAGTCCTCCTCAAGGACGGACCTGGGCGAGACGGCGATGCGTCCCCGGCCCTTACCGGTCTGACGACAACCTTGAGTTTGCCGGCCGGAGCCGGGATCTCTCGACCTGTCTGGTCTCCCGACGGGACGAAGATCGTGTACGCTGCCGAGGCTTCCGCCGGAGGACAGATCGACATCTTCGTCATGGATGCAGACGGGTCCGACGCGCGGACTCTTGAGGAATACGTTGCCTCCGTCGGTACGGCGAACACAGAGATTACGACCTCCGACGACGAGTTCTGTCCGTACTGGCTCGAGGATGGAAGCGGGATCGTCTACGCGAAGGAAGACGGCCTGGGGAACTTCCAGCTCTACAAGGTGACCTTTACCTCGGGAGTGATCACCGATCTCACGGAGATAGGCAGCAACATCTCTCCGGCGTCCAAGCGCTAGGACATCGAAGAGACCGACGACCTCCAGACGCGATGGGGGGAGCGGGGCAACGCGCCTCGCTCCCCTCTATCCTTTGGGGGTTCTGCGCCCTCGCGGGACAGCGACGAGGATGCAAAGGCAGAAAATGCCGAGCGCCGGGAGATCTCCCCACCGCGTGTAGACCGAAACGTCGCTGCGCTCGTACACCTCGCCCACAGCGACGCCTTCATCGCGCGTCGATGCGGTGACTCGCCCCAAGGGCGACACGATGCCCGAGATGCCACCGTTGGCCGCCTGAATCATCCACCGCCGATTCTCGACGGCGCGGAAGACCGCGAATGCGAAGTGCGCCTCGCGCTGCGAGCTCAAGGCAAACCAAGCGTCGTTCGTCACGGTGACGATCAGCCGGCCGCCGCGGCGCACGAGATCGCGCGAGCCTTGGGGGAACGTCGACTCGAAGCAGATCGGCGTCGCGATGCCGCGCAGCGGGCGCTGGTCGCGCCCCGCGGTGAGATCCTCTGGAAGGAGAGACTCCATCAATCGGCCCGCGCCGAGCGCCGCCCACAGCCGTCGCCCGGGCACGTACTCGCCGAACGGGACGGGCCGCACCATGTCGTAGGTGGCCGCCACGTCGCCGGTTGCGTCGAGCAGGACCACAGAGTTGTACCAGCGGCCATCGCGGACGTCGCCTGTGCCGAACACCACTTCACTGCTTCCATCGCGCGCCACCGTCTGGAGCCAGGCGAGCGCGGTCGGATTCCTCAGGATGTAGGCCGGGAGGAACGACTCGGGGAAGACGACGAGGTCGGGGTCC
>CAYUSW010000019.1:0-2997 GCA_964447445.1 uncultured Thermotogae bacterium
CGCGCTCGCATTCATGGTGCAGCACTCGCCTGTGCCCATCGTCATGGTCGGCTCGCAGCGGTCGGCCGATCGGCCGTCGTCGGACGCCGCGCGGAACCTCATCCACGCCACGACCACGGCCGCGACGTCGGACATCGCCGAGGTCATGGTGTGCATGTTCGGCCCGACCTCAGACGAGTACGGGCTGCTTCATCGTGCGACGCGCGTCCGCAAGATGCACTCGTCCTACCGTTCGACCTTCCGCACGATCGGCGACATCCCGCTCGCCACCGTGACGCGTGACGGGGTCAAGCCGCTGCGCCAGGACTACGCGCACCGCCGCGCGGACCGACACGTCGACATCCTGCCCTTCTTCGAGGAGCGGGTCACGCTGACCTACTACTACCCCAACATGCATCCCGACATCATCGACTCGCTCGTCGAGCATGGGTACAAGGGCATCGTCATCGCCGGCACGGGGCTCGGGCACATCAACAAGCCCGTCTACCCAGCCATCGAGCGCGCTGTGGCCGCCGGCGTGGCCATCTACATGACCGTGCAGACCCTGTGGGGCTACGTCCACATGTTCGTCTACGACACCGGCCGCGACTTGATGGCAAAGGGCATTATCCCGACCGAGAACATGCTCCCCGAAGTGGCCTACATCAAATTGGCATGGGCCCTCGGCCAGACGAGCGACCTCGACCGCGTGCGCGAACTGATGCTCACGCCCATCTGTGGCGAAATCACCGAACGCGAGCCGCACGACGGCTACCTCGTCTTCCAGGGCGGCATGCCCGAGATCGAAGACTTCCTCCGCAGAGTACACAAGTAACGGCGACGCTCGGCTCAGGCCTGTTGCGAGAACCGAATCTCCGACACGCGCAGGAGCTTGGCGCCGGCATCCACCCACGTCGACTCGAACTCGACGATCACCTGCGACGCCGTGATGTCGCCGAGAGGTCTTGCCCCGTGCGCGTCGTGCGCGACCACAACATCGTAGTCCTTGCAGAGGGCACACATCACGGTTGCGTTCAGGCATCCGTACGTCGCAAGACCGCAGACGTAGAGGCTCTTGGCACGCAGGTGTCGCAGCGTCTCCTCGAGGTTGGTCCGCAGGAACGCGCTGGCGAACCGCTTCTCGACGACCGCCTCCTCGTTGCGAGGCGCGATCTCGGGGCAGATCTCCGCGAGCGCCGGGTCGGCGGGTGGGACCTTGTCAAGGTGTCGGACGAAGACGACGGGGACCCTGGCGCCTCGTGCCGTCTCGATCAGCGCCCGGCACTTGTCGATCAGGTCGTTCCCGTCGCACGTCACGAACGGCTCCGGCTCCATGTACTCGCGCTGAACGTCGATGACCAGAAGGGCTGCGTTTGTCATGCTTCCACCTCTCTTGGAGCATTTCAGAGACTGCCGTTCGGCCAAGTCTACCGGTTCGCCTATGTCCGAGCCGGTCGACGGAAGGCCGCGTCGAGGCGGCGCAGCGCTCGAACCTCTTCCGTCTCCCCCAACTTTGCTCGCCGTACGGCACGCGCGAGAAGCTCGATCGTGCCGTCGTACGCGGCGCGATCGACGGGGAAGGGGATCCCGTCCTTGCCGCCGTGCGCGAACGCGAACCGCGCCGGATCGTCGAAGCTCGGCGCCGCGCCGTGGACGAGTTCGGCGACAAGCGAGAGCGCCCGCAGGGTCTTTGCGCCGACTCCCGGCAGCATGAGCAGCTCCCGGAAATCGGCCGCCTGCGCCTCGTAGGTTTTCGTCAGAATGGCGCCGAGGCGGTCGGGCGCGATGTCGGCCATGAGGATGGCGTGTCGTCGCGGCAGCGCGAGGTGCTTGAGGCGGACGAGTTCGGACACAAGCCGGACGGGGGTCTCTCTCGCAAGTTCAGCGGTCATCGTGCGTGCGGATGCACTGTCGCGGGCCACGAGGTTCAGCGTCGGTGCGCGTCGGTCGCAGCAGATCGCGGCGTGCGGCTCGCAGACGAAGTCGTCGAGTCGGCTTGAGACCCAGTGGTAGCGACGAGCCATGCCGTTCGTTTCGTTCATCCCTTGTTGGACAACGGACCACGCGCCGCTGCGATCGAAGAAGAAGGCGTGATGGTAGATCTGATAGCCGTCCTGCACGGCGGCGCTGTCGACCTTCGCCGACGTTCGGCTTGCCGCGACGAGGGGAACCGGGTCGCCGCTTGTCTTCTCGCACCACGAGACAATCTCGTCCGGCGTGCGCCGCGACGCGTTGCCCTTTCCGCCAGCGGTGAAGATGCCGAGCTCCTCCTCGCGACCGCGCAGGCCCTCTTTGAGCGCTCCGCATGTGGTTGTGGTCAGGCCACTCGAGTGCCAGTCGAAGCCGAGGACGCAGCCGAACGCCTGGAACCAGTGAGGATCGCTGAGCCTCTCGAACAACCCGGCGGCACCGGACTCGAGTACGACAAGCTCGGCCACTTCGCCGGCCAGTCGAGTCATCCGCTGGAAGAGCCAGCGCGGGGCGCGTCCGGAGTGGAGCGGAAGATCGGCGGTCCCTGTGCGCATGCGCTGAGTCTACCGGCCGGGTTTCGAACGGACGAGTGGCGTGACGTTACCCTCGTGCGAGCCAAGGGCCGAACGGACCATCGCAGAGGACGCGGGGCGCCGCGGAAGACGGACAGAAGGCTGGCCAGGTGGAGCGGAGTCCCGTGTAGCGTCGCGCGCGCTCGACTCCCACGAGAGAGGCGCGCCGCAGCCTTTGTGCGTGACGACTCGCGACGAAGAGCGGGGAAGAGCAAGACAACAAGACGTCGGAGACAAGCTCCGACGCTACAGAGGGCATCCGCTCGACGGACGGTCCAACGCTTCGCCTTGTCCTGCCTACGCGGCGTTCGTAGAGCCGGCCCGCGCGACGATGATGCGGTCGATCAGCCCGTACTCGACTGCCTGCTCCGCGGTCATGAAGTAGTCGCGGTCGGTGTCCTTCGCGATCTGCTTCGCCGACTTCCCCGTGTGCTCCGCGAGAACGCGGATGAGAAGGTCCCGAATGCGCAGCAGT
>CAYUSW010000020.1:0-38978 GCA_964447445.1 uncultured Thermotogae bacterium
AGCATGAGTGGGCTCGCCGTCCCGGTTTCGTTCGTCTGCGTTCCGGATGCCTGGGTCTGGGCAAGCACAATGACTGACCCGATCACGGCGCAGAGCAAGGCCAGCGCGATACCGACCGTCAACCACCTTCGCATCTCGTCCCTCCTCTCTGTCTCGCGACGCAGCCTTCGCCCGAGCGCGGACCTCATCGATCGTGCGGACACTGCTCCTAACGGATTCGGCGGGCGGACTTGCGCAGATGGACCCAGCGTGCGTTCCGAGTGCGGCGCCCTTTCTCGCTTCGGCCGTGCACAACCACACCGAGGCAAGTTGTCGAACCCACCGGACAGCGGAGCGTTACACCACACCTCATGGCTCGGCGTCAGAAACGAGAAGCGGACTCCGCAGACAGGATCGTCCCACCACTCTTCGGTGCTATGCGGAGCATACACCTCACGATCGTCTGCGCAGTGCACAGTCTTTCCCTGTACCTACTGCGGCCTCTTGACAGGCCGCTTTCGGGCGGCACGTGAATGGATCAGACGCCGTCTGGGTCTACGGAAAGGGACGAAGCTGGTAGCGTGGCTCGGCAAGAGAAGACGGTCGACGAGGTTGCGGAACCTAATCCAGGTGCGCGACAGAAGCGAAGCGTGAGGACGAGAGCGGAACCAACACGAGCGCGCCGCTGCGCCGTGCCTTATCTCGAGAAGCACAGCACAAGCTTCGGCGATCGCTTGACTATGCGACAAAGGCAGAGCCGAGGAGACTCTCTCCTCGGCTCTGGAATCACGTCTGGTGGAGGTGGCGGGAGTCGAACCCGCGTCCGAAGCAATCGCCGGTCGGCGTCTACAGGCTTATCCTCGCGTATGGATCTCGACCCTCGCCCTCCCGCGAGGAGGGATGACGAGGGCCCAGCTCTCGAAGGTTCACCGCACTCGTGAGAGCACCGAGATGCGATAGACCCGCTAAGTGACGTCTAGAAGGAGCCCGCGGGAGACCCCAACAGACGGCCCGCCCTAGTTAAGGGAGGGAGCAGCGAATGCGTATGTCGCAGTCGTTGTGTTCGCAGTTATTGTTTGTTTCGCCGGTTTATGGAGACAGCGAAGCTCCGCCTGCAACCTTCGTTTGACGGCTCCGTCGAAGCCAGTCACCCCCATGTCAAAGACCACGCGACATTATAGGCCCTCGCGCTTCGCTCAACAAGCCCAGATCCTGTATGCTCTTCCAAGAGACGATGAGATATCCGATGGTTCACCTCTTCCTCGCGCTGGCAGCCGGGATCTTGGTGCAGACGCACACCTCGTTACCTCTCTTCGCCTGGGTACTCGCCAGCGCGGTTCCTCTCGCCACGCTTGTCGTTCTGCGTCCGTCGTCAGCACGGCGCTTTCTTCTCCTCGCCTGCGTAGTGGCGCTCGGAGCTCTGCGCGGCGCGGCAGAGCGCGACTTCCCAAACTGGCTTCTCCTCCGCGCTCCGCAGATCTACGAGGTGACAGGAGTGGTTGTCTCCTACCCGAGCCTTGCCGTAGATCGAATTCGCTTCGTTGTCCAGCCCGACCAGCTCCCTGCCCGAGTTCTCGCGACGTGGATGCGGCCCGGCGCTGCCGCGGGCAGCGTCCACTACGGAGACCGTGTACGGCTCACTGGCCGCACGGAGTTGCCAGGCTCGTTTGATGGGTTCGACTATGGCCGGTATCTGAAACGGCAGGGCATCTTCGCCACGATGCGCGTCGGCTCCGAGGGTCTCTCCATCGCGGGAGCCAGGCCCGGCGCCCTGCGCGCCGGAGATCGGTTCCGACAGACGCTTCTCGGCTCTCTGCGAGAGAGGTTGACGCCTCGGCAGTTCGCCCTCGCGCAGAGCTACGTGTTCGGCGACCGGTACGCGCTCTCGGATGAGACGGAGGAGGCCTTCGCCGAAACAGGCCTGATGCACATCCTCGCTGTGTCCGGCATGCATCTCGCGGTCCTGCTTGCGGGCGCATGGTGGGCCCTGAAGCTCCTGCACGTCCGACCCGCCTTCGCCTATCTCTTCCTCTCCGTCGTGGTTCTCGCTGCGGTCTGGATGATTGGCCCGTGGGTGAGTTTCGTCCGATCGGCCCTCCTCTTCGCCTTCGTCGCCGCGGGCAGTGTCCTCGCCGATCTTGGGTTCGCCCTGCGCCGCTCGGTGCGCCCGATGAACATGCTCGCCGCGGCTGCGTTCGTCCTTCTCCTCGCCGACCCGCAGTACCTGTTCGATGTCGGCTTCCAACTGAGCGTCGCTGCCACTGCGGGTCTGCTTGCGCTGGCCCCGAAGCAAGGCTGGCCGACGTTTCCCCGCCTGCCGCGCCGGACCGCCTGCTGCGCGCGCGCAGCCTCTTCTCTCCTCTTCGTCTCGCTTGCCGCTCAGGCGGGAGCTGCCCCCATTCTCGCCCTTCAGTTCGGGAAGCTTCAGATCTGGACCGCCGTCACAGGCATTGCTGCGATCCCCGTCTCCAGCGTGGCCCTTTGGCTGGGCATCGCAGCTCTTGTCGCTACGCCGTTCGGATTCCTGGGGAGCATCGCGGCGCACGCGTTCGGATGGACTCTGGACGTATTCGAGAGCGTCGTCGCTGCCGCCGCCCGTCTCCCTTGGAGCAACATCCCGGCCGACAACCGAATCGGGATATGGCTGGCCGGACTCGTGGTTCTCCTCTTCGTCTCCAGGGAGTTGCTGGCGGGTTCGTCCCCTCTGATCTGCGAAGCGCCGGCCGCGTCCTTGCGACACGCGATGGCGAAGGATCGGCCGATTCCGGACAATGGACGCCCGCGGTTGACCGGAGGAAGACGAGGTTCTAGTCTGCTACGCAATGACGCGCACCGACAGAGAGTGCCTGATTGGGTTCAATCGGATCCCGCAGCTCACGCCGAAGCGGGCGAAGTTGTTGCTCGCGCACTTCGAGTCGTTCCGCGCCGCCTGGGAGGCCCCGGCGAGCACGCTCTCCGCAGTCTTTGGCTCGTCGATGCTGGGGGAAGCGATTGCATCGGCACGCAGCGACGCAGCCGTCGATGAGGAGTTGGAGACCGCGGGCCGGGCAGGGGTCCAGCTCGTCACGCTCGTGGATCCCGAGTACCCGGCTCTCTTGCGCGAGATCGACGATCCGCCGTTTGCCCTGTACGTGCGCGGCCGGCTCCCCGTGGATACGTCGCGGACGATCGGCATCGTAGGAACGCGCCGCGGGACACAATACGGGAAGCTCGTCGCTGCAAGGTTGGCGAGCCAGCTCGCGATGAAGGGAATCGTTATCGTGAGCGGCCTCGCAGCCGGGATCGACGCCGCCGCGCACCAAGGCGCGCTCGATGTGCGCGGCCACACTGTCGCAGTGCTTGGATGTGGGCTCGACATCCCCTATCCGAAGACGAACCAGCCGCTGCTCGAACGCATCACGGCCGAGGGCACGGCGATGAGCGAGTATCCGCTGGGGACTCGCCCGGCCAAGTGGACATTTCCCCAACGGAACCGCATTCTGGCCGGACTCTGCCGCGGCGTGGTCGTTGTCCAGGCCCCCCTGCGCAGCGGGGCACTCATCACGGCACGTCTCGCGCTTGAACAGGGGCGCGAGGTCTTCGCAGTGCCCGGCAACATCACGACAGCCACGTCGGCAGGAACCAACAACCTGATTCGGCAAGGAGCCAAGATCGTCGAGACGATCGACGACATTCTCGAGGAGTTCCCCGATCTCCGCGCGAGGGCCGACCGCACCCCGATGCCTGAGGAGTCGGAGGAGGTCTCCTTGGGGGGGCGGGAGCGCCGCGTCTACAATCTCATCGGCCTTGATCCAGTCCACATTGACGATATCATTGCGCGCGCGGACCTTTCCCCCACCGAAGCCTCGCACGTACTCCTGCTCTTGCAGCTTGAGGATCTCATTGCGGAAGTCGACGGCGGGTGCTACGTCCGACGGTCGTAGGAGGAACCAGATGTCGATGCAACGTACGCTTGTGCTCTGCAAGCCCGACGCCGTCCAGCGGGGACTTGTCGGGCGCGTCGTCTCCCGCTTTGAGGAGAAGGGCCTGAAGCTTGTGGGAATGAAGATGCTCTGGGTCGACGAGGCCCTCGCGGCGAGACATTACGCCGAGCACGTGGAGAAGCCGTTCTACGCTGACCTTCTCCGCTTCATCACCGCATCTCCGATCGTCGCTCTCGCCGTGGAGGGAGACAGCGCAGTGGAGGTTGTGCGGAACTTGATGGGCGTGACGAACCCGCAGAAGGCGGGATCGGGAACGATTCGCGGCGACTTCGGCCTGAACCTGACGATGAACCTCGTGCACGGCTCGGACTCCCTGGCCTCGGCTCAGCGGGAGTTGGCGCTCTTTTTCGCGCCGGCCGAGTTGCATGATTACCAGACGGCACTACGAGATTGGACCTAGATGTGATGAAACCTGCGCTCGATGGCTGAGCGCACGCCCGACGGAGGCAGAAGATGGAACTCTCCAAGCGATACCAGCCGGCAGACGTGGAGGCAAAGAACTATCGCCTCTGGGAAGAGGGGGACTACTTCCGTGCGTCCGTCGGCGTCGTTGGAAAGGTTCCCTTCTCGATCGTGATCCCGCCGCCCAACATCACGGGGCGGCTGCACATGGGACACGCGCTGAACAACACGCTTCAGGATGTAGTCATTCGCTACCGGCGGATGAAGGGCGACTCGGCGTGCTGGTTCCCAGGAACGGATCACGCCGGCATCGCGACCCAGAACGTCGTGGAACGAGAACTCTCCCGCGAGGGGACGAATCGCCACGAGCTCGGGCGCGAGGCGTTTGTGGAGCGAGTCTGGAACTGGAAAGCCAAATACGGCTCGGAGATCATCGACCAGCTGAAGGCCCTTGGATGCTCGTGCGACTGGTCACGGCTGCGCTTCACGCTCGATGACGGCCTGTCGACAGCCGTTCGCGAGGTTTTCGTTCAGCTCTACAACGAAGGGCTCATCTACCGCGGCGAATACCTGACCAACTGGTGTCCCCGCTGCAGCACGGCGCTGTCCGACCTTGAGGTGGACCATCGGGAGGTCGACGGAGCCCTGTACTACATCCGCTACATGCTGGAGAACGGCGGGAACCTGACGATCGCCACCACGCGTCCGGAAACGATGCTCGGAGACACCGCCATTGCCGTCCATCCGACCGACGCGCGGTTCGCTCACCTGATCGGCGCGACAGCCATTTTGCCGCTGCTCGGCCGCCGGCTGCCGATCGTCGGAGCCGAATCCGTGGACCCGACCTTCGGGACCGGTGCGTTGAAGGTGACGCCAGCTCACGATCCCGTCGACTTCGACATCGCTAAGGCTCACGGGCTCGATTCGATCAACATCCTGAGCCCCGACGGGACGCTCAACGCCAACGCAGGGCCATTCCAGGGCCTCTCCCGCGACGCGGCGCGCAAGGCCGTCATCGAGCGACTGAAGGCGGAAGGGCTGATCGAGAAGGTCGACGCGTATCGCCACGCCGTCGGGCACTGCGACCGCTGCGACACGCTCGTGGAGCCGCTCTTGTCCACGCAGTGGTTCGTGCGGATGGAACCGTTGGCACGGGAAGCTCTGCAGGCGGTGAAAGACGGACGCATCCGGTTCGTGCCCGATCGATGGACAAAGCTCTACAACGATTGGCTGGAGAACATCCGCGACTGGTGCATCTCGCGTCAGCTCTGGTGGGGGCACCGCATTCCCGTGTGGTACGGTCCTGACGAGCACGAGTTCGTCGCCCGTTCGGAGAGCGAGGCCATCGCCGCGGCGCGCGCGCACTACGGCATCGAGGTGGAGCTGCGACAGGACGAAGACGTGCTCGATACATGGTTCTCGTCGTGGCTGTGGCCCTTCTCCGTGATGGGATGGCCCGAGGCATCCGACGACCTGAAGGCCTACTTCCCGACCTCGTTCCTCGTTACTGCCTTCGACATCCTCTTCTTCTGGGTGTCGCGAATGATCATGGCGTCGCTCCACTTCATGGGCGACGTGCCGTTCCGGACGGTGTACATCACGCCCCTCGTGGTCGACGACAAGGGGCAAAAGATGTCGAAGTCGAAGGGCAACAGCGTCGACCCGATCGACCTGATCGGCGACTACGGCGCCGACGCGTTGCGGCTCGCGGTGGCCCACACGACAGGCAAGGGGCGCACCGTGCGGATGCCGTGGTCGGACCTCGCCGAGGGCCGCAACTTCCTGAACAAGCTGTGGAACATGTCGCGCTTCATCCTCATGAACCTGGGAGACGAACGGCCGCCTCTTCCGGCACAGCTCACGGAGCTGGAGGATCGCTACATCCTGTCGCGGCTCTCTGCCACGATCGAGTCGGTCACGAGCTATCTCGAGGACTACAGCTTCCACCTCGCGGCCGAGACGCTCTATGACTTCACCTGGCACGAGGTCTGCGATTGGTACGTGGAGATGGCGAAGCCTCGCCTCGCCTCGGAGGACGTGGCGGTCCGCGGAGTCCTGCATCACGTCCTACGGGAGACGATCAAGCTCCTGCATCCGTTCATCCCGTTCATCACGGAGGAGATCTGGCAGGTGCTGGGCGAGAGCCCCGCGTCGGTGTCCGTCGCGCCATACCCGACCCCGGGGCCGCGCGATGAAGAGGCGGAGATCACGATGCGCTCGGTCCAAGAGGTCGCCACAGCCGTGCGCAATCTGCGCGCCGAGCTGAGCGTGCCGGCTACCGCTCGTCTCCGCGTTCTCGTCCGCACCAGCGACTCGAGCCTCAGAGAAGCCGTGCGAGACAAGGCCGCCGCGCTGTCCGTCTTGTGCGGGGTCGAGGAGTGGAAGACCGGTCCGAGATTGCGCCCCGCCAGTGGTTCAGCGCGCCAGGTCCTGTCGTCGGCGGAGGTGTTCGTCCCGCTCGCCGAGTGGATCGATGTCGAGGCGGAAAGCCGCCGCCTGCGCGCGGAACTGGTGTCCGTGGAAGCAGAGCTCGCGAAGGTCGAGGCCACGCTTGCGAACGACCGATTCCTCGCCCGTGCTCCAGAGGACGTCGTCGCGAAAGAGCGGGGCAAGCAAGAGGAGTTCCGGCGGAAGCGCGACCGACTGCGAGCCAATCTCGATTCGCTCGGAGGGTAGATGGACTACGCCGCGGCGCGCGCGGTTCTTGACCGTCTTCCTCGATTCGAGGTCAAGCCAGGGCTCGAAAGGATCGATCGCCTTCTCGACTCTCTCGGGCGACCGGAGCGCAGCTTGCCCGCCATCCACGTGACAGGCACGAACGGGAAAGGCTCCGTCGTCGCCATGCTGGCATCCGTGCTCCGGCGGGCCGGCTGGCGCGTCGGACGCTACACGTCGCCCGACGTTGTCGACTTCCGCGACCGCGTCTGTGTTGGCGCTGAATGGATCAACGAGCAGGCGTTCGCCCGCATCGTGGGCGGGATGCGCGCCGCCCTGTTCGCATGCGACGACGTGCCGAGTCAGTTCGAGGCCCTGACCGCTACGGCGTTTGCGCACTTCCGCGACTGCGCTGTGGACGTCGCGGTCGTCGAAGTCGGACTCGGCGGGCGCTTCGACGCCACCAACGTCGTGACGCCGATCCTCACGGCGCTGACCAACGTCTCGCTCGATCACACGGCAATCCTCGGCAAGACCGAGGGCGAGATCGCCTGGGAGAAGGCGGGGATCGCGAAGCCCGCCGCTCCGATGCTCGTCGGGCGACTCTCTGCTGCCGTGGCGGACGTCGTCCGACGCGAGTGCACGGCGGTCGGCGCGCCGCTCCGCTCGGCGGACGTCTTCGTCGAGGACCGCGGTCGCGACGGCCGTCGTCGTGTCTACCGCGTCCAGGGCGAGGACTTGCCGGGCCTCGTGAAGCTCCCGCTTCTCGGCGTCTACCAGCGCGAGAACCTCCAGCTTGCGCTTTCCGCCGTTCTCGCTCTGCGAGACCGAGGCTGGCGGATCTCGCGCGAGGCTGTGGCCGACGGCCTCGCATCCGTCGAGTGGCCCGGACGCTGGGAAGTGGTGAGAGAGGCACCCAGCGTGATCCTCGACGGCGCTCACAACCCCGCGGCTGCCGCCTCCATCGCGGCGGGCATTGCCGAGTGGGAGCCGGCTCGCGAGCGCAGGACGCTTCTCCTCGGGATCCTCGCCGACAAAGACGTGGCGGGGATTGTGTCCGCACTCGCGCCGCACTTCACGCGAATCGGCGTCGCCGCGTCGTCGAGCCCGCGCTCCCTTCCCGCAGAGGCACTCGCGCGCGAGGTGGAGAGAGTTGCCGAGCGGGCGATCCGCTATGATTCCGTCGAGGAGGGGGTGTGCGGTCTCTTGGGCCTGACAGATCCACGCGACACGGTTCTTGTGACGGGATCTCTCACCGTCGTCGCGGAGGCGCGTCGTGTGTTCGTCGGCCGCCCGGGGGAGGCCGCCGCATGACCCTGCTCGACCAGGTCAAGGCCGAAAGGCTCCCGCAGCACGTCGCCATCATCATGGACGGGAACGGCCGTTGGGCCGCGGCGCATGGGTTGCCGCGAGCCGCCGGCCACCAGGCGGGCGCTCTCGCGGCCGAGCGCGTTGTGCGCTTTCTGCACGCACGACTCGAGATTCCCTACGTCACCTTGTTCGCCTTCTCGTCAGAGAACTGGACCCGCCCGCGGGCTGAGGTCGCACTCCTCATGAAGCTGTTGGGCGACTTCCTTCGCTCGCGCCTGTCGGAGTTCGCCGAGGCGGGTATGCGACTCCGCGTGATCGGCGATCTCGATCGCGTTCCCGCAGAGCTGCGCCGGGAAGTGGAACGCGCGCTCGAGGCCACGGCGGCGAACGATCGCCTTTGCCTGACGATCGCATTGAGCTACGGAGCGCGACAGGAGATCGCCGCGGCCGCGCGGCGCATCGCCCAGGAGGTCGCGGCCGGAAGCCTCCGGCCGGAGACGGTCGACGAGGCAGTCCTCGCAAGCCACCTCGAGACGTTCGGCGTGCCCGACCCGGATCTCGTGATCCGGACGAGCGGCGAGCAGAGGCTGTCGAATTTCCTCCTCTGGCAGTCCGCGTACGCTGAGCTGTATTTCGCGCAGGCTCCATGGCCGGACTTCACACCCGCCGAGTTGTTGCGGGCACTGGCGGAGTATCAGAGTCGGAATCGACGCTTCGGAGCGGTGGAGGGAGCCCCGGCATGAATCTTGTGAAGAGAATCGCGAGCGGCGTGATCGGCTGCGCTGTGGTCTTTGGCATCGTCTACGTGGGAGCCCGATTCGACGTGCGGTGGATCGCGGGGGCTCTCATTCTGGGCGTCGCGTACTTGACAGCGCTCGAATACCTCCACCTGATGAAGAACCTCGGCATCCCGTTGGCTGCGCCCGAGTTCCTCATCTGGATTCCTCTTCTCGTCCTCAGCTACCTCGTTCTCGACGGCCGTTACGCAGACGTCGTCCTTCTGTTCGCGATGGCATATCAAGTCCTGCGATACCTGGCGGTTACCCCCCACCGCACGGGCTTCCTTCAAGCGGTAGCGGGCGTCTTCGGACTCCTCTACATCCCGTGGCTTCTCCACTACTTCTACCTCATCTATCTCGGTGGGCCGAACCAGGAACCCATGACCGGTGCAGCCAACGCGATCGTCGCGTTGCTCATGGTGTTCGGCTACGACTCCGGAGCATTCTTCGTCGGCTCCGCAATAGGCCGTCACAAGGCGTTTCCCCATGTGAGCCCGAGCAAGACATGGGAGGGCGTCGCCGGCGGGTTTGCGTTCACGATCCTCGCGGTAATGCTGGGAGCGCTCGTGGACCCGTTCTGGCGCGAGTTCGTCTACTGGAGAGGCTTCCCGCACGTCCTCGCGTCGTCGTTCTTCGTGGGCTGGGCCGTTCAGTTGGGCGACGTCTTCGCCTCCAAGCTGAAGCGTGCCGCCGAGGTCAAGGACTCGGGCGTGTTCCTTCCCGGGCACGGCGGGGCGCTCGACCGGATCGACGGGCTTCTCTTCGCTCTCCCCGTCTTCTACTTCTACTATCACCACATCCTGCATTTCCTGTAGGACGTCACCGCGGCGGCCGCAGCATGTCAAAGTCAAGGGCGGCCCAGCTGCTGCCAGGCCGCCCTCTCCGGGTGGTGAAAAAGATGAGGGGGTTCTCTTACGTGACGCGACTATAGCACAAAGAGCCGCGGGCGTCCGTAATGTACATCACCAAGCGATTCTAATCTGTGCCATCTTGATGGGAAGCGAGTCGATGACTTACTCCGCGTCGAGCGATCGTCCCCGTTCGAGGTCCGCCAGAGAGACGGTGTCCAAGAGCTCCCGAAAGCGGTCGTTGATCGTCCGCCACGCGCCCTTTGTCGGACACACCCCCGTCAGTCTGCATGACGACCCACCTTCCAGGCAGTCAACAAGATCCATTCCTTCGCCGAGCGCCTCAAGGATCTGCCGCACCGACACCTGTTCAGCGGGCACCCGGAGCGCATACCCGCCGCAGCGCCCCTGTCGCGACGCGATCCACCCGGCGCACTTCAGCTCGTGAAGTATCTTCTCGATGAACGCTGTCGGCAGGTCGTAGCGCAAGGCAATCCATGATGCCGATCTCGGCGTGCCTTCGGGCGCCCGCGCCAGCTCGACGGCGGCGATCAGTCCGTAGCTCGCCTTTCTCGTCAGCTGCACGCCGGCGCCTCGCCCTCGGGCGCCCTTGCCGCGTCGCGGTCTAGAAAGACCTTGTAGCGCTCTTCCAGCGAGGCCATGTCTCTCTGGATGTGTTCGTGACGCGTTGCGAGAGCTGGCGGAATGGCTCGCCCCTTCTTCGTGAGGTAGTCGAAGATCGCCTCATTGAGGGCGTCGGCGGCAAGCGCCGAACAGTGCATCTTGACTGCCGGAAGCCCGCCAAGCCGCTCGGCCACGTCGCGGTTCGAAATCGCAATCGCTTCCTCCAGCGTGCGACCCTTTGCGAGGTCCGACATCATCGAGGACGTGGCGATCGCTGCCGTGCATCCGAACGTCTCCCACGACACGTCAGCGATGACGTCTCGACCCTGAGCGTCCTCTTCGACGCGGATGTAGAACCACATGACATCCCCGCAGAGGATGTTACCCACGCGGCCCACCGCGGATGGGTCTCTCATCTTTCCCATGTTGTGCGGAGTGCGGAAGTGCTCGACAACTTTCTCGGTGTACATCACTCACCCACCTTGAACGGTGACATCGCGCGCAGGTCGGCGACCGCGCGGGGAAGAGCCCGAAGGAACTGATCGATTTCCGAGTCCGAAGTGCCTCGCCCGGTGCTGATGCGCAGGCTTCCGTGCGCCATGGACAACGGTACCCCGATCGCCACCAGTACGTGACTCGGCTCCAGGTTCGGCGAGGAGCACGCCGAACCGGTCGATGCGGCAATGCCCACCTCATCAAGCTTCATGACGAGACTCTCGCCTTCGATTCCCGCGAAGCTGAAGTTCACGATGTGCGGCAAGCATTCCACGGGATGGCCATTCAGCCGCGTCCCCGGGATCTTGAGCACCTCATCCATCAGCCGCTGCCGCATGCGCCACATGCGCGCCGTGACGTCGGCGCGCTCGGCGACTGCAAGCCGTAGAGCGGCTGCGAACCCAACAATGCCTGGGACGTTCTCCGTGCCGCTGCGCAGCCCACGCTCGTGGCCGCCGCCGTGAGCGAGCGGGGCAAGGCGTGCCCCGCGCCGTACGTAGAGGAATCCCACGCCCTTCGGGCCATGCAACTTGTGTGCCGACGCCGAGAGAAGGTCGACCTCGTTCGCCGTGACCTCCATCTTGCCGAGCGCCTGGACCGCGTCCGTGTGGAAGAGAACGCCGCGCTCGCGGCACGCATGGCCGATCTCGGCAATGGGCTCCAGCGTGCCGATCTCGTTGTTCCCCGCCATGATCGAAACGAGGAATGTATCAGGGCGGATCGCCGCCGCGACCTCCGCCGGATCGACTCGCCCGGCCGAGTCCACACCCACGAGCGTCACATCAGAGCCTCTCGTTCGCAGCCACTCCAACGCGCGCAAGACCGCGTCGTGCTCGATACTCGAGCCAATCACGTGCCCGCCAGGCGGCCGCGCGAACGCGGCCCCGAGGACCGCCAGGTTGTCCGCCTCGGTTGCCCCGGACGTGAACACGATCTCATCCTCGCGAGCGCCGAGAGTCGCCGCGATCGACTGCCGGCCATCATCCACCGCACGTCGCGCCTCGCGACCGTAGCTGTGAAGACTCGAAGCGTTGCCAAAGCGAGTATCGAGGTACGGCAACATCGCATCGAGCACCGGCCGTGCAAGCGGCGTCGTGGCGCTGTGGTCAAGGTATACGCGCTGCGACATAGGCGATCACCGGCTAAATCCTACCTAATCGGTCCGGTTTTCGCAACACGAGGCCGTCACTCAAGACAGCCCAGGGGGAACTAGATCTTCTCGAACAATTCGACGGCCGCGCCGCAGTCCGGGCACGTCCAGCCATCGGGTAGGTCCTCGAACGCGGTTCCGGCGGGGACCCCGGTTGTCGGGTCGCCGACCTCAGGGTCGTAGATGTAGCCACACACCGTGCACTCCCACTTATCCATCGCGCACCTCCTGCTGTTCCGGCGCGGGACCCTCCCCGACCTCGGCCGGCACTGCCACATGGAACCGGAACTCCTCGATTGTACTCAGCCCGAAGTGGCGAAGGAACTCGTCCGTCACATGAAGCAGGAGCGTGCGCCCATGCTCCTCGCTCCGGACGAGTCCACGCTCGGTGAGTTCCTGAATGTGCTCGTAGGCCTTGTTGCCCCTCGTTCGCACGACGTCGGCCTGCGTCGCCGGCTGGTTGTAGGCGATCACGGCCAGCGTGCGGAGCACGGGCTGTGCGATGTCCTGCTGTGGAGCGAGATGGGCGACCCGATCGACGTACGGAGCCTTGACGCGCAAGAGGGCTCGCCCTTCCTCGACGACCAACTCGATGCCCTTTGTCGCGTCTGCATAGGCATCCCGCAGGTCTGCGAGGAGTTGATCCACATAGGCCAGCGGAACGTCGCCCAGAAGCTTCGCCAGAGCCCTCCGCGTAAGCGGACGGGATGCGAGGAACAGCGCGGCCTCCACGAGGGCCAGATCGTTCCCGCGTATCGATGCCTCACCGTGGGTCATCGGGACTGAGGCGGAACCAGGGAAGGGTTCACGCCTCCGACTCCAACCGGATGATGATGTCGCCAAGGAATTCTTTCTGAGAACACGAGATCTGTCCCTCGGCCGCCAGGTGAAGGACCTCAAAGAACCGCTCGACGCGCTCGCTCTTGTCGCCCTTGTCGAGCAGTCGGAAGAAGCTGAGCACGCGGCGCCCCGAGAGGAGTTTCTTGATTCGCGCGAGGACGCCACGCAGCCGATCGGCGAAGTCCTCCCCGCCGATCTCGAATCCCTCGAATGGATCGTGTTCGTCGTCGATCGCTGCGCGGTCGATCAGGCGCCCGGCGCGGCGGCGACTCACTTTCATGGCTCCGGTCAAGGCGCCCTCGAGGTCGCGCAACGTGACCTGTCGGGTCGGCCTGCGCACCACGGGCAGCGCGAAGTCGCCCGGATCGATGGGCGCGACAGGCTCATCGAGGCTCTCGTCCACCGCCTGTTCGAGCTCCGCGACCAAGTCGTCGCGTTGGGCGGACTGCGCGGACGCGAACAGAATGTCGGACTTCATGCGGAGCAGGATCGAGCACGTCAGGACCATACGCCCCGGGATGACGAACTCGAGTTCCCGAAGGGCCTGGAGGTAGTCGCGATATCGCCTCGCCAGTTCAGCGACATCGATGTCCCACGGATCCATGTCGGCCGTCAGCCGGTGAAGGACCCCTTCCCAGCTTGCCCCGACGAGTTCCTCGATCGGGATGGCCGCGATCAGCACCGTCTCCACGCTCTAGCTCTCCTCTAGTTCAAGTTCAGGGCCAACACTTCAGACACGCCGTTCTTGATTGTCACGCCGTAGGCCCGATCGGCATGGCGAACTGTTTCCTCGTTATGAGAGACAACGATCACCTGGATCCGCTTGGCGTAGTCGCACAGCATGCGCGACAGGCGGTTCGTATTCATCGAATCGAGCGCCGCATCGATCTCGTCGAGAATGAAGAACGGCGCTTGCTGGTTCTCCTGGAGGGCGAAGATGAACGCCGTCGCCACCAGCGTCTGCTCTCCGCCGGAGAGCGAGTCGATGACGTGGGGTTCCTTGTCCGGCGGATGGGCGCGAATGAGGAGCCCCGACGAGATATCTCCCGCGACCTCGAGTTCGAGCGACGCGCTCCCGCCCTCGAACAGCTGGCGGAAGATCGCGTCGAAGTGCTTGCCCACAGTGGCAAGCGTCTCGAGGAAGCGCTGCCGCTTCTTCTCCTCGATCTCGCCGATGAGGCGCTCGATCTCGCGCTTCTCGTTCTCGAGCGCGTCGACTCGCTCTTTGAACAGGTTGTAGTCCGCCTCGTACGTGGCGTAGTCCTCGATCGCGCGCATGTTCACCGGTTCCAGACGCTTGAGGTCGCGCCCCGCCTGGTCAAGCCGGCGCTCGAGCTCACGGAACGGCTGATCGATCAGGTCCGTAGGCGCCTTCTCGTCTGCAGGTCCCAGCGCCTCCAGCTCAACCTGCGCCTCGGCTTCCTGGCGCTCATACCGTGTGAGCGAGCGGCGAAGGTTCTCGAGGCCCTGGTAGGTCTCGCGCCTCTTCTCACGGAGTGCGTGGAGCTTGTCGCTTCGCGACGACGCCTCGCCCTTGGCGCGCGACGAGGTCTCCTGGGCCGCCGTGAGGTTCTTCTCCGCGGCCTCGAGCCGCGAGGCAAGCTCGCTCAGCTCCTCCTCGAGACGTTCCGCGTCTTTGCGCAGCTTGAGGATGTGCTCGCGTTTCTGCGCGATGTCGAACGACGTGTCCTTCTGCTTCGCCGGCGTCTCCTTCTTGCCGGCCGCTCCGGAAGGCGCTCGCCAACCGCCGCTCATGGCGCCACCCTTGCTCTGCATGTCACCGTCGAGGGTGACGACGCGGACACCGTCGATCTCCTTCACCGCCTCAAGGTTCTCGGCCACCACGGTGTCCGAGAGCACGTACTCGAAGGCGCGCCGGTACTTCTCGTCGAACTCGACGAGGTTGATCGCATAATCGATCACGCCCCGGAGCTTCACGGCTTCGGCGGAGGCGAGACTCTTGCGGACCGTCACAAGGCGCCCGAGGGGGAGGATCCGCGCGCGGCCAAGCCGCTTCTCCTTGAGGTAGTTGATGCATTCGATCGCCGTCTCTCGCGAATCGACCACGAGGTCGGAGTAGCTCGCACCCGCCGCGGCTTCCAGCGCGATCTCGAAGCCCGGCTTCGGCGAGGAGAGCGAGGCGATCGTCCCGTAGACGCCGCCCCGCTTCCGTTCGATCAGCGCCTGGACGGCGAGGTTCTCGCGCCCTGCGCCGCTCGCCGCCGTCACCGGGGCGGCCGCGGCGCGCACGCGCGAGATCTCGTCGATCATCTCCTGGATGTTCGTGATCTGCTGTCGTTTGAATTGGATATCGGCCTGCTTGTGCAAGGCCTCCGAGCGCAGGCGCTCGACTTCCTTGATGTGGGCGATCTGAGACCCGCCGCCGAGGTCCTCCTGCATCCCCTCAAGCTCCCACTCCTTGTTCTCGATCTCACGATCGAGGAGCGCGACCTCCTTCTCCAGCGCGCCGATCCGCTCATCCATTCCCTGCCGCTCGGTCTGAGCTTGCTGGAGCTTCTCCACCACGCGCCGCCGCTTCTGGTGAGCCATCGATCGGCGGAGCTTGTCTTGTTCCTCGAGCAGCGCCTGGTAGGCCAGCGCAGCGTCCCGCTCCTTCTGCAGACCCAGGAGTCGCCGGCGGCGCTCGGCAAGGATCATGCGGTGCGTGTTTAGCTTCGACTTGACCTCTTTCAGTTCGAGAATGGCTTGGTTCCGCTTCTCGTCGTATGCGGCGATGCCGCTGACCTCGTCAAGGATCTCCCGGCGGCGCATCGGCGTGCGCCGCACGATCTCCGTGATGCGGCCCTGGGCGATGAGCTGCTGCCCGTCGGGGTCGATGCGAGCGGCTTCGAGGATCTCGTCGATCAGCGTGCGCGGGCAGCCGTGGCCCATGAACGTGTACGTCGAGGACTTCCGCGTGATGCGGCGCCCGATGCTGACCTCCAGCACCTTCTGTTTCTCCTCGAGGAAGCGGCTGAAGGTGCCGTCCTGGTTGTCGAGGAACAGCGTCACGTCCGCTGACTCGGCGGGCTCGTAGCGCTCGCCTCCGTTGAAGATGAGGTGTTCGAGCCGGTCGGCGCGAAGCTGAGAAGAGCGCCGCCCCATGACGAAGCTGATCGCATCGAACAGGTTGGACTTCCCCGATCCGTTCTCGCCCACGACCGCCGTCATGCCCTCGAAGAACGGAAGCACCGTCTTCTTACGGAACGACTTGAAGCCCGAGAGCTCGACCCTGTTGACCTTCGTCATGTCAGATCCTGCCGACCGCGCTGGGGACTCTCCCCGGGAACAAGCTGAGCTGCACCATCAGTCGCCCCACGCGCGCGGACGTCGGCCGCTCCTCCGGCTCCAAGAGCTGATCGATCTTGTAGCGATTGTAGTCGTTGGGGACGGCAACACCCGCCTCCCACCTCATGATCGAGGGAATCGACACGCCAAGTAGCTCGGCGGTCGCTCGCTTGCTCCACCCGTTCTCAAGACGAAAGCGTCGCAATCGTTGCCCGAGTTCCTCCACGCTGGAGACCCCCTCAAGCCCGTTTACCAATATTACTTCTGTTACACCGGGACGCAAAAGGAATGGGAGGGGCGAGACTGCCCCTCCCGCAAACCGCCCCTCACCTTGTCAATCTAGCTGCTCGTCCCAAGGAATCCCCAGATGAGCGCGCCAACGCCCGCGAGCAGAGCGACAATCGAGATGAAGTACAGCGTGTCGATCTGCGTCTTCGTGTAGGCAGCGCTGCTCGCGACCGAGTCCTCGACCGCCTGCAGACGGACCTCGTACTGGCCCAGCAGTTCCTTGTTCGCCTGCAGGATGCCATCCTTCGTCGTCGTCATGTCCGCGGACAGCGTGGCGATGGCCTGGTCGAATCCCTCAAGCTTCGCACGGTTGTTGTCCACCTTGATCGCCAGGGCGGCCATCGACCGCTCGAGTTCCAGCACCTTCTTCTTGAACGAGCCGACATCCTCGTCTTCGAGGGACTGGATACGCCCGGACAATCCGCCGTACTCGGACTCGAGCAACGTCAGGTTGGAGGTGAAGGTCGAGTCCATCGTCGCAATGTCCGTCGAAAGACTCGAGCGGAGGGCATCAAGCTCGCCGTAGACCCCGCTCTGGATTGCATCCAGGCCGGCGTAGACCTCCGTCTTCAGGCTGTCCAGAGCGCCCGCGAACCCAGACTCGAGGGCATCGAACCGGCTCAGGTACCCGGCATCCATCGTGCTGAGCTTTGTGTCGAGCCCTTGCCTGAAGTCGCTGTACTCCTTCATGTGCGCCCCGTAGGCGTCCACCAACGCGTCGAACTCGCCGCGCAGGGTACCGAGGTCGGACTCGTCCACATCCAGCCGCGACTTCAGGAGGTCGCAGAAGGATGCAAGGTCCGTCAGACCACCCTCCAGGGCGTTGACCCGCGCGCGGAGTTCTTGATGCCCCGCACCAAGGGCGTCGACGTCGGTTCGCAGCCCGATCATCTTGCCCTCCGCCTGCTTGATCTCGACCGAGACGGCCGAGACGATGTTCCGCAGGTCGCTGATCTTGGCGTTCGTTGCCTCGATGTCCGACATGTTCGCTTTGACTTCCGTGATCAGCTCGCCCATGAAGTTCTGCACACTTCCAAAGGCAGACTCCATCGCCGCAAGCTCCTGCTCCAATTTCCCTTGGATCGACGAGACGCCTACTTCCTGCGCGCGTGCCACGAACAGGAAAGTGAGGAGCGTCAGGGCGGTCACCATCGCGACAGAAAGCGCTCTCTTCATCGTCTTCCTCCTTGGTGCGTCTGAAGATGCCGCCCGAGCGTAGCGCGCTCCCTCGGCAGGCAAGAGGACCGCCGTGGCCGCACCGGCACCGGTTTGTCTTGCCTGCGCTGGACAGGTGTCTCGGGCGCTTGATGTGTACGACAGCGGCAGGGCCGCACGTCCGCGCCTGGCGGCCGCGGCACAAGGCAGGCCCCCGCTGGAGGACGCAAGGTTCGAGGACATGCCCGGCAGCCCGCAGAGCAGAGCACGCGCTCGGCGGCAACATCGCGACGCACCCCTGACGAGCGAACCGCGGGTGTTGTCTTCCCTCACCAGTCCGCGTTGCGCCGCAGCGCCAGTTCCCGTCACCGGTGTCTCCCCAGGAAATGACCCATCTCCGGGGAAGTGAGCCGAGCGGCAACTACGCTAGTGCCTTGCGGAGCGGCAAACGATGCGATCTCCGCCACGGGGAGTTCCAATGGAGACGGTAGCCGAGACGACACGACAGGTGAGGCAGGCCGAGCGGGCAGACTTCGGGCCATGGCTTGACCTGGCCCTTGAGGTCGAGCCACTGTTCGGCCCGATGGCGCGCGATCCGGTCTTCCAGCGGGCCCTGTCGCGAAACATCGCTCGCGGAACCGCCTACTGCATCCGCGAGAACGACGATGCGCCCGGCTCTCCATTGGTGGCAGGCCTTCTCCTGTCGCCGCGCCCGCCGGCGCACCGCATCGGATGGTTGGCGGTGAGGAGGTCCGATCGGCGCTCCGGAATCGGTCGTGCACTCCTCGATCGCGCGCTGGCGCAGATCTCCCCCCCAGCGGAGATCCTCGTGGTCACATTCGGACCCGACGTTCCGGGTGGCGAGCCGGCAAGGGCCTTCTATCAGAAGATGGGGTTCGTGCCTGCGGAGATGGCGGAGAGATCGCCCAACGGCGCCTCCCGCCAGGTCTTCCGTAAGCAGCTAGAGGCCCGGGCCGCTACGTACTGACTCGAGCATCATCTCCATGAGTTCGGACCTGACCAAACGGCAAGCCCTCAGCCAGGCTAGGGCTCGAGCGGCGCCATGAGTTCGTCGAGCGTCCGCGCTTCCCCACGCAGGACTGCGTACAGCGCCAGATCGGTGTGCACACCTCGGTCGAAGTGGGCCTTCCGCACGATGCCTTCGAACAGGAAGCCGCAACGCTCGAGGACTTGGCGGGAGCCGGCGTTGTCGGGGTGAGTGAGCGCCTGGACCCGCTCGATCTGTTTCGCCGAGAAGAGATACCCCACGAACAGCGCGACAGCTTCGGTCATGAATCCCTTGCCGCGATCCTCCGGCCGGAAGATCCGGTAGCCGATCTCGAGTCCCTGGTAGCTGTGCGACGCGCGATAGTAGTTCACGTAGCCCAGGACCCTTCCGCCGAGGTCCGTCACGAGCATCCGGCCGAAGTCATCCGTCCACCAGCCGTTGTCGCGGAACTGCTTGATCCATCCGGACTCGGACCCTATCGTCAGCGGCCAGTGGTCGCCGATCGTCCGCACGTCGGCAATGAGGTCGTACAACCCATCGAGATCGCCATCGCGCGCGGTTCGCACGATGACGCGTCGTCCTACGAGCATGCCCCACCTCCCCCAACCGCGAGGCTACCGGCTCGCACAGGCCCCTGCAAGCAGGCTAAGTCAGGGAGTCGCGGATGTCCCGGCCCGGGGCGGGCACCAGTGGCGACCGGGGTGGGTGAGCAGTGTCCGGCGACCGGCTGCGCCGTTCGACCCCCGCAGGATGCTCTCGGATGGGAAGCAAGCGAGGGACCTGCGACTTCTCCTTGTCGCGCGACGCGAGCTAGGGTGGCTTCATGAACAGAGCAGCCGGTTCCTCAAGCAGATTGCCGATAGTGCTGATCGCGGCCGCGGCCGTGATCGCCGTCCTCGTCTTTGGAATCAGGGCGATCTGGCACAAGCCGGACGCATCGAAAGCATCCCGAAGCACCTCAGCCGTCGTGGTCGTCGTCGATCCTGCGCACGGCGGGAGTGATGGAGGCTCGACTTCCGAGGGCACGCTGGAGAAGAACGTGACCCTTGCGATCGCCAATCGAATGATCACGTTCGCGAACGAGTTCCCCGGCCTGCGAATCATCCTGACGCGGACCGCAGACGCAGAAACGTCGGCCGACGATCGAATCACGGTGGCCTCCAGGGAGGCAGCGCAGCTCTTCTTGGCCATCCACGTCAACGCCTTCGGGCAGCCGACGGCGCTCGGGATCGAGACGCTCGTCGACAGCGCCCATAAGGCGGGCGACGCAAGCTGGACGTTCGCTACATCGGTCCAGCAGGCCGTCGTCGCATCGACCGGCGCCAAGGACCGAGGCGTGCGGGCACAAGGCACGTCGTTCTCGCGCCTGACTGTGCCGGCGGCATCTACGCTGATCGGCTTCGTCACGACTCCGGAGGAGCGGGCGAAGATGACCGATCCTGCGTATCAAGATCTGCTTGCGCGCGGCCTCCTGCAGGGAATCGCGAACTACGTCGCGGCCGCCGGCGTGACGCCGGCCTCGTCGGCCCAGACAGTTCCTCTCGGCAAGGGACAGACCGCGAAAGAGCCTGGGACGACTCCGTAGACCAGGATCGCGCATCCAGCGTGTCAAGGCCCGCCGTGTTCGACTCGGGCCAAAGACGGCGCCTCGCGCTGTTCTCGCGCGTCGTACCGCAGCCGGAGCCCCTCACGCCCACGAGATCCTGTGCTCTGGAGACGGAACTCCATCGGTTGGGGTAGACTGCTCCGGAAAGCTTGGACAGAGCGGGAAGGGAGGGACCATGAGGAACCGCGTTGTCTTCTTCGCGGCCGTGGGATGTACGCTGCTCATGCTTACGTCGTGCTTCTACGTGTCGAATCTGCGCCCCATTGCGGCGTTCACTGCGCTTCCGGCGGTCGGCACGACGCCCCTGGTGGTCACTCTCGACGCCTCGGACTCGGAGGATCCGGACGGGACGATCCTCGCGTACCTGTGGAACTTCGATGACGGTCAAACATCGTCCGAGAGCATCTTCCCGTTCCCGCACACGTTCACAGTGCAAAGCGCGTCGGAGACGTTCACGATCGTCCTCACCGTACGGGATAACCAGGGAGGCACGGACACCGCCGTCCACCACGTTACGGTGAACCCGTAGAGCACAGGCGAGCACGCTTCAGGGACTTGGGAGTCTGTCTCCCGTCACGAAGAACGTAGACGTCACCTCGTAGTTTCTTCCCATCGCAACGCGCACCGTCCCGGCAGCCATGTCGTAGACGGCCGACCATTGCGTGGACGGTTGGCTCACCTCGCGCAACAAAGCCATCGCATCCTCCGCGGTGAGGATCCCCCTTGCGGCGCGGAGCCGCGTCACCAGTCGATCGTACCGCCAGCAGAAGCCGGCTGTGTTCCCGCCAAGCGGTCCGACAAGGAAGTTCGTTGCTGCGTGCCACGGACCTTCGTTGGCCAGCGCAACCCGGTGCCCGGCGTGGAGTTCGATCAGCACCGCGCCTCCCGTTCGGTCGGCCACGAGGTAGTGAATCGGCGGCCCGCCCTCCATGTGAACGTTGATCCCGTCGAGCACGTCCAGTGCCTCATCCACCGTGGCTGCGTGGTCGAGCATCTCGCGGATCGCGCTTATCGAGCTAACATCCCGTTTCGCCGCATCGTACGGTGGCGCGGCGCTGGGCACCGCCGCCATCCCGACGACGAGTCCGCACTCGTTCATCCCGTCGAACGGAATCGCCGGTGAGGCGAGGAGGGGTGCACGATGCGCTAGCGTCGCCTCTTCCAACTGTCGCAGCGTCGGGGCGCCGTCGGGGTAGAGAAACGCCATATCCACAAGGGAAACAGACGCGTAGCCGTCGGGCGGCCGCGTGAACAGAAGGAGTGCCGGGCAGTCGTCCCAGTCGAAGTTGCGCCCGTAGAGCAACGCCGGGCCGTCCAGCGCAGCGAACAACGAGCAGGCCCACGGCGTTGCAGCCGCGCGTCGGCCCAGCGCACTCCTCCGGAGTGCGGCCTCGTAGGAACCGACGTACGTCATCGCATAGAGGGGGTGGGGCGACAGCCTCTTCAGGCTCGAGAGGGTGGCAACTTGGTCCTCTGTCAGGGACGAGACGGCTTGGTTCCCTCCGGGAGTCAGGCACACACACGCAAGGGCGACGAGAGCCACCGCCGCGCGCACCCACAGGGTCAGACGAATCCCGCGCCGAGTCATGCCGTTCGAGAGGATAGCGCAGCCGGGGAGGCTCGTCTCCGGACGACGTTGCTGCGCGCCGCCGGTTCGGTGAGGATGTCTCGCAGCCGCAGACGTCGAACAGAGGAGGGAGCGCAGTGGGGAGGATCTTCGAGGACAACGCGCAGTCGATCGGCAACACGCCCCTCATTCGCATCCGGCGGATCACGCGCGGGTGCCCAGCGATGGTTGCAGCCAAAATCGAGGGACGAAACCCCGCAGGCTCGGTCAAGTGCCGGATCGGCGCGTCGATGATCTGGGCGGCGGAGTGCCAGGGCCTTCTCCGTCCGGGCTCACGCGACGTCACCGTGCTTGAGGCGACGAGCGGCAACACGGGAATCGCCCTGGCTTTCGTGTGTGCGACGCGCGGTTACCCCCTCACCCTGACGATGGCCGAGACCATGTCCATCGAGCGGCGCCGGATGCTTCAGGCGTTCGGAGCAACGCTCGTCTTGACCGACGGGATACTGGGGACCAAGGGCGCCGTCGCAAAGGCCGAGGAGATGCTGGCGGCAGAGCCCGCGAGGTATTTCATGCCGAGGCAGTTCGAGAATCCCGCCAATCCCGAGATCCATGTCCGAACGACCGGCCCGGAGATCTGGCGCGATACCGAGGGAAGTGTCGACATCTTCGTCGCCGGTGTCGGCACCGGCGGCACCATCACGGGGGTGAGCCGGTACCTCAAGGCCGTCGCAGGCAAGCCGATTCGCTCGGTTGCCGTCGAGCCGAGCCGCTCGGCCGTTCTCACCGCCGTGCGCGCGGGTATCGCTCCGCAGCCGGCACCGCACAAGATCCAAGGCATCGGTCCTGGCTTCGTTCCGGAGATCCTTGATCTCGACATCGTCGATGACGTGATGACGGTATCGGACGAGGAGGCGATCGAGTTCGCGCGACGGCTTCACCGCGAGGAAGGCATCACGTGCGGAATCTCGTCGGGCGCGGCGATGGCGGCAGCAGCGCGCCTCGCGCGAGATGAGGAGAACTCGGGGAAACTGATCGTCGTCCTCCTTCCTGACGCGGGCGAGAGATACCTGAGCACGCCTCTGTTCGAGGGATGGTCCTGATGCGCGGCGACAACGCCCCCGCCGACCGCCGGCAGAGCTGGGTGGCGCCGATCGCTGCCTCGTTGTGCCGACCCGCCAGTCTGCAATCGCCGGCGACTCAACCCTTTCCGTCCTCCTGCTCGAGGCGGGTCCCGTCATGCGTCAGCCTTCGCGACATCGTCGACGCCCTCCGTTCTTCGCTCTTCCCCGGATACTTCTGCGTGCCCGGGGTGTCTGAGAGCGATCTGTGCGGCCAAACGACGGCCGCCCTCGAGCACGCCGCCGAGCACTTGCCGGATCAGATCGAGCGAGGTTTCTGCCTGTCAACCGGGATGGAGGAAGGCCATCGCGACCGCGCGGAGGACATCACGAGAGAGTTCCTCTCCCGTCTTCCTGGCGTGCAAGCGACTCTGGCCACTGATGCGCAGGCCGCCTTCGACGGGGATCCTGCGGCTACCTCGAGGGAAGAAACGGTGGCCTGCTATCCCGGCGTCTTGGCTGTTGCTCACTACCGGTTGGCGCACGAACTCCATCTCCTCGGGGCTCTGCTCGTGCCGCGGATGATGACCGAACTGGCGCACGGCCAAACGGGAATTGACATCCATCCCGGCGCCACGATCGGCGAGAGCTTTTTCATCGACCACGGAACCGGCGTTGTCATCGGAGAGACGGCCGTTATCGGCAGGCGAGTTCGCATGTACCAGGGGGTGACGCTCGGCGCGCTCAGTTTCCCGGCCGACGAGCGCGGGAACCCTCTCAAGGGCCGGCCGCGACATCCGATCGTCGAGGACGACGTCATCCTCTATGCAGGCGCGACCATCCTCGGCCGCGTAACCATCGGAAGAGGCTCCGTGATTGGGGGCGGAGTCTGGCTTACGACCAGCGTGCCGCCGGGCTCGCACCTACCGATGTCGAAAGTCCACCGAGCCGACAAGGCATGACCTCTCCTGATGTGGAGTTCAAGGCCGTCTCAGCGGAACGATCCACGTCTCTGCCTGCTCGCAGACGACGATCGGCGCTGCAGTGCCCTCAGGCACGTTGAGATGCGGCGGGCAGATCAGCAGCCCGCCGCCCGGGATGACATAGCGCGGCGCGATGTCCTGCGTCACGAGGGTCCCCTCGTACACCTCGACCCAGCGCCCGGGCAAGACCACGACATCGATGTCCAGATCGGGCCACCCGTAGTCGGCTCGCAGGTTCGTCGCGTGCTCGAATCCCGCATCGCCGAGGAAGAGAATCCGGGCTCCTCCCACGTCGACGAGCCAGGCGAGATTGCTGCCGTCGCCCGAATGGCGCACAGGGAAAGCCATCACGTGGACGTCGGCAAGGACAAGATCGGCGGAACGGCCCTCGACGAACGGGACCGCTACAACACGGTCTGCAATGGCCTCGTACCCCGGGACGACCTCGAGCAGCGGCACGGTCTCGCTGACGCAACCGAAAAACGTGGACGGCGAGGCCGTGAGGTGCTCGACGACGAAGGCCGGCGTCACGTGGTCGTAGTGCTCGTGGGTGGCCAACGCCAGGTCGATTCGGTCGAAGGGCGGCTCGGCGGCAGCGATGCGCCGCTTCTCCCGCGCTGAGAGCATGACGGCGTCTCGCAGCAGTCCGTCAACGAGGATCCGGGTGTCGCCAGACTCGATGAGAATCGGTCGATAGGGGATGAACGTCAAGATGACGGGCGTTCCATCGGTCACCGTGTACGCCAGGCTGCGGGAGCTCGTGCGGCCGGTCGAATCGGTGAGCGAGAGGGTGACATGCTCCGTCCCTCGCCATGCCGGATCGCGGCGGGAGACTTTCAGACACCCATCACGGATGCTGCAGTCGAGCGCGACGCCGGCGGAGACAGACCACACGAGAGCCTCATCGCCATCTGGGTCCGATCCGAAGTGGCGAAGATCGAGAAGGCGGAAAGTGCGCGCTTCGCCGACAACCTGCGCGGGAATCCAGTCGATCACCGGATCGTCGGGAACCGCCTCGACGCGAAGTGCGACGGTGTGCGACACGCACTCGCCAAGCGGGTTGCAGACATCGAGCGCGAGGGTCTCGACGCCGCACCAGTCCTTGTCGCGCGCCCGGACGATCAAGTGCCGATCGATCGTCAAGCGGGCATCGAGAACGTCACTCGTGGAGACATGCCAGGCGAGAGCTGTATCGGGGAACGCTGCGTCTGAGACGCAATCGTCCAGGTGAAGGATGCCGGCGTACGTTGCGCCCTCGAGCGAAGCAAGCTCCGGCAACGAGCCCACGACGGGCGCCCCTGTCGCGCAGAGGCAGAAAGCAGCTCCAGCCAGCCCAACCAAGAGACCCGACCATCGCTTCGCGCTTCGTTCAAGCACGTTCATGCCCGGATCTTCGCACCCGCCTCGTGGCTCTTCAAGCATCGAACGCGCGGCCCCTCGCTCACTCCTGCGCGAAGCGGTTCTCCGGCTCACGGGACGTCTAGCGGCAGACGCCTCCCGCGCAGCCGAGGTCCGAGGATGCTTGATAGAGCGGAGCGGCACCGAACTCGTACGCAACGCGGAACTCGAGGGTCACGCCTTCCGGCTCGGCGCCGAATGCGAGGGCTCCTTCGGCCGAGACGCCGAGGTCGCCCCATGAAGCGCGAACAGAGACCTTCTCCTTCTCCAGCCGGATCGAGGGTGCCAGCGCCAAGGTCGTCTCGCTGCGGAGACTTGCGCAGCCGAGAGAGAATTCGGCAACGGCAGTCGCGACGGGCCAGATCCGGCCGTCGCCTGGGGCGCTGAGCGTCGCCTCAAGCGAGGCCCCGAGGAGCAGTTGGTCAAGCCATCCGAGGTCGCGCGTGGCGCTGACCGTCGCTCTCGTCCACATTTCGGCGCGGAGCGGGGCGGTCGCGAACGTGTATCCCACGAGGCGGGCCTCGCCGTCTACCGAGACCTCGAGGACCGTATCCCCCATCGCGCCCCGCCAAGGCGGCGGCAGCGCCAGAGCGACGAGGGTCGCAGACGTGATCCCAAGAGGAAGCACACTGAATTGGTACTCGGCCCCGACGCTCAACCACTCCCGCACCACGTACACCGCGAGGGTCTCCGAGCCGATCGTGTAGGGGAAGACGGAGAACTCCGTCCGCGTTGCCGCCTCAAAACTTCCGAGCCCCGCGAAGGCGTCAACGAGGACGCTCGCGCTGGCCGCCGCGTAGGCCGTCCCCGAGGCTTCCACCCTCCCGCCGAGACGGAGGTCGGTTCCCGCCGCGGTCAAACCGAGGACCACAGAAAAGATGACGACAAGCACCGCGATGCGTCCTACACAAGCAGTTGTGTGCATTCCCATCTCCCCCTCGTGCCCTGAGATTCTACCCGACGACGCGCGGCCGCATCGGGCAGAACGCGGACGCTCGCCCGTGCACGGGCGGGTGTCCAGGTGCCTCGTACTCGGCGTCGGCCGCGATGGCGCCCCGCGAGACAGCCCAGGTGGGCCTTTCCGCCACTCGGGACGGTCTGGCGATCGCCCAGTCGTGAGGAAACTGTGAAGAAGAGCGGTCAGGATCTTGTCTCCAGCCCATTCTCTACTAGAGTAGAGCGTGCGAATGGGAGGACGAACCTGTCAACCCAGGGCAGAGAGGAGGTGAGATTCATCGTGCCCAGCAAACCTAGTGGAGAGAAGAGCAGGTTCGCTGCCTCAAGCCATCGAACGTTCTACTCCTATCGCCAGCTGGTATCGGGGTCCTGCGAGTCTCTTCTCGTGCACTGATTCGATGCGGCGGACGCTTGCGTAGTTGCGCAGCGTCCGTTCCTTTTTCCCCTTCCTGCTGCGCGGCTCAGGCGCCCTCTTGACGTGGCAGAGCCGCCCCCCCGCGATCTGGCGTCAACTCATACCGTTCTCCGTGAGAGAGGAGACATGTCCGAGACGACAGATTCCCGCACCCCATCGCTGCGTGTCCGATTCCTCGATCACAAGTCGCTGATCGACGGACGGCCAAGACCCGAAGCCTTTGCCTCATTGGACCTCGCACCGCTTGACTCGGCCAACGCGGGGCGAGGCCGGGCACGGGGATCCTGGGCCCGGAGACACAGATGTGCTCTTGCTGGATCGGCGCGCAGTTTCCCCGCTAGGTCGACATGCCGGGCCCTACCTCGGAGAATTCAGCCTCGCGAACAGCGCACCCCACTCCGGCACACGCTCGGGGAGCGTCGCATCCATGAACAACTCCGGCCACAGCTCGCGCAACTGCTCGAGCGACGTAAGCCATCCCATGTCGATTGCCCGGTACAGGTTTCTTAGGCAGCTCGCCCTGTCGCGGGCGAGCGCGAACGCCGACGCAGCGACGACGTAGGGATAGCCGCTCTCGGCGGGCGGGCATTCTGCGAACAAGCGCTCGTACTCCTCGCCGAACGACCGGCACTCGTCCTGCGACAGGTCCGTGATGTTCCCCGCCGCCCAGTGGTTGATGAGCACGGTATAGAAGACCTCCTCGCCGAAGCCTAGACGCCGCGAGATGGCAATCGACCCCGAATTGCTGGCCCACGAATGCCAGCCGATCGCTCCGAGGCCTCGCGCGAACGCTTTGCGCGCCGTCGCGGCGGCCACCGCAGTGCCGATGCCGCGGCGGCGATGGTCGGAGTCCACGCGGACGCCGATCTCGCACGCTCCGCCCACGATGTAGTCCGCGATGGAGTGCGCGACGACACGTCCTGCAGCTACGGCTACGGTTCCGAAGCCACGATCAAGAAACGCGTCGAACGTCCGCCACTCGTCGAGGATCTCGCCTCGGACGGCATCCACCCCCGGAGCACCGGCGTCGAGGAGCGACCGGTCGATGGCGAGGAGCATCACTCCGTCGGGCACGGGGATGTCGTTCGCCGGCGGACGACGCAGGAAGGCCGCTCGGCGCCGGGCGGGCAGCATGTACAAGCCGCGGACCGCTCGCGCAAGCTCTTCCGCGGCAACCCCTGCGCCGGTGAACACGGCCGAGTACCGATCTCGCGGCAGGAGAGCATTGGCCGCGTCGAAGAAGGCAACGGCCGTGGGTGAGCCGACCAGGTACAAGGCGTCGCCAGCGCGGAGGCATGCGGCGCGCGGGCGCTCTTGGGAATCTGCGTAGATGAATCCCTCCGCATCCCCCTGAAAGACGGCTCCAATGTGCAGCTGCGGCGGCACGAGGGCGGCGAATAGTGATACGACGAAGCTGCTGGATCGGACATCCAACTGAACGATGGGATCTCGCTTCACTCAAACCTCCACGAAGTCTTGGCGCACACGGCGCGGACGACCGCGCGTGCGGGGAAGACCCCCGGAGGGAAAAGAGCCGCCGCGCCGCATTCCTGCGGCAGGCCAACGAACCTTTGAGGATCCAGCTCTCGACCCCTCGAGGATCCGACACGCATCCCGTTGGAGGGGCCGGCGGACGTCACCGCCCGGCTGGAGGAGCGCGGTTTCAGGCCGCTACTCCACCCTGACTAGGGGTGACGCCGCCGACGCCTCTGGCATGTGCATGCGACCACCCCCTTTGTGTGTGGACTCGCCCCGAAGGGCGGCGACTCACTATACGGGCCCGGGCCCGAGCTTGTCCAGCCCGGCGCCATCCGGCGTAGGCCAAAGAGAACAGGCCGGTCTTGGACCGGCCTGTTCGCCATGAGCCTAAAGGAGATTTCCGACTAGAACCTGCGCCCGCCGCCGCGGGAATCGCCTCCGCGTCCACCCCCCGGGCGACCGCCGCGGCCGCCGCCGCCCATTCCACCGCCACTCCTCGGAGGGCGTCGCTTGCGGTTGCAGTCACCGCAGTACACCGGACGGTCGGACATCGGCTCGAACGGCAGTTCGTCGATCGCCTTCCCGCAATCCGCGCACTTCAGGTCGAGATGCCGAACGTCGACCATCCGTCTCTCTCCAAAACCCATTCGATCTCCTTTTGTAGCCTCAGGCCGTCGAGCACCGACTGCCGGCGGCGGAGCCTACGAAGGAACACAGTACCGCAATCCTAGGGAAAAGGAAAGCGCACCGCCATCGCACGACAATGCATCTCTTTGTCACGGTTTCCTCCCTTCCCACACCGGCGGCTCGGCGCGCTCGAGATTCTCCAGAACCCGAACGAGTTGCCCCTCGAATCGATCGATGTCGCCCGCCGAGAACCCCGCGTAGAAGATCCTCGCCATCTTGTCGGAGGCGCGCCGGTAATCGCCCTCCATGGCCCGATCCTTGTCCGTGCGCGCGATGCGGATCGTCCGTCGGTCCGTGGGGTCTGCAATCCGCTCCACAAGCCCCTGCGCTTCCAGCCGATCCAGCATGGATGTCAGCGTCGACTTGCCGAGGGCCGTCCGGCGGGCAAGTTCGACGATCGGGATGCGATCCTCACGCCAGAGGGCGAACAGCACGCGGCCCTGCGCTACATTGATCTCGATCCCCTCCTCACGCAACAGGCGTGAGAACACGCGCCCCGCGAGGCGGTGTACCTTCGCCACGAGGAACCCGCCTTGGCTCACCGTCTTCATCCGCACCCAGGCGCGAACTCGAATCGCTCCGCCCCGCTCCACCCCCGAACGCTGCGGGGCCGCAGCGTGACGACCGTGTAGTCAGGGTCATCCACTCCCCCGGGGTAGTACACGATCCACTCGTTCTGCCACAAGGCGCGACGCAACGTCGCATCCCGCGAGATCTCGAGATCTCCCACGAGGGCCACGCCCCGATAGCGCTTCGGGTGGCAGTAGTAGGCGCACCCGCGCGAGTTCAGGGGAATCTCGCGCACCTTGGCCGACGATGTGTTCGTCGAGAAGTGGACGAGGAAGTCGTCTCGATGCCGCGCGAACACGTCGAGAAGACCCGGGTAGAGAGAGGGATTCCTCAGGTTCAGCATCGCACGGGTGACGGGATACCCGTCCGCGCCGACGGCCGTCAGGTAGGCGCGATCGGCGACTTCCATCACCAGACGCGCGAACTCTCGCGACTCGCCCATGACTCCTCCTTCGTTCGTTCTCGCATTGTACGCTATCGTACTATATGCTCAAGAGCAAGGGGCGCCACCGCGCCCCTCCCCTGCACTACGCAGGCACGAACTGAAGCCCGTAGATCCGCCCGCCCGCCGGCTCGCGCACGACGCCGACCGTCGTCCGCACTCGCTTGCCGACCTTCGGGTGGTCATCCAGAAGCTGCCCCGTCACCCTCATCCCGCCCTCGAGTTCGACGATCGCCAGACGGAGGTAGCGCGTCTCGTAATCGATCGCCAGCGCGTACACATCCGTGAACGTCAGTACGACACCGTCTCCCGCGATCTCCACGGCCTCGAACGCTTCTCCCCGGCACTTCGGGCAGACGATATGCTTCGGGTAGCTCGTCGTTCCGCAGGTGGTACAGCGAAACCCGTAGACCTTCTCGATCATCGCTCCTCCTTCCGAAGCACCGTCGCCACGACGTTGTTGCCGAATCCCCCGAAGTTGCACGCGTAGGCTGCCTTCGCCTTCGCGACCTGGCGACCGGAGGCCTCCCCGCGAAGCTGCCAGGCAAGTTCCACGAGCTGTGCAACTCCCGTCGCTCCCACCGGGTGGCCCTTTGCTTTGAGCCCTCCCGAGGGGTTGATGGGGAGCTTCCCCGTGAGCTTCGTGTCGCCGCGCTCGACCGCCTTGTGCGCTTGCCCCACCTTGAAGAAGCCCGCGGCCTCGCTCTCGGCGATCTCGAGGATTGTGAACGCATCGTGCAACTCCGCCACATCGATGTCGGAGGGCTTGATCCCGGCCATGTCAAACGCCGCCGAGCTGGCGAGGCGCACGGCCTTGAGGTCCGTTGGGTCTTGCCGTTCGTGCACCGCGTGAGTGTCGGTCGCCTGGCCGATTCCGGCCACGGCAACACGAGGCGCGCCGATCTTCGCTGCCACCTCTTCCGACGCCAGCACGACGGCCGCCGCCCCGTCGCTCACGGGGCAGCAGTCGAACAAGCAGAGGGGGTCGGCCACCAGGGGGTTGTTGACCACGGCCTCCGGAGAGGTGAGGATGCCTTCCATCGTGATCGTCTGGTGGATGTGCGCGTACGGATTCTTCATCGCGTTCTCGTGGTTCTTGATCGCGACCAACGCCAAGTGCCGACGCTCGACCCCGTAGCGCTCCATGTAGAGGCGCGCGAACAGACCCGCGAGAGACGGCAAGGTGACTCCGTAGATGTACTCAACCTCGGGATGCGACAGGCTGGCAACGAAGTCCGTGCCTTCGAGGCCGTCCACGGCCCGCATCATCTCGACGCCCGTCACGAGCGCCACGTCCGCCATGCCGCACGCGATGGCCTGGAACGCGACCTTGACCGCCGACGCACCGGAGGCAGGACCGTTCTCCACCGCCTCGGCGGCTGCGGGCCAGAGGGACAACCTGTCGACCAGCGCACTCGCAATCGCCGTCTGGCGGTTGATCCGCCCCGCGCCCATGTTGGCGACGACGACGGAGTCTACGGGGATCTTCCCGAGGTTCGCGTGGTGGAGCGCCGCGAGTGACGCCGTCGCTGCCAGGTCGACAAGCGGCCACTCCGAGCGCCCAAACCGCGTCATCCCCGCTCCGATGATGTAGACGGGCCTCATCGTCCGCCTCCCTTCTCATCGAGGACCTGGCGCTTCACCGTCTCCTCTCCCGGGAGGCGGACGGTCGCCGCCCCCGCGAGGAGGACGGCAGGCACGGGTCTGCGGCCGGAGACCAGCCGAGGTTTCGCATCGAAGTAGGTCTTCCGCGTGAGAACCCAAGAAGGGACGCCTCCCAGTTCGTGCTGGACTTCGTACTTCTTCTCCAGCGGGTACTCGATCATCCACCGGCGGAAGCCGATCGGACTCTCTGCCACGATGAGCACTTCCTCCTGTCCGACGTGCTCGATGTGGTACTCCATCTTCGCGGCAAAGAGGTGGGACCCAACGCGCAGCCCGCGGCGGATCGTGAGCGTGTGGTAGCTCATCCCGACGTTTCCGTCGACGAGGCGGCCATTCACAACGCCGGCGAGCACTCCGTCGATCAGACCGACCAGTACGTACTCGTCGCGGACGCGGTAGCGTTTGTAGGCCAGCAACTCGGCGTACAGCCGCGCAGCAACGATGTCGTAGAAGTCGCGCTCCACGAGGAGAAGCGGGTGGATCGCCTTGAGGAGCGTGGGCACTTCCTCGCGTCCCGCTTGGCGGACGACCATCTCCTCGCCGCTCGCCAGAGTGATGACCTTTGGCGGATACGACGGCATCTCCATCGCCGGCGGACGGAGGAGACCCTCCAGATCCGTCACGCTGCTCATTCCTTCTCCTTTCGCTTCGCGAACGACCATGACACAGGCGCCGTCTTGTCTTCGCGGCGCCCAGCCTTCCGGCTTCCGTCCAGGCCTGCCAGAACCCAGGCGGTCAGACAGCCAGTCCGCCTCACACGATAGGCGGCGACCGACGAAACGTCAACCGGCTGGGCCTCGCTGCCCCTCGGGCACCGAGATGCTATACTCCACGCCTGATCTGGCGGTGGGAGGGGAAATGGCGTACGAGTACGACGTTTGCGTGATTGGCCTGGGCCCGGCGGGCATGGCCGTCGCGATCATGGCGGCGGAGATGGGACTCCGCGTCGTGGGAATCGAGCGGCGCAGCCTCGGCGGTGAGTGCATGAGCGTTGGGTGCATACCCAGCAAGGCCCTCCTGCGAATGGCGAACTCTCGTCACGCCGCGGCTCGCTTCTCGGAGCTGGCGTCTGCCGGCCATGTCGTCCCCCCCGTAGCAGAACCCTTCCGCCGCATCGCGGAGCACATCCGTTTCATCGAGGAGAAGAAGACACGCTCCATGTTCGACAAGGTGCACGTCGTCCTGCGAGAAGGCTCGGCGTCGTTCGTCGACCCGCACACCGTGGCTGTCGACGGCAAGCAGTTCACGGCGAAGCGCATCTTCCTCTGCGTGGGGTCGAAGCCCGCCGTCCCACCCATTCCTGGCCTCGGAGGCGTTGACTTCCTCACGAATGAGAGCCTCTTCTCGCTCGAACGCATCCCCGAGAGTCTCGTCGTGATCGGGGGCGGCGCCATGGGATGCGAAATGGCGCAGGCATTCCAGCGTCTCGGGAGCCGCGTCTCGATCGTTCACATGGACGAGCACTTGCTGCCTCATGGAGACTGGGAGGCCGGGCGGCTGATCGAGGACGTCTTCGCCGGAGAGGGCATTCAGGTGCTCAACGGCCGTCGCATCGCCGAGGTGTCGTCGTCGGGCTCCACGATCGGCGTGCGGACGAACGTCGGAGAGACCCTGCGCGGCGAGCGGCTGCTGGTCGCCGCCGGGCGCCGTTTCGACTTCTCCGAGCTTCACCTAGAGCATGCCGGCGTGGAGTACTCAGATCGCGGCATCCGCGTCGACTCGTCGCTGCGGACTACGGCGCGCCACATCTTCGCGCCCGGCGACGCGAACGGCGTCTACTTCTTGTCTCACGCCGCGATGCATCAAGGCATGATCGCGCTCATGAACTCCTTCTTGCCGCGGCCGCTACGGCGCAACTTCCGTTCGTACGTCGTGCCGTGGGCGGTCTTCACCGAGCCCCAGGTCGCCCACGTCGGGTGGCTGGAGCGCGACCTCAAGGCCAACGACATTGTGTACGAGACCATCGAGACGAAGTACGAGGACTACGGCGCCGCGATCGCCGAAGGGATCGCCGTTGGGAGCGTGCGGGTCTACGCGAGCCCGGCCGGGCGCATCTACGGCGTCCGCATCATCGGCGAGGGCGCCGCGGAGATGATCAACGAGTGGGGCCTGGCGATTCAGAGCCGTCTACGACTCCATCGCCTGGTCTTCCTGCAGCACGCGTTCCCCTCCATGTCGTTTCTGTCGAAGCGCGCCGCCGAGAGCTGGATGGCTCGGCGGATGCAGAATCCCCTCGTACAGAAGATCGTCCGATGGTTCGCGTAGCGCGTTGACAGGTTCAGGCCCCACGGTTATCATCCGGCGTTCTAGCATTCCTTGAGGAGGAAAGACTCTCGTGGAGCAGGGTGACAGGCGACTACCTAAGAGGGTTGGCAACTACGTGCACGCGATCGGGCGCCGAAAGCGTGCAACAGCCCGCATCTACCTTGCCGAAGGTACCGGGGCATTGGTCATCAACAACCGCCCAGCGGCGGAATACTTCGGCGCCTTCCTGAACGCCGAGGAGCATCTCGAGAAGACGCTCAAGGTTCCGTTCTACATTACGGGAACCGTCGGCAGGTTCGATGTCAAGGCCCGTGTGATCGGCGGCGGCTCTACGGGGCAGATGGAGGCCGTCCGACTGGGGATCGCCCGAGCGCTCTGCGGAGTCACTCCCGAGTATCGGACCCCACTCAAGCAAGCGGGCATGCTCGTGCGCGACGCGCGCGAGGTCGAGCGCAAGAAGATCAACCGCCGCAAGGCACGCAAGAGCGAGCAGTACTCCAAGCGCTAGCCGGCAAGAGGAGCCTATCGTGAAGCAGGGAATCCACCCCGAAATGAAGAACGCCGTCGTCCAGTGCGGCTGCGGCGCGACATTGGAGACGCGCTCCACGGTGGAGGAGATGCGCGTCGACATCTGCTCGAAGTGCCATCCGTTCTTCACCGGCGAGGCGAGGTTCGTTGACACAGAAGGGCGCGTCGAGCGCTTCCAGCGCAAGTACGCCAACGTCCCGACCCCCGAGAAGCCCACGAAGGGCGGGAAGTAAGTGAAGCCGCCGATTGGCGGACAGGCTGTCATTGAGGGCGTGATGATGCAGAACTGCGACCGCGTCGCGGTCGCCGTGCGTCGAGTCGACACGAAGGCCATCGTCACGAGGCCGCTCCCCGTCGCGCGCCGATTCCCCCGCCTCGGCCAGATCCCTTTCCTCCGCGGAACGTTCCGTCTGTTCGACACGATGGCGCTCGGCGTGCGAGCCCTGAACGCGTCGACGCAGATCGCCTATCCGGAGGAAGAGCAGCTCGGCAAGGGAGGCACGTTCTTCGCGTTTCTGGTCGCGATCGTCATCGGCGTCGGAGCGTTCATCATCCTCCCTCTATTCATCGCCTACAGCGTTCCGTGGCTGCGGCTCGGGAACTCCATCGTGTTCAACCTGGTCGAGGGCGTCATCCGGCTCGCCTTCTTCTTCCTGTACATCGTCTGTATCCGGTGGGGGGTCAAGGATGTCCGCCGCGTGTTTCAGTACCACGGCGCCGAGCACAAGGTCGTCCACGCCTACGAGGCTGGAGAGGACCTCACGGTCGAGAACGCGAAGAGGCACACGACGCTGCACCCGCGTTGTGGAACGGCGTTTCTTATGACGGTCTTCGTTGTCGCCATCCTCGTCTTCTCCCTGACGGGGAACCCGGCCCTCTGGCTCCGGATCTTATCTCGCATCTTGCTTCTTCCCGTCGTCGCCGGGATTTCCTACGAGGCTCTGCGCTTTACAGGCCGCCACTTCGATCGGCCGTGGGTCCGTATCCTCGCCCAACCCGGCCTGTGGCTTCAGAGACTGACGACCGCCGAACCCGGCGACGACATGATCGAAGTAGCCATCACAGCGCTGAACGAGGTCCGCCAGCCTGACGAGCCCGCCGCATCGCAGGCTTCGTAGCCTGGCTCCCTAGAGGGACAGCGACGGATCCGGCGAGGCGGAAAGCGGGTGCGACTCCCCCAACTCCCGGTATCGGAAGGCCGCGACGGCGGCGATCATGGCCGCGTTGTCGGTGCACAGGGCGATGGGCGGAAAGTTGACCTCCACGCCCCGCTTCGGCCCCTCCTCAAAGAGCCTGGCCCGTAGGTGGGCGTTGGCGGCGACTCCACCGACGACGACGAGGCGAGCGCGGTGGAAGCGGCGCGCCGCCTCGAGCGACTTTCTCGTGAGGATGTCCACAACGCTCCCGAGAACCGACGCTGCGACGTCCTCCCGCTTCTCTCGCGGGTTCTTCCGCAGGTGGTAGAGGACCGCCGTCTTCAGCCCCGAGAAGCTGAAGTCGAAGCTCGGTGAGTCCGCCATGGGCCGCGGAAGAGGAACCGCCCGCGGGTTCCCGCCGGCCGCCAGCTCGTCGATCTTCGCGCCGGCCGGATAGCCAATGCCGAGCATCTTGCCGATCTTGTCGATGGCCTCGCCTGCGGCGTCGTCGACGGTCGAGCCGACGACGTGGTACTCGCCGTAACGCAGGACATCCACGAGCATCGTGTGGCCCCCGGAGACGATGAGTCCCATGAACGGAGGCCCAGCGTCGGGAGAGTGAAGTCGATGGGCAAACAGGTGCCCCTCCAAATGGTTGATGCCGAGGAACGGGACGCGCAACGCGTACGCCATCCCCTTCGCATAGCACAAACCGACCAGGAGAGGGCCGACGAGTCCCGGCCCCATGGTGGCCGCCACGAGGGACACTTCGCCGGATCGTGCCTTGGCGTTTGCCAGCGCCTCATCGACGAGGTAGGGGAGCTTGACGACGTGATTCCGCGACGCGACTTCCGGCACGACTCCGCCGTAGCGCGAGTGCAGGTCGACCTGCGAGTAGACCGCGTTCGCTAGGACCTCCGTCTCACCGCGAAGAACGGCGACGGAGGTCTCGTCGCACGACGTCTCGATCGCGAGCGTGATGAACGGGTCCTGACCCGTCATCCGATGTACTCCCGCTTGAGGACACCGATGAATGGGAGATTCCTGTACAGCTCGGCGTAGTCCATGCCGTACCCGACGACGAACGCGTCCTCGGCGAGTTCGAAGCCGATGTAGTCGACGCGCGTCTCGATCTCGCGCCTCGCACCCTTGTCGACCAGTGTGCACACGCCGACCGACGCCGGATCGCGCGACTGGAGGTTGCGGCGCAGATACTCAATCGTATAGCCCGTGTCGATGATGTCTTCGACGATCAAGACGTCGCGCCCTTCGATCGGGCGGTCGAGATCCTTCACCAGGCGCACCGCGCCGGGCGCCGTCCCGTTGCCGTACGACGAGACGCTGATGAGATCGTACTCCACGGGGATCGTCATCTGGCGCGCCAGGTCTGCCATGAATACGAGCGCTCCACGGAGGATGCAGACCAAGAGGAGCGGACGCTTCTTGCGATCCGCGGCGCGGCCGCCGGTCCGGTAGTCGTCCGAGATCTGTCCTGCCAGCTCCCGAACGCGCCGCGCGATCTCCTCCTCGCTGTAGAGGACTCGCTCAATCCGTGCCCGAAGATCGATCTGATCCATGATGCCCACCTTGTGCAGCGCGGCGTGCCGAGAGCGCCGTCCAAATCACCGACTCGTCGCGTAGACGAGGGGAGTCGCGCCACGAGGCGCACGGCGCGATTATAGCTCTCGCGTCAGAGCCTGCAACGCCGGGCGACGACGAGCGTTGCCTGCACCCTCCGGCCAGTCCAGGCTCGCTCGACGAAGCCTGTTCGCGTTGAGGACGACATTGACCGACGAGAAGGCCATCGCCGCCTCGGCGACCAGCGGGTGGAGGAGCCCAAGGACGGCCAGCGGGATGGCAACCACGTTGTACAGAAACGCGAAGAACAGGTTCTGGCGGATCTTCCGCAGAGTGGCGCGCGCCAGAACGACAGCTCGCACGACGGCGCCAAGCTCGCCGGAGACCAGTGTCACGTCCGCCGACTCTATCGCGACGTCCGTCCCCGTTCCCAGAGCAATGCCTACGTCGGCGGCCGTGAGAGCGGGCGCGTCATTGATCCCGTCACCCACCATGCCGGTAGCCAAACCGGCTTGTTGAAATCGCCGCACGACAACAACCTTTTCTTCCGGCAAAACGTTCGCGATCACCTCGTCGATTCCCACTTCGAGAGCGACGGCGCGCGCCGCTCGTTCGTTGTCCCCGGTGACGAGGGCCACATGGATCCCCATTTGCTTCAGGGCCGCGATCGCCTCTCGTGCGTCGGATTTCGGCCGGTCCGCCACGGACAGGAATCCCAGCACGAGGCCGCTCTCTGCCACACCCACGGCCGTCCTTCCTGCCTCCTCGATGCGCGCGCACGTCGTCTCCCATCCCTCGAGCAGGAATCCCTCCGCCGACAGCCAGTCGGAGCGCCCCACCCAGACGTCGCGCCCATCCATGCGTCCTCGCACTCCGCGACCGGGGATCGCTCGAGCGTCAGTCACGGAGGCGAGTGGGATGCCACGAGCCTCGCACTCTTGCACCACCGCTCGAGCGATCGGATGGTCGGACGCTGCTTCTACGCTCCCCGCGAGCGACAGAAGCCGCTCGGCGCCCAGTTCGCCGGACACGACCTCCACCACGTGCGGCCGCCCCACGGTGACGGTGCCCGTCTTGTCAAAGATCAGGACGTCCACCCCGCTGAGGACCTGGACAGCCTCGCCATTCCGCAGGAGGATGCCGCTTCGCGCTCCTCGTCCCGCGCCGACCGTGAGGGCTGTCGGCGTTGCCAGCCCGAGAGCGCAGGGACACGCGATGACGAGAACAGCCACTGCCGCGAACAGCGCACGCCCGAGCGGCGTCGCGTCGCTCCCGCCCCACGGCACGTAGTGTCCCACCGCGGACGCTACGTGCCCCAGCGCGGACGGCGCGATCCACCATGTCAGGAACGTCAGGACCGCGAGAGCCAAGACCGCCGGCACGAAAACTCGCGTCACGCGGTCGGCGAGGGCCTGGATGGGCACTTTGGTCGCCTGAGCCTGCCGGACGAGCCGCACCACATGAGCGAGGAACGTGGCTTCTCCGACGCCGGTCGCACGGACGCGCAACGCGCCCTCTCCATTGATCGTCGCTCCGATGACGCGGTCGCCGATCCGCCGCAGCACCGGCATGGACTCGCCCGTGGCGAGAGACTCATCGACCGAGCTCTCACCGGCCTCCACGACCCCGTCGGTCGGGATGCGCTCACCCGGCCGAACGACCATCAAGTCCCCGACCACGATGTGCGTGACGGAGACCTCGACCTCTCGACCCTCACGCACGACGCGAGCCGTCTTCGCCCCCAGCCCCACGAGCGCGCGAATGGCGCCCGACGTCCTCCCCCGCGCCACCGCCTCGATCCAGCGACCCGTCAGGTGAAACGCCACGATCATCGC
>CAYUSW010000021.1:0-7048 GCA_964447445.1 uncultured Thermotogae bacterium
TTCCACTTTCACCGCGTGTTCAAGTCCGTGGTGGGCGAGACGCTGAACGACTTCATCCGCCGGGTTCGCGTCGGCGCAGCCGCAAACCGCCTCCTCTACAACCCGCGCGACTCGATCACCGAGATCGCTGTCGCGTGCGGATACTCGTCGCCCTCAGCGTTTGCGCGCGAGTTCCGCAATGCCTTCGGAGTGAGCGCGTCCGAGTTCCGGCGAGGCGGCCGCGACGCCGTGCGCAAGATCCGGCAAGTCGAGAGCAAGAACGGCCAAACGAAAAGCAAGACAGAGAAAGAATCCGCGCCCTCCTCGTCCTACACTGCGGGCAACCCATCCTCAAGGAGGACGATGATGCAGTTCAGCGTGGAAGCGAAGCAGATGCCTGAGTGGAATGTCGTTTACGCGCGGCACATCGGCGCCTACAACAAGATCGGAGAAGCGTTCGAGCGCATCTTCAAATGGGCCGGACCGCGCGGCCTCGTACGGTTTCCCGAGACGAAGTCGCTCGCCGTCTACCACGACAGTCCCGAAGTGACCGACCCCTCGAAGCTGCGCTCCGACGCGTGCCTGACGGTGCCGCCGGGGACGAAGGTCGACGGCGAGATTGGAACGATGAAGGTCCCGGGCGGTCTGTTTGCCGTCGCCCACGTCGAGATCGACGTCACCCAGTTCGGCGAGGCGTGGGACAAGCTGATCGGCGAGTGGATGCCGAAGAGCGGCTACCAGCCGGACGACCGGATGTGCTACGAGTTGTACTTGAACGATCCGGACACGCACCCAGAGAAGAAGTGGATCGTCGACATCTGCGAGCCCATTCGGCCTTTGTAGCCCGTCGCCTTTCCGCAACGCCCCGGCCCCGAGGCCGGGGCGTTCTCCTTGACCCGTTCCCACCGCTCGCCGACTATGGCACCGAGAGGAGATCATGCGATACCGTGCTTTCGGACATCTCGACTGGAGGTCTTCGGCCCTCGGTTTCGGTGCGATGCGACTTCCGGTTCTCGACGGCGATCATGCGAAGATCGACGAAGAGCTGGCGACGCAAATGGTCCGCACGGCCGTCGACCGCGGCGTCAACTACGTCGACACCGCGTGGCCGTACCACGGCGAGCAGTCCGAACGGTTTCTCGGCCGCTGTCTGAGAGATGGGTATCGCGGGCGCGTCCGCCTCGCAACGAAGATGCCCTCGTGGCTCGTCGAGAAGTCCGAGGACTTCGACCGTTTTCTCGACGAGCAACTGCGGCGCCTCGAGACTGAGTCCGTGGACTTCTACCTCCTCCACGGACTGAATCGGGTGCAGTGGCCGAAGCTCTACGACCTCGGGGTTCTGGATTGGGCGGAAGACGCCATGGCGGACGGGCGAGTCGGCCATCTCGGCTTCTCGTTCCACGACGACCTCGACACCTTCCGCAAGATCGTCGACACGTACAGCTGGACCTTCTGTCAGATCCAGTACAACTTCATGGACACCGGCTTCCAGGCGGGCACGGAAGGACTCCGCTACGCGGCCGCCCGCGGCCTCGCCGTCGTCGTGATGGAGCCGCTGCGAGGCGGCTCCCTGACACGCCCCGCGCCCACCGAGGTTGTGGCGTTGTGGGAGGCATCACCGACAAAGCGCGCGCAGGCCGACTGGGCGCTTCAGTGGGTCTGGAACGATCCGGACGTGTCGCTCGTTCTCTCCGGCATGTCCGCGATGAGCCACGTCGAGGAGAACCTAGCGAGCGCCGACCGCTCGGGAGTCGGACGTCTCAGCGAAGACGAGCTCCGCCTCGTCGATCGCGTCCGCGACGCCTACCGCTCACTCGCCCCGATCCCATGCACGTATTGCCGCTACTGCCAACCGTGCCCGCAAGGCGTGAGCATCCCCCGCGTCTTCTCCCTCTACAACGACGGCATCGCGTATGGTGACCTGGGCCGATCGCGTGTCGGGTACGCGCGATTCATGAAACCCGAAGAGCGCGCCGATCGCTGTGTCGCGTGCGGCACCTGCGAGGCCGCGTGCCCGCAACACGTCCAGATCATCAACTGGCTACGGAAGGCCCACACGGGCCTCGCGCCTGAGCAGGACCAGGCACCTCGCCCCCCACTGAGCTAGCTGAGAGCGACGAAGCTCGAGTCCCTACGGGACTGACGCGACAAGGAGGAAGTTACCTTCGACCTTCTGCCACTCCGCGAGCCCGCCGAGGAGGCTCGTGACAGGCCTCCCTCGTGATGAGAGAGACTCAGCCACGCGGTCGCCCGCGACACCGTCCTCGGAGTAGACGATCACCGGGACGTCTGCTGGCAGGCCGTAGGCGAAGCTCATCGCGGACGACTCCGTCATGTTGATCGCACCCGCGAGGTGCCTCTCGGCGAACGATGCCGACGAGCGTAGGTCGATGAGGACGTAGTACTTCGTGCCTGAGGTCAGCGACATCGACGTGCATGACACGGACGAGCCGGCATACCTGCCGCGCGCGCCGGATACATCGAGGAAACGGCCCCACGAAGCGTCGGCTCCCGAGACAAGCAGCGTCGACCACGGGCGCCGCTGCCCCCACTGTCCAATGCCATCGCACACCGCAGAGGCCGAAGCGACTCCGCCTGCGAGGAGCGCCGCCGCCGCCACGGATGCCGTCGTCCCGTCTTGGTCGTAGCAGTAGACAAGCGCGCTCGGAGGCAAGCTCGCGGCGAGCGTCGCAGCCTGGCTTAGAGGAACGCTCATCGCCCCAAGTAGGTGCCCGCTGGCGTACGAGACCGGATCCCGAACATCGAGGATGACGCACGCCCGGCCTCTGAGGAACCCGTCGATCGTCACCTGGTACGGCTCGCGCGCCAGGAGCGTCCCCGTGAGCGTCAGAGTGAGACTGGGCTCCAGCGGATCGTTGGAAGGCACGGTGATCTCACGACGGATGCCAGACCCGTAGTACTCCGTCGTATCGAATACGACATGCAGCGCTACGCTCTGGCCCGGGCTGAGTCGACTCGCGCCGATCCGGGTCGTCGTGCAGCCGCATGTGCTGTGCACAGTGCCGAACACAAGGTCTTGGTCGCCCACGTTGGAGAGGACAAAGTCGTGGATCACGGCGATTCCGGACACTGTGTTTGGGTAGTTGTAGGTCCGCGAGTCCACGGCAATCTTCGGGGCGGCGACCGCCGCCACGCCCGCCACCAACAGGAGCACCAATGCCAAAGCCATCGCTCGTCTCATAACTCTCCCTTTCGCTCGTTGTTCACTACCCCAACGTACAACCCGACCCGGCGAACGTTCCCGGCGTTCTTCCTTCCCTCGCGATGTGGCGCGCCGCGGGCGTACGTTGGGTGCCGGGGAGTATACTCGGGCGCCCGCTCTGCCGAACGGGGGCCTGGAGTCCAGGCGTTGGACTATGTCGTAGGGAGGCTGCATCCGTTACTTCGAGGACGATGAGGTCGAGCGGCGACCGCCGCGCAAGAACGCGCCGCCCAAGCCCGCCCAGCCGGAAGAGAAGACGGTCGAAGAAGAGCTCCTCCAACACCTGGCTCCGCTAATCGAGGAGCATTTGATCCTCGAAGTCGTCCGACCGATCAAGAGCGGCAAGGAAGCGGTGGTCTTCTGCTGCCGCGCGCACCCTTCGCTCGACCGGGACCTCGTCGCGGCCAAGGTGTACCGCCCGCTCGAGACGAGGAGCTTCAAGCGCGACGGCGTGTACCAACAGGGTCGCTCGCGCGGGGCTCGTCCCGATGCGCGCGTTCTCCGCGCTCTCGGTAACAAGACGCAGCACGGTCGGACCCACAAGTTCAGCGCTTGGATCAGTCACGAGTTGAGCACACTCCGGGCGCTCCATGCAGCCGGCGCCGATGTCCCGGATCCGATCGAGCGCGTAGGACCCGTCATTCTCATGGAGTACCTCGGGGACATCGAGAACCCGGCGCCCGTCCTCGTCGGAGTCCAACTGGATCGAGAGGAGGCCGCGCGCATCTACGCCCGCATCCTCGAGAACGTCGAACTCTTCCTCAGCCATCACCGCGTCCACGCCGACCTGTCGCCGTACAACATGCTCTACTGGAAGGGTGCCGTCACGATCATCGACTTCCCGCAGGCCGTCGATCCTCGTTACAACGACGACGCGCTTGAACTCCTCGTGCGCGATCTCGCGAACACGAACGCGTTCTTCGCCGACAAGGGAATCGACGTCGTCGATCCGCGTGCCCACGCGCTTCACTTGTGGCGCAAGCACGTCGACGCGCAGCGCTGACCGCCCGCCGCGGCAGGCAGGTGCCGGCACTTAGCCAGCCTTGCGAACGATGGTCTCGAGCGGTCGCGCGCCGTAGGCCAGGAGCTCGTTGTGGAATCGCTCGAGCGAGAACGAGGCGTCGCGGGCCTGCGCCGTCGCACGCAGGTCGAGGATCGTTGCGAGCGCCGCGTAGCGGCCAGCGGCCAGCGCCGGCGCCGCCGCCAGACGTGAGACCGCATAGCGTGCGTCCACGGGGATCGGCCCCGGATCCTGGAAGATGGTGTCCTGGTAGTAGGTGCTTCCGGCGCGCAGGCCCCAGCCAAGGAAGTGAATGCCCGTGTCGACGACGGCCGCCACCGCCGCTTCGTACTCCTTCAGCAGCGCCGCGAGCGCCCGCCGCGGCGACGCGAGGGTAGCCTCTTCTTCCCAGACGAGGCGCGCGAGATAGAGCTCGCAGCCGGCGAGGAAACCGTAGAACGGGTCAGGCGCCGACAGGCTCCACGGCGTCGCGTTACTCTCGTTCCCCACTTCCGCATACGGGAAGACGCGCGGCGCCGCACGCCGCATGTCGAAGCCGTTGCGCGGCGCCAGGACTTCCGGCTCGATGAGCTCCCCGTCGGGAGTCTCCTCCGGCTCTTCGACATACACGAGCATCGTTGCGATCGACGTCCGAGGGCGAATGCCCGTGGCTGCCGCGGCCCGCGCGATCTCCGGACGCAGCCTTTCAACATCCGCTTGAGCCGACCGGTGCACATCTTCCGGGTTAAGGGTCGTGCCGGAAGTGTCGCGCAAGAGTCTGGCGTAGTCTGCCTCCGCCCCGAAGCGTGGCCCAATGCCCACCGCGTCTTCAGGGGTTTCCGCCAACAGCGCCGCCACCTGGCGGTGCAGCCCCTCGAATCCCGGGATGACCCCCTTCTCCACCTCGTCGAGCGCCTCTTTCAAGGTCTGGCTCTGCCGTTCGCGCGGCACAAGCTGGGAGACCGCCTCCCGAAACCGGACGTAGAACGGGTGGTACGTCCCGTTGATGCGAGTGAAGAGACCCAGCTGGTCGCGCGTGCTCGTGTGGGTGACTCCCAGGCCCGAGAGGAACGCCAACTTCGCCGAGAGAACGCCGTCCGGTGCGACGATCCCCTTCTCCGCCTCTTCGCTGATCCGCTGGGAGATCTGCTGGAGCTGTCTCTCGACCTGGCTCAGGCAGGCAATGTAGTCCTTGAGGTCGTCCGCACTCTGGAGCGGCAAGTCCATCGCAAAGAGGTTGAGCAGTCTCGACTCGGGGGAGTTCGCGGTCGGGTCGACGGCATAGCCGCGGAAGTCGAGCGACCTACGTGCCGCGCTTCGCGTCCACGACCACTGGCAGACGTCGTAGGCCGCCTGCTCTTCGGGATCGAGCGCGCTGCGGTCAAACGACTTGAGGCGATCGAGGAAGTAGCCTTCGATCGCCGCTGTTTCCCGCGCGTAGGCCTCTGAGTAGTCGTTGAGTCGATCGTTCCTCACGCCGAGTTCGTCAGCCAGTCCCAGCTCCGCGACGGCCTGCGGAAAGCGAAGCAAGTAGAGCCTGGACGACGACGCGACGAAGTCCGCAAACGAGTTGGCGTGGAGGCGTGCCTCGACGTCGGCAAGGGAAGGAGGCTCCCACGAGGAAGTCACTCGCGGAGCCGTCGCCCGCGTCGCGAAGAAGACGGAGACCGCGATCACGGCCACCGCTCCGCCCAGGCAGGCCCACACCACGGGCCGACTCCACCGGCGTCTCTTGTCCGAGCCGCGGCGCCGGAAGATCCCCGGCCGCGCCGGAGGCCTCTCCAGCGTGGCCCAGCCTCGCTTTGTCACACCAGAACCTTGTTCGCGTCCCATATCCACTCGACCTCGGCAACTCGGAACTCTACGTAATTCGCCCGGTGACAGCCACCAGGGACCGCACTCCCCATCCCCGTTCTATGAACCCGGAGCGGCCGCTGAGCCTTGCGCAATGAAGTCGGCCATTCGCCGCTCCAGAACTGCGAGCGGCAGGTTCCCTCGTTCGAGCAAGGCATCGTGGAACGCGACGAGATCGAAGGCGTCGCCCAACGCCGCGCGCGCGTCCTCTCGCCAGTCAAGGAGCGTGAGGAAGCCTACCCCGTAGGCCACCGCCTGCCCCGGCCAGACGGCATAGCGGTAGACGTCGGACTGAGCGAGCTGTGCCGAACGGCCCGTCGCTTCTTGGTAGTAGGCGACGGAGGCGTTGTAGCCCCAACCCATGGCGTGGATGCCCGTGTCGACGACCAGTCGCGCCGCACGCATCAGCTCAAACTGAAGCCTCCCGAGGTCGCCGTAGGCATCCTGCTCGTACCACCCGGCCTCCCACGCCAGTCGCTCGGCGTAGAGCGCCCACCCCTCGGTGAACCCGAGGAATGTCGTTTCGCTGAGGAGAAGCGGCAGATCCGTCTCCTGCGCAAGGGCGATCTGGACGTGGTGCCCGGGGATCGTCTCGTGGTACGCGAGAGTCGGCATCGTGAACCGAGGCTGACTCCCTTTCGTCTGCGCACCGAAGACCGCCGGCAACGAGCCATCGCGCGGCGCCGCGCGATAGAAGCCGCCCACCGGGTCTTCCTCCACGATCACGGGTGTCGTTGGCAGTCCGGACAAGAAGGAGAGGCTGTTCGCCTTCGCGGCGACGATCAGCCGGTCGTACTCCGCCAGAATGTCCGCGTCGTGGAGAACGCCGCCGTCTTGAGCGATTCGCGAGAATAGGTCGGCAATCGAGGCATCGGCGGGATAGCCCAAGGCCGCCGCGCAGGCGCGCACTTCGCCTTGCACTCGGTCCACCTCGCGCAGACCCATCTCGTGGATCTCCGATGCCGAGAGGTCCAAGCCGGTGAAGTGCCGCA
>CAYUSW010000022.1:0-3668 GCA_964447445.1 uncultured Thermotogae bacterium
GTGTTCGGAGATTGAGAGCCGATAGAGCAGACGGTGGAGTGCATAGCGTTCGAGCAGAAGCTGCGGTTCTGTGCCCAGATCCTTTGCCCGCGCCACCAGGCGAACGTGAATGGAATGGGCGAGTCCCGTGGTTGCGCTCACGAGGCAATCGCCTCCAGGTACGGACGCAGAACGTTCCAGACGCGGCAGATTCGAGCATGCTCTGCGACGTCGGACATCTTGAACTTCCGCTCCCGCCATCCCTCGTTGAGAGCTTCGAGCGCCACGTCCATTCCGATCACGTTCCGGAACTTGAAGCAGTCTGCGATGGTCTTGGCTACGCCGTAGACCCTTACCTTCTGGCCTTCCAGAGTGTGCTTCTCGACCCCGGCGGTGAAGGACTCGTCCGACACATGCACGACGCGCACGGCGGGATACTCGATGGCCGGCGTTCGGGCTCCGCGCGGCAGGGCGATCCACACCTGCCGCGGCAGCTGAGTCCCGATTTCGTGGAACTGAAGCGCCGAGATGAGGCAGACGACGCCTTTCGGAGCTGCGGCGGTCGCGAGGACGAGGCCGTGATGCTCCGTCATCTCGTAGCCGGAGAGCGGAAGGCGATACCAGCCCCGCGATGCGCGCTCGAGCTTGCCTTCTCGAACGAGCCGAGTCAGCACCTGTGTGTGGAGTCCGCGTGCTTTCACGTCACGGGCATGCACAAGGCCGCAGCGGGCGACGATATCGACGGTTCTCTTCTCGGCTGTCAGCTTCCTCATGTGGCATATTGTATACAGTTACAGATATCTGTCAACGATTCGCCACACTGGGGCTCGTGGAACCCTGACGAGAACGCCGTGCTTCGAGTCTCTCCCGGCGAGGGTCGCCGCGCCTCGTCGCTCTTGGCTGCCTACTTCACGACGACGGATGGTGCGCCGCAATGTTGCAGTGCAAGACCAGACCCCGCCGCCTCTATCGAGACGCCGCAAGACACCAAGAGTGAAGATCGGACCCCGCCGACCACAGGAGTCCTCACCGGGGTGCCCGAGCTTGTCGATCCCGCAACGTGTGGGCTGGGATAGACACCGTGCGGTGGGGAGTCTCGGCGCGAGGGGCAGAATCTGGACTCCGGCCATGATTGACCCAGCATCCCTCTGGACCTAAGCTGTGATCAGGAGTGTGCCATGACGAACGAGTTCACGGCGATCATCGAGCAAGATGGGGACTGGTACGTTGCCTACTCCCCCGAGATCCCAGGCGCGAACGGCCAGGGCCGGACGCGCGAGGAATGCCTCCAGAGCCTGGCGTCGGCCATCGAGCTGATTCTGGAGGATCGCCGCGAAGACGGCCTCCGCGGAGTCCCCGACGACGCCGTCCGGGCTGTAGTGAAGGTTGGATGAAGCGCCAGGCGTTGTTGCAGCATCTGCGCCGCCACGGCTGCATCCTCAAGAGGGAGGGCGCAGCGCACTCCCTCTGGCTCAACCCTCTCACCGGGCGTATCGAGGCGATCCCGCGGCACACCGAGATTCCAGATCTCCTGGCGAAGAAGATCTGCAAGAGTCTGTCGATCCCTTCGCCGTAGTGCGGCCTGGTTCCGGCGACACGACGCCTGAGACGGCGTCCGGCGACGAGGTGAAGGAGGCGCGATGCGGATTCTTGTCGCGTACTACACGCAGACGGGGAACACGAAGAAGATCGCCGAGGCGATTGCGAGCGAGCTCGAATCCCTCGGCCACAAGGTGGTTCTTGAGAGCGTCCGCGGCCTGAAGCCGAAGGACCTCGCGGGCCACGAGGTGATCTTCCTCGGGTCGCCGTGCCACAGCTCGGACCTCGCCAAGCCGGTGAAGAAGCTGCTCGAGAAGATGGAGACCTTGCCCAGCGCGAGGGTTGCCGGCTTTGTGACCCACTCGACCTACACGCCCGAAGGCGGCGAGAGACAGCGGAAGCTTCACGAACAGTGGGCCGGCAAGTGCATGGGCTCATTCGAGCAGGCTTGTGCCGCCAAGGGACTTGTCTGGAGCGGCTACTTCGGCTGTCAGGGAGCGCCCTCGAAGCCGATCGAGATCTTCATTCGCCACGCGGCGATCAAGGACCCCGCCGAGTGGCCTGCGTACATCGCCGAGACCAAGAAGCACCCCGACGCCCAAGACGAAGCACGAGCGCGTGCCTTTGCACGTGAAGCGATTGAGCGCATCCGGTAGCCGTGCATTCGAGCAAGATGCCCGCCGAGCTCAGCCGCTGTCCCAAGGATGCGAAGAGTGAAGATCCGACCCCGTCGTGCGCACAGTAGCGGAGGAGCTGGGCGTAGGCGGCGTCGAGGTCCTTGTGCTTGCCTTTGTACTCCCAGGCGAAGAAGCCCTTCTTCCAGACGTCGGCCCAGCCTTGACCGCCCGTCGATTTGTCGGCGCCCCGCTCGAACGTGAACCACGTGCCGTCGCTGTCAGCCTGCGCGGGGGTCTCGTGCCCGAGCATGCGGCAGAGGTCGATGAAGTGCTCCTGAGAGGCCGAGCTCTCCTTGAGCGTGGAGGGGCGCCACTTGGCGACGAACTCTTGCGGCGTCATCGACGGATTGCGCGATGCCATGTCCCCCTCTGCGACCGTTGGTTGGCGTTGAGGCAGTCTAGATCCATTCTAGGGACTCGCAGAGTGCCCAACAAGCCGACACAGTGCCTGCCGAGAACCTTCTCCAACCGCAGAGGTCGCAGAGTGCGCAGAGGAGGCTACAGAGTCGGCGGACGGCGAACGGCTGTTGCTGTGTGCCCGCAGGCGTCGTTCCGGCTCCTGGGTCACTGGATACTCACAGGTCGAGGCTTTGCCTCTGCGACCTCCGCGCGCTCTGCGGTGATGCCTGCTCTCGTGGTTGTGAAACGGGCCTGCGTTGGGACTACGATGGTCGCATGGCCAGCCTGTTCGAGCCGGAAGCGCGCGCATCGGAACCGACGAGCGAGAGTCCGCTTGCGGACCGCATGCGGCCGCGGGCGCTCGATGAGGTCGCCGGGCAAACGCGGCTCCTCGGAAAAAACGGTCCGCTACGCGCCGCGATCGAGAAGGGCATGTGCCGGTCGTTCTTGTTCTGGGGTCCGCCGGGAACTGGGAAGACCACCGTTGGGCGCATCTTGTCCGAGCGGTCGGGGGTTCGCTTCGTGCATCTGTCGGCGGCGCTCACCGGCGTCAAGGACGTGCGCGCCGTGCTCGAGGCCTCGCGCTTCCGTTGGCGTTCCGGCGGCCGACCCGATCTTCTTTTCCTCGACGAGATTCACCGCTTCAACCGCGCGCAGCAGGACGTCCTCCTCTCGTATCTCGAGGAGGGCAGCGTGATGTTCGTCGGGGCGACGACCGAGAACCCGTCGTTCGCGCTCACCTCGGCCCTCTTGTCGCGCAGCCAGCTCTTTCCATTCGACCCCCTCTCGGAATCTGATCTCGAGATCCTCGTCGATCGCGCCATGGCGGACGCGCGCGGCCTCGGCGGCGCCTTCACGCTCACGGAGAAGGGGCGCCAACTCCTGCTTGCGGTCGCGGACGGCGACGCACGGCGCGCCCTCACGGCCCTCGAACTCGCGGCCTCGGTCGCCACAGGGACGGTTATCGACGAGGACACGGTCTCCCGGGCCGTGCAGAGGAAGGGGTTCCGCTACGACCGCGCGGGCGACGAGCACTACAACATGATCTCGGCGCTCCACAAGTCGATCCGCAAC
>CAYUSW010000023.1:0-9853 GCA_964447445.1 uncultured Thermotogae bacterium
CCGGAGAGGACGCCGCTCGCGGTCGTCACCTCCAAGCCTTCGTCCCGCAGTCGATCCACATAGGGATTGATGCCCACGGAGTCGCTCGCGATGTGCCCCGTGACAACGAGCGTCTTCTTCTCGCCGAATTCGGCCGCAAGGCGTCGCGCGTCGTCGGGGCGGCAGTGGATGTAGACGAGCGTGTCGACGCCGTGCTCGAAGTACGCCTTGCCGACGGGGTAGCCGCCATTCGTCCCCGCGGCGTGCGACACCATGGCGCGGCCGAGGCGGCGCGACGTTCCCCCGACGAGCGTCTCGATGCGTGTGGCGGCGACGCGGAACTCCTCGAACGTTTCGAGGAAGTGACGGACTAGATCGTCGACCGTCGCGCGCGGCGACAGAGACTCCACTGCTGTGGCGAGCCGCTGCCGCCCGATCTCGTCGAGCGGCGTGTGGATGTTCAGATAGGGCATGTCGAGCAGCCGCGCGATGGACGGGTCGTGGTCGTAGTTGGACATGGAATCGAGCACTCGCCGGCCGTCGGCCGTCTCCGCGATGGCCGCCTCGGCCACGGCTGCGGGGACGCCGGCAGCCGTCATCTGGTCGACATGGCGCCGGAGCACTCTGTGGAAGTTGAGGGTCGCGACGCCCACGGGGTGGTGCGTCAGCACGGCGTCGAAGCCGAGGTCCTTGGCGAGCGCCAGCTCGGGCCCCCGCAAATCGATCCCCACGAGAAGCCGGCGGATCCCGCCTCCCGGGTGGTGGATGGCAGTGTCGCCAGGTATCTCGCGCAGTCCAGCCATGTCGAGGGCGATCTCCAGGAGACGGTCGGTGTTCACGGGGCGCCTCGCTGGCTGCCGGCGGGCGTCCGGGGCAGGAGCCGGAATTCCTTGAACAGCGACCCGCCGATGAACTCGCGCAGGATCGAGTTGCCGGGAATCGCCCCCATGCTGCACGGGTCGAACCAGCGCAGGAGAGCGAGCAGGCGCTCCGCCTCAATGCGCTCGGCGGGCGACCTCACCTGAAGAAGCAGCGGCTCGACAAGCGGCTTGAGCACAGCAAGTTCGTACCCCAGGGCGGAGTTGAACATGATGTCGGCCCCCTCTTGGTACGGGAAGATGTTGTCTTTCTCTCCGCGCCGGACGTTCTCCCACAGCGAGAGCGTCTCCGTCGCGCTGTACCCGCGGAAGTGAGCGTCGCGGACGATGCGCCGCAAGAGGCGGGTGTCGGTCGTCGATACGCGGTTGTGGATGTCGAAGTTCAATTGGGTGAGGGCACTGACGAAGATGCGAAACGCCTTGGACACGGACGGGTCAACCGAGAGATTCGGGTTGAGCCCGTGGATGCCCTCGACGAGCAGGATCTGATCATGACCCAATTGGATACAGGGACCGGCTTGCCGCGTCCCCGTGGCGAAGTCGTAGCGCGGGAGCGTGACCGAATCGCCCTGCATCAGCCTTCCGAGATCGCCGCGGAACCGGTCGACGTCCAGGGCTTCAAGAGAGTCGTAGTCCGGGTTCGCGCCGAGTCGCGCGTGGAGCGCGTCCCGGGGAAGGAAGTAGTCGTCGAGAGCCAAGGGATAGGGGTGGATGCCGTTCGCGAACAACTGAATCGCCAGGCGCTTCGAGAACGTGGTCTTTCCGGACGCCGAGGGCCCGGCGATGAAGACGAGCCGCGCTCCCTCCGCGCGCCTTCGGGCGACCGTCGCCGCGATCTCGGCGATCCTCTTCTCGTGCAGCGCTTCGAACACCAGCACGACCTGGTCGATGCGTCCGTCGCGAATGGCCTCGTTGAGCGACCCGACGTCGCGCATGCCGAGAAGCGACAGCCACTGGCCGTACTCGTCGAAGACCTCGCGCAGGGCAGTGAAGCGCTGCGCCGGCGACAACCGCCGCGGGCTCTCCCGCCGCGGGAAACGCAAGATGAAGCCTTTCGGGAACGTCTCGAGGGAGAACGTCTTGAGCACCCCGGTCGAGGCAACCATGTACCCGTAGAAGTAGTCCGTGACTCCGTTGAGAACGTAGACGTGGAGATGATCGCCCTCTCGCTCCAAGAGCTGGCGGGCTTTCGACTCCTCGCCGCGGGCGGCGAACTGCGCGTGCACTTCGGCCGGCGTGAGGCGGTGCCGCACGATCTCGTGGTCCTCGCGGACCAGTTGCTGCATGCGAGTCTTGATCTGGCTGAGCTCCTCGGGGGTGAACGGCTCGCGCCCCTCAATCCGGCAGAAGTACCCGCCGTGGGGGACGGAGTAGTCGATATGCACGGGCACGGAGGGAAAGAGCTCCGCGGCCACAGCGACGAGAAGGAAGCACAGGCTGCGGCTGTAGATCCTCATGCCGTCAGAGTCGGACACGCGAACCGGAGACGCCGAGACGTCGCGTTTCAGGGGATAGGCAAGTTCCCGCAGCTCCCCATCGACGATTGCGGCCACCGGCGGGTCCTCTTCGTCGGGGTAGGCGACGCGAAAGACATCGGCGACAGACACGCTGAGAGGGGCTCGGAACACTCGCCCGTCCTGCAGACTCACGTAGACGTCAGTGCGCCCTCCGGTCTCTCGGATCTCTCGGTCTTCGGACATGCGCGGCCCCCTGCCGAATGCGGCGGATTCAAGCTCGCGGCGGCTAGGCTCCCTTGCGCGCGTCGGCCAACGCGGGGAATGTGGCCTCGCGCACCTTGGCCATGGTCTCCGCGAGGGCCTCAAGAACGCGGTCGGACGTCGGCGGGACTTCACGCGGTCCCCGCAGTTGGGACACGGTGACTCCGTGTGGCGCGGCCTGAGTGAGGAAGAGAGACGGGATCTCGTCGGGAAGTTTCTCGTCCAACATGACACTCCAGGCGAGGGCCCAAGCGCGGACGACGTTCCCCACGTCATAGCCGCCGCCTCCGAGGGCCAGCCAAGGGACTCCCAGCGCGCGGAAGCGTTCGACGGCTCGCTCGAACCCGTGGAGGCTCATCCGGAGGTTCGCCAAGAGGTCGCCGATCAGCGCGTCCGTTCCCAACTGCGTCACGAGGACGTCGGGAGCGAAGAGATCCAGCGCCGGCATGATGAGCTCGTCGAGCACGCGGTCGTAGGCGGCGTCCCCGGCGCCCGGCAAGAGAGGAACGTTGAGCGAGAATCCCGAGCCTTCGTCCCTGCCGGTCTCATCCTCGAATCCCGTACCGGGAAAGATCGTGTACCCCGTCTGATGGACGGAGATCGTCAGCACGTCGCTGCGGCCGTAGAACGCGTGCTGAACACCGTCACCATGGTGCGCATCGATGTCGACGTACGCGACGCGCCGTCCTTCGCCGGCCAGCCGCTCGATGGCGAGCACGCCGTCGTTCACGTGGCAAAAGCCGGAGGCGTTCGCCGGCATGGCATGATGCAAGCCGCCTGCGGGATGGAAGGCTCGCGACGCACCGCGGAGGAGGGCGTCGGCAGCGTCGATGGATCCACCGGCGATCAGCATTGCCCACTCGTAGACGTCCTGAAACGCAGGGTTGTCCGTTGTCCCGAGGCCGTGAGCGAACTGGTTGGGGACCCACATTCCGGAACTGGCGAGCTTGAGGGCTTCGAGGTATCCCTTGGAGTGGAATGTGAGGGCCTCGGTGAGAGTCGCCTCGCGAAGCGGGATGAGCTTCACGTCCGGCCGCTCGAGGAGCCCGTAGTCGGCGAGCAAGTCGACGAGGAGCCCGAGCCGAAACACCTTGAACGGGTGCGCCTCCCCGAAGTCGAAACGCAGGAGCTGGCGCGGATCAACGAGTGTCTTGTTCATCGAGTCTCCGGGGGCATCATACCCGCGGGCAGAGCAGGGTACCAGAGATCTAGAACGGCCACACTTCGAGGACGTCCTCGGGCGAAAGCCCCCACGGGTCGCAGCCGAACGGGATGTTGGGTCCGTCGGTCGCCGTCTCCGCGACGGCGTAGAGAGTGCCGCCGAGCCCGAGAAGCGAGTCCCGGCACGGCAGCCGAGAGGCCCACGCCTCGGACACAGGCACAAGCGCGAGCACGTGGTCGGGGATGTGGTCGGAGTCTGTGTCCACGAGCGCCAGGCTCGACGGCACGTCGCGCGCCCGCAACAGGCTGACGAACAAGATGGCCGAGTCCTCGCAGTCCCCTTCTCGCGCGACGAGCGTCTCGAGCGGATACCAGGGCCACTCCTGGCTCCTGGGGTCCGGACGATAGCGAATCGAACTCTGAACGAAGGACAGGGCGTAGTCGACGAAGGACTCGACGCTGCGCGTGCGGGTCCAGAAGACGTCTGCGTAGTCCTCGACGGTTGGGTCGTCGAGCGGATCGGCGACGTAGTCTCCGTAGGCGTACGTCTCGGCCGCCGCGCTGCGGATTCGCCCTTTGTACATCTGGTAGAGATCCCACGGGATGAGGAACGTGCACGTCTGAGGGTCGTCATCGATCCAGTCGAACGAGATCGCGACGAACCCCTCGGGGACCGCATCCACCGCGACGGACCCCGTCTCGACGTCGACTCCGCCGCGGCCGTCCGAGACTCGGAGTTCGATCGCGTGCTGCCCTGCGGAGAAGGTCCTCGCGACGACAGCGCCGGTGGCGGGTTCTAGTCCGTCAAACGTCCACGAGAAGGACAACGTGTCGCCGTCGGGATCGAAGGACGCCCGCGCGTCAAGCGACACGGTGAGCGGCGCGTACCCGGCAACCGGCGAAGCCCGGAACGAGGCGGTGGGAGATCGGTTGTCCTGTGGGCCGAGGCATGCGTACAGGGAGGTCAGCGCGACGCTTCCTGCAACCCAGAGGGCGACTCGAATACAAGCCACGGAGCAACGCATAGGCTGACATTCTAGCCGGCGCGGACGGCAACACAACGAGACGGACTCCTCTCCGTGCCCTCCGACCTGTCTGCCGGATCGGAGCGCCGCGGGCGACGAGTCGGGCGAGCGCTCTCACGATCGCTGGAGGCGACGATGCCGAGACGCGGTTTCGTTATACTCGCTCGCGAAGCGCGTTCGTAGCTCTGAAGGAGGCCATCGTATGCGGCTCCACGCAGCGGCTCTTGTCCTTGTTCTTGCCCTTTGCACTGTCGGCGCCAGCGCCTATCAACGGTCGGAGTTCCTGTTCCTTGACGAGGTCAAGATCGGGATGACGGGGATTGGGAAGACGATCGTGGCCGGCGACGTCATCAGTGAGTTCTCGGTGGACGTCCTCGGCGTGATCGACCAGCCGGGCACGCTGTCCGACTTCATCGTCGTGCGCGTGAGCGGGGAAGCGATCGGTCGATCCGGTGGCATTGCCCAAGGAATGAGCGGAAGTCCGATCTACATCGGCGGAAAGCTGGTCGGCGCGCTCAGCCGGGCCGCCACGTGGTCGAAGGAGATCATGCCGATCGGCTTGGTGACGCCGATCGAGCCGATGCTGGAGGTGCTCGATTCCGCAAAGACGGTGTCGGCGGCGCCGATCGGCGATTCCGTGCTGGGGGCCGTGGAGCTGATCGAACGAGCCTTCAGGCCGAGCGTCAAGGAAGTTGCGGCGTTGCCGAATGCGATCTTCGCGTACCCGGTGTCGAGTCCCCTCGTCGCCGTAGGCCTGTCGGGCCGCTCGCTGTCGGTTTTGATGGGAGGCGAGACGTCGAGTCCGCGGCCCCGCGGAACGCTGGCCGACTTCCTCGCACCGTCGTCGCTCGCCCCCGAGATCAAGGGATTGTCCTCCTTGGGGCTCAATCTCCTGCCCCTGGCCGGAGCGGCGCTCGCGACCGGGGCCGCCGCGACGAAGGGCCTTACCCCCGGTGGATCCCTCGGCGTCGGGCTTGTGACCGGGGACATCTCGGTCGGCTCGCTCGGCACCGTCACGTACGTGGACGGTTCGGCCGTCATCGGATTCGGGCACCCGTTCCTCTCTAACGGATCGTCGGTGTTTCCTCTCACGACGGTCTCGATCGTCGACACGATGAAGACGCTCGATGCATCGTTCAAACTGGGAACGCTCGGCGAGCCCATCGGGGTCATCAGCGAGGATCGCGCCGCGGCGATTGGAGGGCGGGTCGGCGGGACCGCGTCGACGATCGCGCTGGAGATCGAGATCTCCGATCTGGACCGAAGCGCGTACCGCACGCTCGCCGCGAACCTCGTCAACGAGCGGCGGCTTGTTCCGGAGCTGGTTCTCGCGGCGGGATTCGAGGCCATCGACACGACCCTCGACCGTATCGGCGCGGGAACTGTAGAGGTGTCGTACGAGATCCGCGGGGACGGGATGCCGTCACCGCTCCATCGGAGGGACACTTTCGTCAGCACGAGCGACATCGCCCTGTACCCGCCATGGCAGCTCGCCGAGATCGTGGCGTACTTGCAGTACAACGAGTTCGCCGACCCCAAGATCACACAGATCTCCGCATCGATGCAGGTCACAAGCGAGCTCCGCGCGATCCGCATTGAGGGCCTCGGCCTCGACAGCGTGGTCTACACGCCGGGCGACACCATTCGGTTCGTCCTCAGGCTTCAGACGTTCCAGGGAGAGGAAGTCGTGAAGAGCGGGGAACTTGCGATTCCCGAGGACCTGATGGCGGACGAACTCGTGGTCCGCGCCTACGGAGGACCGCGCCGCATCGAGAGGGCCGAGATGCCGGAGTCGTTCGCGGGCCTCGCCGACGCGATCCAGCACCTGGAGACGATCCCGACGTACGAGACGGTCACGGTCGAGCTGTTTGCCGTGGACCCGTACCTGTCCGACGGTGGGGAGGCGTTGTACGGGGTGACGACGGCGACATACACCTTCCCGGGCTACGTCGCGTACGACGAGTGGGAAGCGCGAGCCCTGCTGTTGTCCTCGGTGGCCGAGAGCCTGCCGGCGGAGTAGGGGCGGGGCGAGGGCGATGTTCTCGATCCGCGAGATCGGCGGCATCGTCGGCGGGAGGCTCGCCGGCGATGCCGCCGTCGTCCCGTCCGGATTCGCCGTCGATTCCCGCCGCGTCGTTCCTGGAGACCTCTTCTTCGCCCTCCCCGGTGCGCGCACGGACGGGCACGCGTTCGTCGGCGACGCGTTCGCCCGCGGCGCCTGCGGTGTCGTTGTAGCTGAATCGGGACACGCGTTGGCCCAGTCGGGGGCCGCGATCGTCGTTCGCGACGTTCGCCAAGCGTTGCACGACGTGGCGCGGGCGTGGCGTGCGAGGTTCTCGATTCCCATCGTCGCGATCACCGGCAGCAACGGGAAGACGACGACGAAGACCCTGCTTGCCCACCTGGCGGGCGGCACGTTCCGGGTGCACGCGGCACCGGAGAACTACAACACGGAGATCGGCCTTCCTTTGGCCGTTCTTGCGATGCCGGCCGCGACCGAGCTTGGCGTGTTCGAGTTGGGAGCCGATCGGCCGGGAGACATCGCCCTCCTCGTCTGCCTGCTTCGCCCCTCCGTGGGCATTGTGACGTCGGTCGGCCCGAGCCACCTCGAGGCTCTTCTCACGACGGAAGGCGTCGCGGACGAGAAGTGGGACCTTGTGCGCAATCTGCCTTCCGGAGCCGCGGCCTACGTAAACGCGGACTCGCCGGAGCTGTGGGCGCGCGCAGCGGCGGAGCGGCGGCCGAACCTCATCCGTGTAGGGCTCGCGCGCGGCGACGTAAGGGTGCGCGTCCTGACCGCTGTTCCGAGGCTGTCGATAGAGATCGACGACCCTCCGCTCCATCTGGAGACCGATCTCGTGGGAACGGCGAATGCCACGAACCTCCTCCTTGCCGCGTTGAGCGCACACCGCCTCGGCGTTCCCGCGACGGCTCTCGAGCAGCGCGCCGCCACCTTCCGCGGAGTGCCTCACCGAATGGAGCGCCGGCCGGCGCGGTTTGGCGTCGTCTTGGACGACACCTACAACGCGAATCCAAGCTCGATGTCTTTTGCGTTGCGCACGCTCGCGGCGTTCGGGACGGCGGCGTCGAAGCGCGTTGCCGTGATCGGCGACATGCTTGGGCTTGGAGAGAGTTCAGCCTTGTGGCATCGCGAGATCGCGGGGCTCGCGCTCGAACTCGGCCTCGACGCCGTCTACCCGATCGGGGAACGCGCGGCCGAGGCCTTCCGCGCGGCGGGAGACCCTCGGGTCCGCCTTGTAGATAGGGAGCGAGTCGCCGCCGACGTGATCGGATACCTCGCAGCGGAGACCGATGCCGTCGTTCTGGTCAAGGGCTCGCACGACGTGCGCCTGGAAGAGATCGTAGACGACGTCCTGCGTGCGGCTCCTCCGGGGTCGTAGGGCGAGAGCGGCGACGCCGGGCCCGAGTGCGGGAACCGCGTCCCTCGACGTCGGCGGTCATGCTGCCTGCCCGTGAGCGCGCGCAACGAGGGGCGCGAAACCCAGCGCCTCGAGCGCGGCGACGTCGGAGTGAGGGACGAAGGCGCCGCGCACGATCTGGTAGGTCTCATGGCCTTTCCCTGCGAGGAGGACGGCGCCGCCAACGGGCGTCCCGGCCACGGCGGCCGCGATGGCCTCGTTGCGATCGAGGATCCGTAGACTCCTCGCCGACGTGCGCGCAACCCCCACGGAGATTTCGGCCGCGATGATGGCGGGGTCTTCCTGTTTCGGGTTGTCGGCCGTCAGCACGACAAGTTGGGCGTGGCGGCCGGCGATCTCGCCCATCTGGGCGCGCTTCCCCCGGTCGCTGCCCCCGGCGCAGCCGAACACGACGGTGACCGCCGGGTACAACCGGCGGAGCGATGCGAGGACCTGTTCGAGGCCGTCCGGCGTGTGGGCGTAGTCCACCACCGCATCGATGCCATCGTCGCGCGCAAACGTCTGCCACCGCCCAGGCACGGCGGGCAGCGCTTCGAGGGAGCGCACAAGTTCGACGAACGACCGGCCGGCGGCGAGCGCCGCGCCGCAAGCGGCGAGTGCGTTCGACACGCTGTGCCGCCCGTGGAGCGGAAGCGACGTCTGGGCGCTCTCGCCGCGCCAATGGAGCCGAAGTTCGATTCCGCTCCGATCCTCGGACACGATCTCGCCGACGAGGTCAGCGCCGGGGCGCAGGCTGTACGAGAGGACCCGGCAGCGACAGACGGCGCGCAACGTCTCCCAGTACGCGTCGTCTGCGTTGAGAATCGCATCGCCGGACGAAGGGAGCGCGCGGAAGAGAAGCGCCTTGGCCTCGCCGTACGCGGCCATCGTGCCGTGAAGGTCCAGGTGATCGCGCGTCAGGTTGGTGAAGACGCCGACGCGGAAGTCGACCTGATCGAGGCGGTGCTGCTCAAGGCCGATGGATGACGCCTCAATGACCAGGTTCCGGCATCCCGCGCTCGCGGCTTGGCGTGCGTACTCTTGGACGACCGGACTGGAAGGCGTGGTGAGCGCCCGCAGTCCGCGCGCGAAGTTGGCGACCGTGCCAAGCACCGCGGTCGTCTCGACGTCGAGAAGGTGGGCGATGAAGTGGCAGACGCTCGTCTTCCCGTTGGTGCCCGTCACGCCGATCGTGAACATCTCGCGCGACGGGTGGCCGTAGAATGCCGCCGCCCAGGCTGCGAGAGCCGCCCGCCCGTCGGGCACGACCCACGATGGAACCTCGACCGAGACGGGATGCTCGGCGACAACGGCCGATGCGCCGCGGGCCACGGCATCCTGGATGAAGTCGTGACCGTCGGCGTGGACGCCGCGATGTGCCACGAACAGCGTTCCCGACTCGACGAGGCGCGAGTCATCCGTGATACGGAGGATCTGCGCATCTCGACCCGCGGGCGGAAACCCGGCGGCGGCGGCCAGAGCGTCGAGCGAAGAGATCACGCCGGACCTCTCATGCGATAGACGTAGATCGGATAGCCGTCACGGGCCTCACCGATCAGGTCGGGCTCCCAGCCCCAGATGGGGTGGTAGTACGACACGACGCGAGCGTCCGGCGGGAGCTCCTGGCGCATCCGCTCCTGCAGTCTGAAGTTCGCCGTTGCGGACAGGAAGAG
>CAYUSW010000024.1:0-11411 GCA_964447445.1 uncultured Thermotogae bacterium
CGGTGTGGGGCTGGAACCTGGTCCCCGCGGTGCGCAGCTATCTGACCGCGGCGGACCTCAAAGGAAAGCCCGTTGCCTTCTTCTGCACGATGGGCTCGAATGGCGAGAAGAAGACGTTCGAGTCGATGCGCGAGCTCTGCCCCAACTCCAAGGCGCTGGGCGAGCTCGCCGTGCTCCAGGCCGATCTTAAGGACCCCGCAGCGCTCGCGGAGCGCGTTGCCGCGTGGGCGAGGGAGATGGCGGCAAAGGCGAAGTAGCGGCTCCACGGTCGAGGGGTCCGGGGTCCGGCATGGCTTGGGCGAAGCAACTTCGTCCACGGCTTGGCGCCATCCCCAGGCCAAGCCGCCCTACTCGGAGTTTCGGCTCTGTTGCCGCAGGACAAGGCTCGCCGCAACGACCGTTAGGACGACGAAAGCGAGAACTCCTCCAAACCCGAGCGGCTCCTGCCACGGCGCGAGACCTTTCACCATGACCGCCCGCAGGACGCGGTTCGAGTACGTGAGCGGCACCAGGTACGACAAGGGGCGCAGGACGGCGGGAATGGCCTGTACAGGCCACATCATCCCGGACAAGAGGACCGACGGAAGGATCACGAGCGGGAAGAAGACGATCGCTTGCGACTCTGTCTGGGCCAACGCCGACAACAGCGTGCCAAGGCCGACGCTGCCGACCGCAAACAGGATCACGCACAGGAAGGCCCAAAAGACAGAGCCGTTGATCACGATATGGAAGACGAGGCCCCCAACCATGAGCACGACGACCGACTGGACGAGGGCGATGAGTCCGAACGCAAGGACGTAGCCGAGGATGAACTCGCCGCGGCGCACCGGCGAGACCCAAACGCGGGCGAACGTGCCGTCGACTTTTTCGCGAACGATGGACAACAGCGTCAGCACCGTGCTGATCATCGCCACGACCATCCCCATGATCGCCGGCGCGAAACTGTCAATGAACCGGACCTCGACGCCGTAGAGGTCCTGAACCTGTACGTCGACCGGGCCGCCTTCACCGAGATCCATGAGCGCGTCCGCAAGGCTCTTCTGCACCGCAGCAGCGATCTGGGGATCGGACTCGTCGAGCGCGAGGTCGATTCGGCCCCGCGCGCTCGTCGCGACGCCCATCGCGAAGTGCGCGTAGTAGAGGCTTGTGAACTTGGCCGGAATCCGAATCACGGCCTGGTATCCACCGTCGAGCAAGAGCTGCTCTAGATCCTGCCCGGCTGCGGCAACGCGCACGGTGAGAGCGTCATCCTTCTCGAGGCTCTCGAGGATCGACGCCGTGAGGTCGGTCTGGTCCTCATCGATGAACGCGACGCGGACGCCCCGGATGTCGCCGGAGAACGAGTACCCGAACAAGATCATCGCCACCGCCGGCAGAAGGAGCATGAACGCGAGAACCCGTCGGTCATGCCACAACTGGCGCAAGACGCGCTCGGCCATCGCCCCGATGCGATGCAGTCTCATCGCTCACCTCCCCGCGATCCTGTGAGGACAAGGAAGACGTCCTCCATGTCGGGCACGGCGCGCCCGACTCGACCGGCCGCAACGGCTCGAAGTTCGGTCGGTGTGCCCTCCGCGGCAAGGCGGCCGCGCTGCATCAGCCCAACGCGCAGGCATCGGTCGGCTTCGTGGAGGTAGTGCGTGGAGACGAGGAGCGTTCGGCCGCGACCGCAGAGATCACGGAAGTGGTCCCAGAACTCGGCTCTCAGCGCCGGATCGAGGCCGATCGTCGGCTCGTCAAGCAAGAGCGCGTCGGCCTCGTGGACGAGCGTGCAAGCGAGGGACAACCGCTGCTTCTCGCCGCCCGACAGGCGGTCGGCGCGCTGCTTCGCGCGATCGGCGAGACCCATCATCGCAAGGAGTTCGCCTGTACGCGCCGTGATGCGCCGCCGGTCCATTCCGTAGATCCGCCCGAAGAACAGAAGATTTTCCCCAATCGACAGGTCGCGATAGACGGCGCGCTCCTGGGGCATGTAGCCGAAGCGACTCTCGACGGCTCGACGCTCGCGCGGCATCTCACGCCCCAGCAAGCGCGCCTCACCGCTCGTCGGAACGGTGAGCCCGCAGAGCATGCGAATGAGCGTCGTCTTGCCCGAGCCACTCGGGCCGACGAGCCCGTAGATCTCGCCCGGCGCAATCGCCATCGACAGTCCGTCCACGGCGCGCAGCGTCCCGAACGCCTTGACGAGTCTCGCGGCGGCAAAGACCGGCTCTCGGCTCACGATGTCGCCTCTTCCGGCACGGCGAAAAGCGCCGGATCGAGCCCCTGGTTGATGGTGACCACGTCGTAGACAACGGTGTTCTTGAGCGTGCCCGCCTCGTCGTACGTCTCAAGCCGCCGCGCGACAAAGACCCCATCGGCAATCTCCTCCACATCGAGCACGCGCGCGTCGACGAGCAGGTTCCCGTCGGTGTCGTAGAGGAGTCGCCGCCGCGGCACGAACGTGTCGGGATCGACCCAGAGCTCGATCGCGCCGTAGACGGCATCCGCTGACTCGCCCGTCCCGCGGAGGTGATAGGCGCCGCCTTCGACTCCGACGGCGGAGAACGTGTAGTTCGCAAGCTCGTCCTGAACAGTGCGCAGGAGTTGGCGAAATGGGAGCCACGGTTGTTCGGCGTCCGAGAGGAGGGAGAGATCTTTCGAGTCCCACGTCTCGTTTGCCGCGATGTAGGTCCACATCGAGTCTCCGACGATGATCGTCAGGTTCCCGGCAAGGTAGCTCGGGGACAGGTACTCCTGACGCATCTTGTCCGGCTGGAGGAGTGAGAGTCGCCGCTCCTGCGTGAGCTTGACCGATCCATCCTCGTAGGTCCGGACGGTGATGTGTGCGTCGAAGTCGTCGACTGCGGTGGCGTTGGCCCGCATCCTAGCGAGAACGTCGTCCGCCGTGAGGGGGATCTGAGCTACGGCCCCGAAGGCGAGAAGCGCGCTGCCCACGATCCCAGCACAGAAGCCGTGATGCGGTTTCATGCGTTCTCCTTTCGTCGTTCCTTCACGTAGCGGCGGCCCTTTTCGGTCAGAAGGCCGTCGTAGAAGATCGCCCTTACGGTGCGCACGATGTCGGGAAGAGGGATGCCTCGTTCAAGAAGGACAGAGGGAACGAGCACTGTCTGCACAACGCCGAGCAGGAGAAGGATCCAGTAGTCAGGATCCACGTCAGCGCGCAGGTAGCCCTCCTCCTGTGCCTTCTCCATGAGGCTGCGAAAGCGCGACAGGCGCGCCAAACGGATTGCATCGATCTTCTTCCACAGCCCTGGGGTGACGGCGCCCGGCTCGGCCTGACTGAGGACCTGCGCCTGGAGCTGGGGAAGGAATTGGGCGACATAGTCGAGCGAGCGGGCGATTCGCTCCATGGCCGGCGCATCCTCGTCGTTGAGGGCCGTGTCCCAACGCGCGAGGTTCTCTTCGATGAACGCGATGAGGATCGCGCCGACAAGGTCGCTCTTCGCCGGGAAACATCCGTACAGCGTCTTCTTGCTGATCCGCGCGCGCGCCGCGATCGCGTTCGTTGTGATCGCGCGAAGCCCTTTCTCCGCGAGCATCCTCCGCCCGCAAGCGAGGATCCGTTCTCTCCTCTCGCTCATCGACTCCAAGGATACCGGCATGGTATTTATAGTATCCACATCGTCCGGACAGAGTCAAGCCCGCAGAGAAATGAAGCGAGGGGCCGCCCATGCGGCCCCTCGAAGCGCTCCCTTCCGACGCGACTAGGGCTTCCCGTCCAGGTACTTGAGCCAACCGGTCGCGCTCACGCCATCCTTCTGGAACATCCCAGCGTAGAGAGCCTCGGCTGGAGGATTCGATTCCCCGCCGCCACCCACGGTGGCGAAAAGCGCGCCGATCTCCTTCGAGCGCCTCATGCCTTCCGCAATCACAGCCTTGGCCAGGCCTCGCCGCTGGTGCTCGGGCATCGTGCCGACCGGCTCGTAGTATGTCGAGCGGGTCACGTCGTCGTACCACACGGTCGCGAACGCCGCGATCTCGCCCGTCGGTGCCTCGACGACGATGTCGAGATCGCGGCGGTACATGGGCGCACACATGGCGTTGCGGAGCCACGACCAGTCTCCGTCATACTTCTCGTCCGGCTCGTCGGAGTGAAAGGCCCGCCAGCTCGCCCAGCTTCGTTTCTTCAGTTCCTCGTCGTCGGCCTTCATGGCGCGGATCGCATATCCCTCCGGAACTGGCGCGTCGGGAATCGGAAGCGCGAGATCGCGCACCCGCTCGATCTGCTGCCAGTCGGCGCGCCGCGCGAAGCCCCGTCGCGCGAGAAGCTCGGTCCGCATCAGGTCGCGGTCTTGAGCCCACACGTTGATGAACGGCCGCCCGGACGACTTCCCGATTCCAGTGAGGTTCTTCTCCGCGACGTCGAGCATCTCGTTCTCGAGAGCCTCCGTCCGGAACTGCGGATCCACCTGGAGAAACACCTGCCCGCGCCCTTCGCAATTCGCAACCGCTGCGAGTTGCCCCCCGGGAATCTCCCACAGGAACACGTCGGTTTCAAGTTTCCCGTCTCCCAGGTTCTTGATCCCGTGCCAGCGCCACCAGTCGAGGCGCGCCGCCGGCCACGAGTGCTCGGTCCGGCCGTTTCGTAGGCAGACGTCCCGCAGGAACTGACGGATCGCCCAGTAGTCGTCTTCGCTCCTGTATCGCCGCATCTCGAATGTCATGTCACTCCTCTCGCGGCAGGTCGCTGCTAGGCGCCCTCCCCATCAAGATACTTGAGCCACGGCACCGTGCTGATGCCGTCTTTCGCGAACATCTTGGCGTAGAGGCCGTCGGCGTGCAGTCCCGATGCCCCGCCGCCGCCCACCGAGGCCACTCGTGCCCCCATTTCGCGTGCGCGCCGCATCCCCTCGGCGATGACCGCTTTGGCCAACCCCTTGCGCTGGTGCTCGAGCGCCGTCCCGACCGGCTCGAAGGTGCAGACTCGAAGTGCGTCGTCGTACCAGACGGTGGCAAACGAGGCGATCTCTCCCGCCGGTGCTTCTGCCACGAGGTCAAGATCGCGCCGATATAGGGGCTGCCGCTGGATGCACCGGTACCATTCCCAGCCGCGGTAGCCGTCGGCTGGCTCGTCGGAATGGAAAGCCCTCCACGTAGCCCAGCTCCGACGCTTCAGCTCTTCGTCATCCGCGTCCATCGAGCGGATCGTGTATCCCGGCGGAGTGGGAATCTCAGGGATCGGATGCGAGAGGTCGCGCGTGCGCGGCGCTACCTGCCACTCGGCGCGGCGTTTGTAGCCACGCCGGGCGAGGAGGCCCGTCCTCATCGCGTCGGCATCCTGCGCGGTGACCACAACGACCGGCCTACCGGTTGTCGTCCCAATCGTACGCAATCGCTCTTCAGCGACCGTCACCATCTCCTCTTCAAGCGCAGGCGTCCGGAATCTCGGATCTACCTGTAGGTACGCCCATCCGCGGGACTCGCTATTGAGCACGGCGGCAGACTCACCGCTCTCCGTCTCCCACAGGAACACATCCGTCTCGAGCGCCCCGTCCCCGAAGACGGGCATTTCGAAGAACCGCCAGTAGTCGAAGCGCTGCGGAAGCCAGGAGTGCTCGGTCCGGCCGTTGCGCACGTACACGTCGCGCAGGAACTGCCGAATCGCCCAGTAGTCGTCTTCGTCCCGAAAGGGACGCATCGAAAGCTTCATCGTCCATCCTCTCTCACATGATGATTCCGCGCCGAACGTGCGCCGCGCGCCCGTCGGCAAGAGTGGCGTCAACACACGGACGGAGGGGAAAGGGCCAAGTGACCTGTTCGGAACGGTTCCGAAGTGGGAACAAGACGCAGGATTCGGCGTACTCAAACAGAACTGGCTACGGCCTTTCGGTCCGTCCTGCTACGCGACCAGTTCCACCTGAGTTCGTCTCCTTCTCCTTGCCTTGTCAGGGGCGAGGGCCGCGCCACAGTTTCCGGCGATCGCCGGCGGCGCAGGTTGGGCGCAGTATCCATCGCAGGAATCAGGCGGTCAAGGTCCGCCGATCCTGTAGGGGCACAGCCCGCCGTCGTCGACAGCACAGGATGAGACGATGTACTCTTCGCCGCATGGAAGGCGAAGGCATCGCATGAGACCGATCCTCGATTGCACCGGGTACGAGCTGTGGCGCGACGACGTCGTGCGCGCCGAGGGTGCATACCTGATCACCGCGGCCGGCGACCGCATCGTGGACTTCGAGTCCGGTGTCTGGTGCGCCGGCCTTGGATATGCCCATCCGCGCCTGCAGACCCTCATGCACGCTCAACTCGATCGCGCCATGCATCTTGGCTACCGCGTCGAGAGCGCGCTGGCCGCAGAGGCTGCGAAGGCCCTCCTCGCCACGCTCCTGCTTCCTCATGGCAAGTGCGTCTTCCTCGCCTCAGGCAGCGAGGCCGTCGAGCTGGCGACCCAGATCGGCCGATCCGTAAGCCGCAAGCCTCTCCTGTTGGGGCTCGCGGGTGCCTATCTCTCGGCGTACGGGATCGCCGGCGCGACGTCGTCCGCCGAATGGATTCTGTTCGACTGGGCCGCCTGCGCCGAGTGTCCCCGTCACGCCGATTGCGACCCCGGCTGCACGCGCCTCGCCGAGATCCCGTTCGATCGCATCGGCGCTTTCGTCTTCGAGCCGGGCAACTCCGGCGGACTGGTCAAGCTGCCGCCACGCGGTCCCGTCCGCGCGCTCGCCGCGCGCGTGGCGAACGCCGGCGGCATGCTCGTCGTCGACGAAGTGACCACAGGTCTCGGCCGCACCGGTACGTGGTACGGCTTCCAGCATTACGACATCCGCCCCGATCTCGTGGCACTGGGGAAAGGTCTCGGGAACGGCTACCCAGTGAGCGCCGTCGCCATGCGCGGGCCGATCGGCGAAGAACTCGAAGCGAGCGGCTTTCATTACGCCCAGTCGCATCAGAACGACCCCTTGGGCTGTGCCGTCGCGGGAGAGGTGATCGCCATCCTGCGAGACGAGGGACTCGTCGAGAGGAGTGCAAAGGTCGGGGGATGGTTCCGGCGCGAACTCGAGGCTCTCGCCGCCCGGCACGACGTCGTGCGCCAGGTGCGCGGCCGAGGCCTCATGCTGGCGATGGAGTTCCGATCAGAGTGCAAGCCCGCGCTCCGGGACATCCATCGCGCGCTTCTCGACCGCGGGTTCCTTGTCGGCTACAAGCCCGCCGCATGCCTCCTCCGCTTCTATCCGCCGCTCGTCATCAGCGAAGACGACATCGCGGGACTCGTCTCGAGTCTCGACGAAGCCCTGGGCGGCGGTTCATGAGAGCCTGCTCGCTCGCCGCCGTCATCGCCCTCAACGCGTTCATCCTTGTTCACTACGTCTGGGCTATCCGCAGGAAGCGGATAGAGCCGGCGCTCGCCATGTGGGTCTTCTTCACGATCGCCGTCGTCGGAAGCTTCGTCACCTACCTCTCAGAGGGCGCGTTCGGCCCGCTCGACAACATCCTCAACACATCGGACATCGTTCTTGTCAGCACGGTGTCGATCGTCATCTGGATCTGGGGTGACAAGAGCTCGCGTTTCACGCGCTTCGACATCGGCTGCCTCGGCGCCGTCGCCGCGATCCTCATCTTCTGGTGGTTCACGCGCCAGCACGCCGCGGCTCACGTGGCGATCCAGGCCATCCTCGTCATCGCCTACTTCCCGGTCGTGAAGCGCATCTGGAAGGCGGACAGGAACACGGAGTCGTTCGCCGCATGGATCGGCATGCTGGGTGCAGCCGCGCTCTCGCTTCTATCGAGCAAAGGCTGGCTCGCGGCCGTGTACGCCGTCCGCGCTGTGGCCTGCACGTCCTTCCTCTTGGTCCTCATGATCCGCGCCCATTTGCGCGAGCGTCGCGCATCGACCGGTTGACGCCCCCGCGCCTGGCTGCCAGGACTCGGCGCGCGCTACGATCGCAAAGCAAGAGGAGGCACGATTCCATGAACACGAGAGAGGCCATCGCTGCGCGGCGCAGCATCCGCAGGTTTCGACCCGACCCGTTGCCCGCCGGGGCGCTCGACGCGATTCTCGCCGCGGGCATCCAGGCTCCGTCGGCCAAGAATCGCCAGCCGTGGCGCTTCACGGTCGTGACCGGCGAGACGCGAGCCGGCATGCTTCAGGCGTTCCGCGAGGGACTCGATCAGATGGAGGCCGGAGGAGAGAAGACAGGCTCGGCCCGCGGAACAATCGCTTGCATGGAGCAGGCGCCGACCACGGTGTTCGTTCACAATCCGGCCGGCGCTCACCCTTGGCTCGCACGGAAGGAGAATGCGTCGTGGGACGAACTGGCCGACGTGCAGTCGGTCGGAGCCGCCATCCAGAACATGCTACTCGCCGCACAGGATCTAGGGATTGGGTCGCTCTGGATTGCCGACGTCTGGTACGCCTATCCACAGCTCAACGCATGGCTCGAAACCGACGAGCAGATGGTGGCTGCCGTCTCGTTCGGGATCCCCGACGAGGCGCCGCCGGCACGGTCGCGCAAGGCACGAAGCGACGTTGTGCGAGAGGTCTAGGTTCCGGGATCACGTACCGCGCTGGGCCACGTCGACGCCGGCGCGAAGTTCCTTCTCGTAGACGATCTGCGTCCGGAAGGCACGGAACCCGACTTGTTCGTAGAGGCGGAGAGCGCCGGTGAGGTTGGCGCTGTCGACCATGAGTTCGGCGGAGCCGCAGCCGCGGCGCTGAAACTCGCCGAGCGCATTTCGCAGCAGCGCAGATCCAAGTCCCCGGCCCCGCCACGCGGGTCGCACAGCAAGGCTGGCCACCACGCCGCGCGATCGATCGAGCGGGAGATGCCATCGCCCGAGGGCGAAGCCGGCAACCTGTTCGCCATCCCACGCCAGCGTAGAGAGCGATGGGTCGATCGCCTCAGCATGCGTGCGGAGCCATCCCTGCCATTCGCGTTCCTCTTCCTCGAGCGTCACGGGGAGGTGGCCCCAGTGGTCACGAAAAGCTTCCCGGCTCGCAGCCGCGAGGGGACCGAGATCGCGCTCGGCGTTGAAGTTCCCGAGCACAAGCCCGTCAGGCCAAACCGGTTCCTCCGGTTTCGACATGAGGTCGACGCGCATTCGGTGCATGGCCCGGACCGGCAGGTAGCCGAGCCGCGCGTACACCTCGCGTCGCTCGCTGTCCTTCTCGAGCGCCCAGACCGTGAGATAGGTGCGCAGCCCTTCCTGAGCCTCGCACGTCGCGGCGCGGGCTCGCGCCTCAATCCAATCGAGCAGGATCTGCCACGTGGAACGTTCTCTGGAGACGCCAAGGTCGACGCTCACCCAGCCTTTGGCGTCAACGTGAGGAGCCCCGGGAGGTTCGAGTTCGGCCCACCCGACAGCGCGCCCATCTGAGTCTACGAGGACGCGCATGTCACGCTCCGGAACGATCCGGGGGTTTTCCCAGTCCGCCGCCAGCTGGGCCTCACTCAGCTGGTCTTCTCCCGCGAAGCGGCGGTAGCGCTCGTTGAGGAGGCGGGTCAATACCGGCACGTCATCCATGCGGGCAGGGCGCAGGCTCCACGGGCTGTTTCTCTCCAAGGCGACCTCTCCTTCCGCGCACGAACACGGGGCTGACGACACCGCCCGCAAGGCTACCGGCAGCCCCGCCTCGCTGCAACGCGTTTCCCGTGCGACGAGCCGGAGACGATCCGGAGCCACCCTGTAGGCAGTGTCGCGGCAGCGAAGGAGGGGCCTTGAAGAGAGTGAAGACGTGCGCAGCTTTCGTAGCAGAGGTCGTCACGGCCGTTCTGGGAGCCTTCCACATCCCGTGTTCGGAGCACCTGGCGATCGGCTCCCGTTGCGGCGGCTGCCGTTGGACGGGCGAGCAGCTCGGACAGTCGTAGGCGACCGGCGCTGACCCGCAGGCGCTTCTGTCGGATCCGCGAGAATCCTGTATCCTCGCCCGGCACGAAGGAGGACGCGATGAAGAGGATGGTGGCCTATTGCGGCCTCGTCTGCACCGACTGCGATGGCTACATCGCGACGCAGAAGGGCGACCGCGCGGCCCTCGAGGAGCTGGCACGCAAGGCCAAGGCCGACTACGGCGTCGACACGACGGCCGACGGCTGCATGTGCGATGGATGCACGCCTGTCCAAGGGCGCAAGATCGACTACTGCTCCACGTGCGAGATCCGCGCCTGCGCGATGGACAGAAAGCTCGAGAACTGCGCCTACTGCGCGGAATACGTCTGCGGGAACCTCACCGCGTTCTTCGGGATGGCGAAGAATGCGAAGCCCGTGCTCGACGCGATTCACGCCACGCTCTAGCGCCGTCGTCCGGCATCCCGCACTGGCTCGCGCCGCTGTCAGACAGCCTTCCCAGCGCTGAGACTGCGCAAGACGCGACTCTCGTGACCGGCGGATATGCACGGCGTATACTCTCGGTATGAACGCCGACGTCTTCAACCAGCTCAAACAGCGAATCCTCCTCGCGGAGTGCCGCCCGGGCCAAGCACTCCATGAGCACGAACTGGCAGAGGAGTTCGGCGTCAGCCGCACGCCCATTCGGGAAGCATTCATCCGGCTCCAGGCCGAGGGCCTCGTCGTCATGGTGCGCGGCCGCGGTGTGCACGTCAGCGAGACGAGCGTGCGCGAGCTCAAGGAGGCGTGCGAGCTCCGGCACCATCTCGACGGTCTCGTGGGCAAACTCGTTCCGGAGCGGATCACACCGGGAGAGCTCGCTTCCATGAGGCAGCTCCTGAAGCGCATGGGGGGCGAAACGGAGCCCGCCGCGCTACGAGCTCTGGATCTCGAATTCCACGAGCTCATCGACCGCGCCACGCACAACGACCTCTTGCGCACGACGCTGGAAGGCCTGCGCAACAAGGTCGCCCGCACGTGGGACTTGTCGGTCCCGGCGGGAAACGACCGCTACTTCTCCGGCATCGAGAAGGAGTTCAGCGAATTCCTGAAGGCCGTCGAGCGCAAGGACGGCGAGGAGTGCGCGCGCATCCTGCGCGCCCACCTCGCGAGGTACATCGACCAGATCCTCGCCATCAGCCACTAGCGCGGATAGCACAGCAAACGGGAGAAAGGAACAGCATGAGAGAGCGGACGATCGCGGAACCCTACAAGATCAAGATGGTGGAGCCGATCAAGATGACCACCCGCGCCGAGCGCGAGACCATGATCAGGGAGGCTGGCCACAACACATTCCTCCTCAAGAGCGAGGACGTGTACATCGACCTCTTGACCGACTCGGGGACCTCAGCGATGAGCGATCGCCAGTGGGCAGGGATGTTCCTCGGCGATGAGGCCTACGCCGGCTCGCGCAATTTCTACCACCTAGAGGAAGCCGTCCGCACGATCTACGGGTTCCGCCACACTGTGCCGACGCACCAGGGGCGCGCTGCGGAGCACATCACGTCGCAGCTCCGCATCAAGCCCGGGCAGGTCGTCCCGATGAACATGTACTTCACGACGACCCGTGAGCACGTCGAGCGGGCCGC